>JAYSPR010000148.1:0-13306 GCA_043721975.1 Bacteriovoracaceae bacterium
AAAGAGGGAATTTAGCGGTGCAGGGCTTAGTGATGCTAGGAGTGCTGCTTTGAGAATGCATGAGCTCGCTAGAAGTGGTGCATCGGCAAGATTGTCTCTAATGTAGAAAATGTAAGTGCAAGGATAAATGCATCTGGACAAAAATTAAATATCGATTACGCTTCTCTTAGAGAATGTTTACCAAATGCTAAGTAACTCTGTGCTTTAAAAATTAGAAGCATGGTAAGTGAGCCGAAAACAATACAAAAAATCTGCATGGAAAAATGAAATCATAATGAAATAGAAAGCTGCCTAAACACTTTCTCAAATTTTACAATAATTCCCGAAGGGAAGATAATTCAAGCAGAAAGACTGAAATCAAAAAAATACCACTTAAAATTGAGGCCAATCCGGTCAGAGGGACTATTTCGAGATAACTGACTCAGATTTTTTTAGGTTTTAATATGACTATTTTTATTGTTTCTGCGTTGGCTTCGTAAGATAATCTACAATCAATCGCGTGGCATCCTCGGGGTCCCGACCAAGGTAGAGTTTCTTTTTATCTGCTCTCATGGCAAGAATGCTAAAAGCAAATAATCTTTTAAAGAAAATTTTCGTCTTGATGAAAAAATCACCTATTCCATTTTCCCAGAAATATTCAATCACCATCGGAAGACCAATGCCGATGATCCCGTGCTTAAAGAGTCCTAAGAATGTCATGGGGAGGAGGCTCTCCTTTAATATTGAATTGGGTGAATTCATTCTGAAGGCCTCAATAAGTATGATTTTCTTAAAACGTTTATTATGACTCTCAATCTTTTCGGGAATTCCATCGAGGCAAAGCAAATTCTTAACTCCGTATTGCCCCCTATCCATTTGGTATAAATTAATGTCAGGATTAATGATTTTTAAATTGTGGGCTTTCTCACTTAAGCCAATTTTTATGGGAAAGGGAAGAATTTCTCCTTTCAAATTCACCAGAGGGATATCATCTGAAATCATTTTGAAGCGGGGGTCCTTTAAAAATTCCATTAACAGGGTGCTTTTCCCCCCCTTCATCGGCATCATGCAAACGATGGCGATATCATTAAAAGACACACTGAAAGCGTGGAGCTTGTGGAGCCCCATTAAATCCATTTTTTTTCCAATTCGAGAGAGAATTAAAAGGTAAGCGACTTCATGAGTTTTTTTCTCATTGAGTGAATAGAGTTTTGCTTGGTTTTTTTTCTTATCTAAAACAACTAAAAGTTCTCCATAATAATCACAAAAACGATTCACACCGACATCATAACAAATTGAATTAATCGTCTGCATCGTTGCTTTCACTTTAGGAACTATTTCCCACGGTGGAGCTTCTTCAAAAATTTCTAGTGAAAAACTCCACTTGGGATCGTCTGTGACTTCGACTTTAAAATATGAGAAATCCTTGGCCAATAAATTTATGACTTCCAGGTCTTTTTGAGAGCTGATTTTAACCATCAGTCCGTAAAAATTTAAATTAAGTTTTTTCAAGTCTTCTCCTCTAGTAAGTTTAGACTAAGGCTAGGGACTAAATCAATTGCAGCTTTTTTTAAATTTCAAGATTTTACAAATTGTCATCAGACCAAAGATCTCGTAACCTAAAGCTATGAAGTTTAGCATTATCCTTGTCACATACGATCGACCAAAAGAGCTTATGGCCTGTCTTGAGTCGATACGCAATTTAAGACTAGACGAAAAATTTCATAATATGCACGAAGTGATTGTGGTTTTTAATGGGGATCTTACTTATTTTGAAAAATTCTCTCGAAAATTTAGCAATTATCAGATTCAGTTTATTCATAAAACGACACCCTCCAACGCCAGAAACCATGCGATCTTAAAAGCTTCCGGCGAATATTTTCTTTTTCTTGATGATGACTGCACCCTTCCACCCGATTATTTTTCTCACGTCGAATTTACAAAAAACTGGGATGTTTTTGGGGGCCCTGATCATACTCCTTTAAAATCGACTTCTTTTCAAAAAATCATTGGAAAAGTTCTGACTTCACCATTTTGTATGGGGCCAACTTCAAGCCGGCATCAAATAGGAACACACTATTCTAATGCAGCTGATGAAAGAATGCTTATTCTTTGTAATTTATGGTTCAAAGCATCTCTCTTTAAAGAAGAAGGTCACCGGTTTAATCCGGATCTTTTTAGAAACGAGGAAAATTTTCTATTAAAAGAATTAAAGATTGCCAACAAGTCTATGCACTATTCACAAAAGCTTTTTGTCTATCATCAGAGAAAAAATGATTTAGAAAAGCTTGGTTTATCCATCATTAAAAGTGGTGAGTGCAGAGTTCAAAATTTTGCAATGATTCCATCTAAAAAAGAATTAATCTATTTTCTTCCTCTCATCTGGTTTGTGACATTAATTTTCGTTTTGTTTCATCCTGAAAATTTTATCTTAAACTTATATTTGATCTATGGCGCCGTCATCGCTCTTTACTACTTAGTCATGTTCCGTTCTGTGAGTCTGTTATATGTTTTTCTGCACTATTTTGTTTTGACGACCTATTCGATTGGGCTCATTAAAGGGCTGTGGAAGTCACTACCTCAACTTTACACCAACTTAAGAGCAAATAAATCGCTCATGAGTGAATCTAAAAGTAAGTAACCTTTAGTATTTAAAAAAATCTTATTTTCTTTTTTTGCAAGCAAGTATCCTTTCTTCTCCCAGTCACCTATAAGTTTTACAAGAGAATCATTGGACTTGAGTAAATTTAAATCAAGCCCCTCAGATGAACGCATCGACATGTATATTTTTTCCAATAAGAAAGCCTCTTCACTTAACTCCTCTATTTCAACCTCCGCGGACTTAGTTTTCCATTTGTAGCGCAATTTTTTTTCAGCAAAAAAGCCCGTCGCTGAAGGACCGAGAGCTGCCACCGATGAAGATTGCCAATAGCTTAAATTGTGTTTGGATTCACATCCAGGACGAGCAAAGTTAGAAACTTCATAGTGGAGAAAACCTTCATTTATTAAGAACTCAGAGACAAGTAAAAACTCTGATTCTATCCATTCTTCACTTGGTAGATGAGAAAAATGTGGATAGTTTTCTTTGACTGTTAAAATATACACACTAAAATGTGAAGGCTCGTATTTCAAAACTTCCTTGAGCTCTTTCACAACGTCGCGTTTATTTTCTTCGGAGTATGGAAGGCCGAGCATAAAATCAAGAGAGTAGTTGACCTTTTTGCTTTTAAAGAATTCCAATGTTTCAATAATGTCTTTAAGGTCATGTATGCGATCAAGATACTTAATTGACTCACCATTCAGAGTTTGAATGCCAAGAGAAAAACGATTCACTCCAATGTCTTGCCACGATTTTATTGACTCTGCCGTCCAGCTTGCAGGGTTTACTTCAAGTGTAAATTCACAATTTAAATCGAGTTCAACACAATGAGATTTCATTAAATTTAATAAAAACTGACTTCCCTCTTCACCCCACAATGAAGGGGTTCCTCCTCCGATATATAATGTTTTTAACTTTCCCCAAGAAAGTCCATGCAATTCCATCAGCTTTTCATGATGAAGCATGGCCTGATTCATGTAGACATGAAAATCATTTATTTCCAAAGCTGAATTGCTCGGAACTTTTTTAAAAAAATCACAGTAATTGCACAAATGCTTGCAAAATGGAAAATGGAGATAAAGAGATTCTATGTTTTTGTTCATTTATTTTAGCTTCCATTTTAAAAAAGAGACTTTAAAAAACTTTAAGAAACTTTAAAGAGACATAGACAAATTCTATTAGGTGCTCTCGAGGTTTAAGGATTATAATAAGACGTTAGCACCTAAAATTAAAGAATAGATTTAAGGAATAAATATGCAATACGAAATGACAACTTTGAAAAATGGACTCAGAACTCTTTTTGTTAACTCGCCCGGATCAACAGCAGCAACTGTTCAAATTTGGTTTCGGGCCGGAAGTGCCTTAGAAAAACACGATCACGAAGGAATCGCTCACTTTCTCGAGCATATGTTTTTTAAGGGAACTCAAACAAGACCTGGGGCCATGATAGCTCACGATGTAGAAAGTTTTGGCGGTGAAATTAACGCCTTCACGTCGTTTGACTATACTTGCTATTATATTAATACACCAAATACAAAGCTTCCCGATACAATCAATATTTTGATGGATATGGTTTCAAACCCACTTTTTAAAGAAGAAGATCTCATTCCAGAAAGAGGCGTTGTCTTTGAAGAGTATAGGCGTTCAATCGATAGCCCTAGCCAATTTGCTTTTGCTAAATTGCAAACGGCGGCTTTTGATGGAAGCTATGGACACCAAATTCTCGGTCGCGAAGACACCATTAAAAACTTTTCTCGCGAACAACTTCACTCATTCAGAAATAATTTTTATAATCTTTCAAATTCTTTACTCATTGTCGCTGGTGATGTTTCAGAAAAAGCAAATCTCGAAAAGCTTATTGAACAGTACCAACTCCCCAAGGGACCAGAAAGTTCATTTCCTGAATTTCAATTAAAAAAACTGCCTAGCTTAGATATTCATCAAAAAGAAGTTGGGATGTGTACTATGACTATGGTGATAGAAGCACCTCACTATCAAGATAAGGAAGCTGCTAGTGAAGATCTCGCAATCAATTGTCTAGGCTTCGGAGAGACCTCAAGACTATATGATGCCTTGGTTTTAGATAAGGCATTGGCCAATGTCGCTTCTGCTTCAACAATGTTCATGGCAAAGGGGGGCGCTCATTTTATTCGTTTTGTATTTCCCCACAAAAACATGAAAGAAGTTTTATTAAAATTTCAAGAAACAATCGAGTATGCCATTGAGAAAGGAATTGCTGTTGATGAAGTCCAAAAAATTAAGAATCAATATATTTCTTCAAAGATTTATGAAAGAGAGTCAATTGAATCTTATTCGTTTTCATTAGGGCATAGTTATGCTCAAAGTGGCGATATAAAATGTGAAGAAGAATTTATCGATAGAATTAAAAATACAACACCTAAGAGTGTAAATCTTTCAATCAGAAAAATTTTTTCGAAAAATATTCACATCAGCTTACAAATCCCCAAAGAAGCAAGCTTAGCAAACAGCAAAAAAGAAGTTACTTCATTTCAAAAAAACTTAAAGAAATTAAAAGAAGGTCTCAATAAAAGTTCAAAGGCCAAACTAAAAATTGAGTATTCTAAAAATGATCAACAAGTAAAACTCATCAAGATAAAACCAGGTGTTTCACTTATTTATCGACAAAACCTTATGACACCTACTTTTGTTCTTCAGGCCTATATTAGAGGGGGCCTAACAGAAGAAACCGTAAAAAATAATGGTATCTACCAATTCCTAAGTTCAATGATTACGAAAGGTCATAATAAAATCAGTTATGACAAAATAAAAAAAGAACTTGAAGAAAAGTCGGCAAGCCTTTCGGGATTTTCGGGTAAAAATTCTTATGGTGTCTTCATGCATGGCCTAACTGAGAATTTTCAAGAATTATTTCCTCATCTCACTGGCTCTCTCTTGAGTCCTGATATGCCCACCAAGCACCTTAGCCAAGAAAAACAATTTACTCTCCGAGCACTCGTTAACCAAAAAGAGGATCCAGTTAAACAATGTTTCAGAGAAGCTCAAAAACAATTTTTCGGAAGTCACCCTTATTCATTTAATCCAATTGGCAATGAAAAGACTATCAAACTCATTTCACAAAAAATGCTCCTTGATACTCATAAAAAGAATTTAAAAAATCAAGAATTCCTCATTACCTATTGTGGTGATCTAGATCTTGAAGATGTGGTTTCTAGCTTACAGCCTTTCTTTGATAAACTTCCTAGTCGAAAATCAAAGCCCTTATCATTTAAAAAATATAAGCCTACGGTTGGAATTAATAAATTCATTAAATTTAATCGTGAGCAAACTCAGATTTTCTATGGGATTCCATGTGGAAAGATGGGTTCTCCTGATAACCTTTATTTAAAAATGCTCGCCTCACATTTATCAGGTCAATCATCTGAGCTCTTCGTTGAAGTACGCGATCGCCAAGGGCTCTGCTACTCTGCTCAACCGGTACACTTTGCTGCGATTGAAGGTGGATACTTTGGTATTTACATGGCCTCGGGCCATGACAAAGTCGTTGCAGCAACAGCTGCTATTAAAGATCTCATTGGAAGAATTCGTGACAACGGACTGCCACTGGATGATTTCAACCGAATCAAGACCATGATTCGTGGTCAAAACCTTATCAATGTACAGACGAATGAGGATTTTGCTGGAATTTATTCGGTGCCAGTCTTACAAGCACAAGGTCTAGATTACTATTACAAAGGTAATAAAGAAATTGATGAATTGAAGTATGAAGATTTCCAGAAGAATATTAAAAAAGTTCTTTCACAAAAATGGAATACCATTATTGTTGGGCGTGAAACAAAAACAAAATAAATTAAGAGATCTTGCGATCCTTGACTATTAGCCAAGGCATTGCAGGATCACTTTCAGATGAATATTTTTTTGAAACTAAACTCATTAAAAGAGTCACATCGCTAAAACTCTGTGACATCATTTTAAAAAAGGATGGAATGTCATAGGCCTCTGGAGTAAAAGAGTTAAGTCTGGTGTACGCCATTTTTCCAATATCTTCGTAATATCTCACATCCACTAATTTATTATTAAGTGAATCATAAAAATATCCACAAACAAGTAAAGATGTCTCAGCAATATCTTTTAAAACAATTTTTTGCTTTTCTTTAGGAAACTGAGAGGACTCCATCAATTTAATGCCGAGAATTTTTTCTCTTGAACGATTATTAACCTGCTCAAAAAATTTTTCTGATTCACCATATTGATCCATAACCATGCTTGAATAAAAAATGGCTTCCTGTCTCAAGGGTGACATGGATTTTGCATTAAATTCTTGCAGGTGAGAATAGAAAAAGGCCTGTAAACTCGTGTCTAAAATAATCTTTTTATCATGACTCATTTGCGCAATTCCTCCCCTAGAAAGCCAATCTCAAGCATGGCCATATTAAATTTTACTTCATTGTTATTTCCTTCTAAAATCCAGGTAAGATTTTCCCTATTTAAGTGAAGGATATGAGTCATGGATAGCAAAGCACAGGACCAACTGGACAAACTAGATGACTGGAAAAAATTAGTTCAAAGTGAAACTAAAGGAAAAACAGTTGATGATTTATCTTGGATGAGCCCAGAAGGAATCAAGGTAAAGCCGCTTTATACAAAAAATGACCTAGAAAAGCAGGATTTTCAAGATTCGATGCCTGGTTTTGCTCCTTACACCCGCGGGCCCAAGGCTTCAATGTATACGGGTAGGCCTTGGACAATTAGACAATATGCAGGATTTTCTACGGCAGAAGAATCAAATGCTTTTTATCGCACAGCTCTCGCTGCCGGTGGCCAAGGGGTTTCTGTGGCCTTCGATCTTGCCACTCATCGCGGTTATGACTCCGATCATCCAAGAGTTTCAGGTGATGTCGGAAAAGCGGGAGTTGCCATAGACTCTATTGAAGATATGAAAATACTTTTTGATGGCATCCCTCTTGATAAAGTCTCCGTCTCTATGACTATGAATGGTGCGGTTTTACCTGTGCTCGCAAGCTATATTGTTGCTGCTGAAGAACAAGGAGTGGCGCCAGATAAACTTTCAGGAACAATTCAAAATGATATTTTAAAAGAGTTTATGGTGAGAAATACTTATATCTATCCACCAAAACCTTCTATGAAAATTATCGCCGATATTTTTTCTTATACTTCAAAGTATATGCCGAAATTTAATTCTATCAGTATTTCTGGTTATCATATGCAAGAAGCTGGAGCTGATGCTGTCTTGGAATTGGCCTATACACTAGCAGACGGAAAAGAATATATTGATACAGCTATAGAGTCTGGCCTTAAGATCGACGATTTTGCTCCGAGACTTTCATTCTTTTTTGGAATTGGAATGAATTTTTATATGGAGATTGCGAAACTAAGAGCAGCAAGACTGCTTTGGGATCGTATCGTTTCAAAATATAATCCCACAGATAAAAACTCAACTATCTTAAGAACTCACTGCCAAACTTCTGGTTGGTCGCTGACAGAACAAGATCCTTACAACAATATTATTCGCACAACAGTTGAAGCCATGGCCGCTATTTTTGGTGGAACTCAATCACTTCATACTAATGCCTTTGATGAAGCCATTGCTCTTCCAACTGAATTTTCTGCACGTATCGCTAGAAATACTCAAATAGTTTTACAAGAAGAGACTCAAATTACTAAGGTGATCGACCCATGGGGAGGCTCTTATATGATGGAGTCACTCACAAAAGAAATGGTGGATAAAGCTTGGGAAATTATTCTTGAAATTGAAAATGAAGGTGGCATGTCGAAGGCCATTGAAACAGGAACTCCCAAACTAAATATTGAAAGGGCGGCTGCTGCAAAACAGGCCCGCATCGATAAAGGGCTAGATGTTATTGTAGGTGTGAATAAGTATCAGTTAAAAAAAGAAGACCAAATTGATATTCTTCAGATTGATAATGATAAAGTAAGAGAATCTCAATTAAAAAAGCTCGACCATTTAAGATCAAATCGAGATGATGAAAAAGTCATGGCCTCCTTAGAAGAGTTGAGTGAATACGCTCGCACTGGAAAAGGAAATTGCTTGGAGCTCGCAGTAAAAGCAGCGAGACTTAGAGCAAGTGTCGGAGAGATTACTTATGCACTCGAAAAAGTTTGGGGACGCTACAATGCTAGCACACAAACCGTCTCGGGAGTTTACGGCCAATCGTTTGAGCATGATGAAGGATGGAAAATGATTCAAGATAAAATCAAAGCATTCATGGAAAAGGAAGGTCGAAGACCTCGAATGCTTGTCGCGAAAATGGGACAAGACGGTCATGATAGAGGAGCAAAAGTTATTGCCACTGCTTTTGCAGATTTAGGATTTGATATCGACCTCGCACCACTTTTTTCAACTCCTAAAGAAGTCGCTAAACAAGCTGTCGAAAACGATGTGCACGTGGTGGGAGTCTCTTCACAAGCTGCCGGTCATAAAACTCTTATTCCTGAATTGATCGCAGAGCTTCGTGCACTTGGATCAGATGATATTATTGTTGTCTGTGGCGGGGTTATTCCAAAACAAGATTATGAATTTCTAAAAGCTTCAGGAGTTAAAGGAATTTTCGGTCCAGGAACCCCAGTGTCTGTTTCTGCACTTGAAGTGATTAAGGCCATTGAAGATAGCACGGTTGGAAAATAATCATGATTGATTTAGAGAAATTACGATCTGGCGATAGACGAACTCTTGCTAAGGCCATCACTTTAATTGAATCATCCAAAGAAGTTGACCAAATAGAAGCAAGCACACTACTTGAATCACTCGTCAATCAAGAGACAAAAAGTAGTTTTCGCTTAAGTATAACGGGTTCTCCTGGAGTTGGTAAATCAACTTTTATTGAAAATTTTGGACAATATTTAATTTCTAAAAATCATAAAGTGGCCGTTCTCGCCATCGATCCTAGTTCTCCAACATCTGGGGGAAGTATTCTAGGAGACAAAACGAGAATGGAGAAATTGGCTAATGAAAAGAACGCATTCATTAGACCTACTCCTGCCAGTGGAACACTCGGTGGAGTCGCTCAAAAAACTAGAGAGACTATTCTTTTATGTGAAGCTGCCGGCTACGACTTCGTCTTAGTAGAAACCGTCGGTGTGGGACAATCGGAATATGAAGTGGCCAACATGGTCGATTTTTTCATGCTACTCATTCTGCCAAATGGTGGAGACGAACTTCAAGGAATCAAAAAAGGAATTTTGGAGTTAGCTGATTCAATCATTATCAATAAAGCAGATGGAGATCATTTAAAGATCGCCAAACAAACACAAGCACAATATCAATCGGCCTTGCAAATTACTGCTCAGTCATCATTTTGGAATACCCAAGTTCTACTTAATTCTTCATTAGATAAAAAGGGTTTTGAAGAACTTTATAATATGCTTAAGTCTTTTAAAGATGTGTCAGTGCAAAACTTAAATTGGAATAAAAAGAGGCAAGAACAAAATGTTAGTTGGTTTAATCAGCTTTTAAGAGAAATTATTTTTAGAAAAATCACTTCGAATAAAAAAACAAATGTTAAACTCAGTGAGCTCAATCAAGAAGTTCTTAAAAATGAAAAATCGCCCCTAAAGGCTGCGCTCGAATTAATGGCCATGCTGAATTTTGACAATTAAAATGAATACCATAGAAACCAACTTAAAAGAAATCATTCATAATTTAAATCAACTTCAAAAGATAAATGATAATGTGTTTCTAGAACACAAACTCAAAAAGAACAAATTCTGTGTAATGCCTTTCACCTCCATTATTTTAGAGCCGGATGGGAACATAGGAATCTGTCGACATAAAGGTTCTAAATACACCTTTGGAAATATTCGCACCCAGACATTAGATCAAATCTGGGAATCAGAAAAAATTCAAGAATGGAGGAATGATTTTTACTCTGGAGAAACATCCGTCTGTCAAAATGAACTTGTTGACATGAAGTGCAATCAATGTCCCGAGCTCAATAAACTCCTACCCTTCGCAGAAATTCACAATCTCAAAAATCCAAAAATTTTAAGGTTAACTGCCAACTTGAATGGTAAATGCAATCTTCAATGTCAGATGTGTGATATTTGGAAATTGCCTAATGGATTTTATACTGAAGAAAATTTTTGGATCCCGGCCAGAAAAAAAATGTTTCATGAAATTTTGGAAGTAGACTTTCTTTCAGGCGAGCCATTTATTCAAGCTGACACCTATAAATTGATAGAGGAAATTTCCAAAGTCAATTCTAACTGCCAATGGATGTTTACAACCAATGCTCACTGGCTATTAACCGATAACATTAAAAGAGAACTAGATAAAATAGTAGTAAAATATATAATACTCTCCATCGATAGTTTAAAAGAAGCTACTTATCACAAGATTAGGTATCCGGGTGATTTAACATTTGTCTTAAAAAATGTTGAGAAATTATTAGCTTACCAAGAAGAACGCCAGAAAAAGAACTTAAGCTCGCTTAAGTTAAGATTGAATTGCTTAATTCAAAAAGATAATTGGCAAGAAGCTCAAGACATCATTCATTTTTGTGCAAATAAAAAGATTATACCCTTTTTGACTTTTTTATATAACCCTTCTGATTTATCTCTTTTAAACTTTAACAGTAAGAAGAAAAAAGAAATCCTAGATTTTTATTTCGAAACTCTATCTTCGACTGAACTATTATTTATGCAAAGAATATTAAAACCATTGGTTCGATCCCTCGATCGAATTGATTATGCAAACTATCTTCACAAGCTTCAGGAGCTCGCGACTTGAGCCATTTACTGATTTTTTTTATCTTAGTACTTAACCCTCTGTGGGCCAAAGAGTACTACATAAAACCCAAGGCATTCCTTGATGTAGAGTCCGGAAAGTTAATTTTCAATAAATTAATTAAAATTCATGATAAAACAATTGCTGCTATTGAAGATCCTGGAAAACAAGACCCAAAAAACATTGTCACACTTAACGACACGTACCTACTTCCTGGCTTCATAGATTGCCACACTCATGTCCTAATGACTCAAACCGTAGAGGATCAATCGTTTGAAAAAGCTCTACAAAGAGAAATGGCTCTCGATCCAGAATATCGAATCAAAAGGTCACTTACCTTTTTAAAGGATTATGTTAATGCCGGCTTCACTTCGTTATGCGACTTAGGTAATTCTGGAGAATTTCTAGACGTAAAACTTAAAGAAGCCATCAGTGAAGATTTTCAATACCCTAGTCTTTATATCTCAGGACCAGGAATAACAACAAACAGAGGTCAGTTCGAAAGAAATGTAAACTTAAGGGAAGTCAAAAAAGAATATACTATTATAGATAAAAGTAGTGACATCGATATTATCCTAAAAAAGTATATTGATAAAAAAATTGATATCTTAAAAATATATCTCGACAACTCTCCGGGAGAGGGAAATATTGAGGAGGCTTTACTTCAAAGAATCATTCAAAATAAAAGTTTAGTGAAATTTAAAAAAATAACTTTTCATGCAACAAACCCAGAATCTTACAAATTGGCAATAAAATACAAGTTGAAAAATCTTGAGCATTTTTACAGCTACAACTTAGATCCTTTACTGCTTAAGAACTTGCAATTTATCACTCCTACTGATCTTGATAGTGAAACTCTAAAAATGTTCAATTTTTATCATAAGGTTTTTCATGACAGCCAAAAGAAAAGGTTAAGGGATTTAAAAAAATATAATCTAAAAATTGTTTTCGGCTCTGACCTATACTTTCACAAATCCAATGCCCTTTTTGACCGAGGATATTATTCTAAAAAATCTATCATCAATTATCTTGAAGCAGGCTTCAGCTCTCTTGAAATTATTCGCTCCTTAACTCTTAATCCGGCATTATCCCTGGGAGAAGAAAAAAAAATAGGGATCATTCAGCCTTTTTCTATAGCAAGCATGGTTGGTTATAAAAAAAATCCCCTAAAAAATATATTATACATTTTAGATAAACCCCTAGTGATAAATCAGGGGGAAATTTTAAAATGATCAACATTAAAAAAATTTCAATTATTTCAACTGAGCAAAATTATAAATGGTTTAGTATGCAAGAAATACTTCCCTGCATTTCCAAATGCTGGGAAGGAGCATGTAGTGACCTATCAATCGAATCGAAAATTTTTAATATAGATACCACTCCCATAAGAGAAATCTCCAAGTTCCTGCTTCAGTCAGATCTGATCGTTATTATTGCGTTTAATGAAAATATTGCTAAATTCATCAAGCACATAAGAAATGATTTCAGCATCGATGCCCCCTTTATTGTTCATCTTCACGGCTTAGGCACCATAGGTCTATGGCCTCTTTCAAAGCTTAAGGTTTTAGACGTTATGACAGAAGGAGACACATTCATAGGCACTTGTCCGGGGGATCAAGCCTGCATGAGGCTAACAAGTCCAAATGCTAAAACACACATCATCCCCTATCCTTATTATTCATTTAAAGAAACTTTTAAAAATACTCATGCACAGAAAGTTTTTGCCTACATCGGTCGCTTATCAGATCAAAAGAATATCAACTTGCTTGTAGATTCTTATTATATTCTCCTAAGCCAAAATAATAATATCCCCCAATTTTTTATTTACGGGAAAGAAGATTTTCTCGGTAGCCCCAACATAGGGATTAAATCCAGTTCGTGCCTGGAAAATCTCAGAACACAGATAGAAAAATATAAACTTGAAGATCGGGTTATCTTAAAAGGATTTCTTCCCAGAGAAGAAATTTATAATGAAATTGGCTCTC
>JAYSPR010000149.1:0-2323 GCA_043721975.1 Bacteriovoracaceae bacterium
TTGTTTATCCACTGAAACACTGGAAGGAGAGATGATTTTTGTCGCGACTCTTGGGCTAGCTATTAATGCTTCTAAACTTCGCCACGGTTTGAGAGAAAAACTCGGTGAATGGAGTAATATTCTTGAAGAAAAAGAGCGATTAAAAAGGGTCTATTGGGGTATTAGCCAGTTTACTCGTCCAGTGGTAGGGACCAATGTAGTCATAATGAAAGAAATTTTTAAAGAGCAATCTCCTTTTACAGGAGTATGCGCGGCAGCCAGGGATGCCACTGGCATAGATTGGCCCATGTGGTCTGCCTTAATGGACTCTTCTATGGAGAGAGAATTCAGTGAGTATAAGAAATTAGTCATGGATAATTCTGTTGGGTGTCGCCTTACATGGATTAAGGAAAAAACGCCAGCTTGGGTAAAACTTCCAAGTGAGCCTGAATCACTTTATTCTTCTAGTGAGACATTTAAGAATTTCACTTCGGCATCCGGCCCAGAATCTGGTAACGAATCCTTCATCCCCAATGCCATTGCTAGTGCTTTTCGATTAATTCATTACATGCCGAACACTCGTAAATTAGTGGCGACCATTTTCATGACGATGTCGAGTCCAAATTACACTCGTCTCTATGATGAGAAGAAAGAGTGAAAAAAAGCAAAATTAAAAGGGAATATTTATATTCTTTATGTATAATCTTTTATCTTTTTTCACATACGTGAGACCTGATACTGTGAACTGATATCCATTGGGACGCGTAGGAAACAAGCGAGACTCATCAGCCATAAGTGTCGAAAATGGTTCTTGGTTTTTTCGAAGTGCAAGATATATTGGCTGGATTTTTTTGTAAGCACCTCCAGGATCAGCAGCAGCTCTAGCATAATAATTTTCAAAATCCCCAGGACTTGAAAAAATGAGATTTGCTAATTCAAAGAGCTTTTCTTTTGCGGCCATTTCAAATTGACCTTTAGCATTCAATTTAATCATGAAAAATGCCAACTCTAATAATTCGTTGGGAGTGGGTACTATTCCAAGTGAATTGAGTTTTTCTTGAAGTGATGATAGTTTTTGAATTTTATTTTTGGTCTCAGGAACTCGCTCAGAAAAGGACTTGGTGCTTTCATAATATTTTAACAGGTTTCTTTGATTGGCGAATTCACTGAGAAGTTTTTGATAAATTCCATTTTGATAATAAAAGGGCTGTCTTTTATCTGGGCTTAATTTGCTCAAGACATTTATCAGCCTTTGATCTGAAGAATAATTTATAGCTATTAAACTTAAGTATCCTAAGAGATTGCCGTAGGCTTCATCTTTCAAGAAAAACTCAGCTGATAATTTATCATCAAGTAAGTCGAGGAGATTTGACTTCTCAATTAAAAATCCCAGCTCTAGACCCGATTGGATCGATTGGTTTTCAGGAGAGAGTTTTTTGAAAGCTTCTAGGAAGGGTGCCGCCGTTTCTCTGGAATTTAAGGCCATCGCAAAGGGCACTCCCTGAGTTGGAAACTGTGAGTGCCAGGGATGTTGCGAAGAATTCAAAAGCAATTCTTTAATCATGGCAGTATTTCTAAATCTCACTGCCAGGTGAAGAAGGGTGATATGAAAGGGGTTATCATTAAAGATTTTCTGACTCAAATTAAAAGAATTATTTAGGTGTGAAGGTGACCTGTCTTTTAAAATATTCCAGACGAAAAGTTCATCTCCTTTTAGGTACGTCGAAGGATCAATCTCATTTATTTCTATGAAATATTCCGGAAGAGATTTTTCATCAGGAATTTTATACTCAACTTTAATCTTCCATGGATGCACAAAATCATTCATCACTTGAACATTTTTTGGTAAGTTATTAACCAATGGGATGGGAGCATCGAACGTCTCAGGTTTTAATTGAAACATGGCCGCCTGGATGGTTTCTGGAAAACGAGATTGGCTTTTTTTAGTTATGGTCACAGCAAAGTTTTCCGGGTTTGTGCTGGGAAATCGAACGATATAGCTGGTAGAAGACTCTTCCGGGATATTAAAACTAAAAGTCAATTGGGCTGGCACGCGGTTGATGTTGACTGATCGATCTTGTTCGTTGGCCATAAGGTGAAAAATTCCATTTTCAGCCTTTTTTCCTATTGGGATATCTCCCCCACTTATCATGTTATTCTTGATGAAATCACCGAAGGAAGCATAGACAAGTGGCTTAGAATTTAAAACAGTTCGAATATTCACATGAATAGGAATTTCCGCTCTTATATCACCATTTTTCTGTGTCACTAGTCCACCTTCTGCCTCCATTATCACCAGGTCAAAGTTTACGAGAACAATAAAAAATACTAAAAATAATTTTAG
>JAYSPR010000150.1:0-11358 GCA_043721975.1 Bacteriovoracaceae bacterium
GCTTCGATATGTCTAACCGTTCCAGAACTCGATCTCATTACAATTGAATGAGTGACAGCTCCCCAGGATTTAAATTTAACACCATTTAAAAAGTTTCCAGTTGTCACTCCTGTTGCAACAAACATGACGTTGCCGCGGGCAAGATCATCGAGCTTAAAGACTTTATTCATGTCGGGAATTCCCATGACTCTTGCTCTTTTAATTTCTTCATCATTTCTTGGCTTTAAAATTCCTTGGAAATCTCCTCCCATGCATCTTAAAGCAGCAGCAGCGAGAACTCCTTCAGGAGCTCCACCAATACCAAATAAAATATCGACACCAGAGTTTGGTTCACAACATGCTATGGCCGCTGAAACATCACCATCTCCAATAAGTTGAATACGTGCACCAGCTTCTCTAATTTCAAAAATGAGTTCTTTATGGCGAGGTCTATCTAAAACGACGGCCGTTAGATCAGCGATACGGCATTTTTTTGCTTCAGCTAATCGTCTTAAATTTTCTCTGGCCGATTCGTTAATATCAATTAATCCTCGTCCGTCACGGCCGACAGCGATCTTTTGCATATATGTATCAGGGGCGTGAAGGAAATTTCCTTTTTCAGCAATGGCCATAACAGATATAGAATTATATCCACCTGTCGCACACACAGTTGTTCCTTCGAGAGGGTCAAGCGCTATTTCTAACTCAGGTCCTTTTCCAGAACCGACTTTCTCACCAATATAAAGCATCGGAGCTTCATCTCTTTCACCTTCACCAATCACAACTGTGGCATCACATTCAACGGAATCAAGCATGGCCCTCATCGCGTCAACGGCCGCTTGATCAGCAGCTTTTTCATCACCGCGGCCCATGAGTCTTGCCGAGGCAATAGCGGCCATTTCAGTTACGCGAACAAATTCTAGAGCTAAGTTTCTATTCATTGGGAAAACTCCATGCAAGTATTAACTCTAGAATTATAGAAGGGTTCATGGAGTGTGAAAAGACTTATCCGCCAAGTTTATAAATCAAAAATTCACGGGCCTCTAGAGGGAGATGATCGGGAGAAAGTTTTCTCACAACGCCTAAAGCCATTTCGATTTTTTCAGAATTAACTGATCCGTCAATTTGAAATGTAAATTCATCTTCAAGTGTTAAAGGTGTTTCGAGATCTCTTTGTGTCATCACTTTTCCTGTTTTGATTCCCAGGCCTTCTTCCCATTCAATGAATTGCTCCATAATAAGAATTTGAAAACGAGAAACTCCTTCCGTCGTGTGTTCCCAAACAAATAAATCTAAAACGCCATCGGCCTTGAGCCAGTATTTAAGATTATTGGGAAGTTCGATAGAGAGCTCTGAACGATGAAGTGGTTTAATATGCGCAACAATATTATCAAAAGATAAAAAAGTTCGCATTTTTTCTTCAAAACTTATACTAGTTTCAAAGGAGATTCCAAGAGAAGCCTCTCTTACCCACTGAATCTTTGCTTTAATCATCATATTAGAGCCGCGCCAATGAAGTTCACCTTCAATGTTTGATCCAATTTTATACTGATGAGTGCCATCTCTAAAACATAGCTGCATGCCAGTGAGAGAAATATCTTTGACTTCATAGACCCTTTTTGATGCCGTACTATCTCTAAACATCAAGAGTCCAAAGGGAAATCTAGGAAAAACTCTTTTTTCTAGTTCCTGAAACTCGGTTTTAATTAAACTTAAGTGCCTTTCCAATTTTTTCTCCTAGTAAGCTTTACTACACTTAGGTTAAAATAAGTTGGCAATATATATAAGAAGGAAAAAAATGAATAATGAATGGGAAATTGACAATCTACCGAATCGCTTGACGATGTTTCGAGTGATTTTGATTCCAATCATTATTTTTTCACTCTTTGCTGTAAACCAAAACTATTCATGGGCAGCGTCTCATACCAGTTTACTCAACTACGTGGCCGCTTGGACTTTTGTCGCTGCTTCTATAACAGATTTTCTCGATGGCTTTATTGCCAGAAAAAAAAATATTGTCACGGTTTTTGGATCTTTTTTAGATCCTATCGCAGACAAATTTTTAGTTATTAGTGCTCTCATCATGCTGCAAGCAATGAATCGTGTGCACGTCCTAGTTGTGCTTATATTAGTGCTCAGAGAAATGTACATTACGGCCTTAAGGTTACTTGCTATGGAAAAAGGCATCAGCGTTCCTGTCGGTGCACTAGGAAAATGGAAGACTGCCACTCAAATGGTTGGTGTTCCACTTTTAATGGCCAATGATATACCTTGGGGAATCAATATGCCCCTTCTGGGAACCATCGCCATTTATCTCGCCTCTTTATTTTCTCTTTACTCGGCCATTGAATACTCTATTGGTCTCATCAGTAAAATTCAAAAAATCAGAAAAGAAAAAAAGAAACAATTAAAAAGTATTAAGGGATAAGAAAGGATATCAAATGAACCAACTCTTGAAAGGTAAAACGATATTAGTCACCGTTAGCGGGCCAGATGGACCGGGGATCACAGCGAGACTCATGAAAATAATTAGTGCTTACGAAGTTGACATTCTCGATATGGGTCAAGCCGTCACTCATGGACTTTTATCATTAAGTTTTGTTATTGAATTTAATGGACTAGAAAACAATCACAATGGAAATGTTTTAAAAGATTTGCTTTTTGAAGCCAACCTCATGGGTCTCACTCTCAGCTACAAAGTCGTCGACAATCAAGTGACTACGATGGAAATGGAAAGTGATAAATTCATTGTCACTTGTGTTTCGCCTCAAAAAGTGACCGCGAGTTTCATTGCAGACTTAGCACAAATCCTAGCGACCTATAAAATCAATATTGAGCGCATTGATAAAGTGTCTCCCAAAGAATTTTCTTCAATGGAGATATCGACTTCTATTCCTAAAACACTCGATACTAAAGGCCTCAAATCTGAACTCATGAAAGCGTCCACAAAGCATAAAATTGATGTAGCCTTTTTAAAAGACAATGTCTTCAGAAGAAATAAACGCATGATCGTCTTTGATATGGATTCAACTCTTATCCAGGCCGAGGTTATTGACGAGCTTGCTGAGCTTTGTGGAGTTGGCCCTGAAGTCAAACTCATAACCGAAAGAGCAATGAATGGAGAAATTGATTTTGATGAATCACTAAAACTTAGAGTTTCAAAATTAAAAGGCCTTGAAGTCTCTCGCATGCAAAATGTACTAGAAAATCTTCCCCTCACTCAAGGTGTAGAGGAATTTATTTCAACCATTAAAACACTGGGCTATAAAGTGGCACTCATATCGGGTGGATTTACTTTTTTTGCTGACGCTTTAAAAAAGAAATTGGGCCTAGATTATTCTTTTGCCAATGAATTAGAAATTAAAGACGGCAAACTTACTGGCAATGTTATTGGCACAATCGTTAATGCCAATCAAAAAGCTATTCTAGTTAAACTCATTTCTCAGCAAGAAAACATTTCTCTGGAGCAAGTCGTGGCCATTGGTGATGGGGCCAACGATTTACCGATGCTTGCCGCAGCCGGACTGGGAATTGCTTTTCACGCCAAAGATATTGTGAGAAAACAGGCGCAACAACATTTAAGCCATGGACCGATGACTTCAATATTATACTTCCTGGGTATTCCAGGGCCTAACGGATTGTGAGAAGCACATGTTAAGAGAGTTATTACAAAGTAAAATTCATAAGGCCACTGTCACTGAAGCTGATCTCTCCTATATTGGCAGTATAACGATTGATCAAGACCTTCTAGACCGCATCGATTTATGGGCCGGACAAAAAGTCGTCGTTGTCAGTAACACTAGTGGCAATCGACTAGAAACTTATGTCATACCTGGGGCCCGAAACTCAGGAATGATTTGCATCAATGGGGCGGCAGCGCATCTTATAAAAAAAGGTGAAGAAGTGATTATTTTTAGTTACGCTTTAAGTGACCGCGCGATTATACCTAAGTGTATTTTAGTCGATGCAAAAAATCATTATGTGCAGGATCTTTAAATCATGTTTGAACAGCGCTATGATAAAAAATGTATTCTCAAGTGCCACGATGAAGAAAGTGCCTTTCCCATCGAAGTCCTTAATCAGTGGGATATTACAGAGCTAGAAATTATTGGTGGAAATTTTAGTTATTTCCCTGAAGATATTTCTATCTTAAAGAATTTAAAAAAATTATCTATTGTCTCAACCAAGATTTCAAATCTTCCGAAAGAAGTTTTTTTACTTCCCAACTTAACTTACTTAAGTCTCAAAAATAATCGCTTAAGTTCACTTCCAAAACTATGTGGAACTTCATCACTGCAAACTCTTATACTGGGAAGAAATTTTCTTTTCACTAAAAATATTGATGATTTTTTTTACGATCTTCCTAAACTGACTAATCTAGATTTAGGCCACAATAATCTTGAACTCATTCCAGAAAGTATTTTTGAACTAGGTCAATTAAAACGCCTCAACTTAGAGGGCAACAAACTAAGAAGCCTCTCTCTAAGGCTAAAAGAATTACAAAACCTAGAACACCTAAGTCTTTTAAATAATTCTTTCTCGAGATCAGAGCAAGAAAGTATTTCAAAAAATTTTTCTATTAAATTTTAAGTCTGGCATTTGTTCTTCTTAGACGATCAAGAAGGGTGTTAATGAGGGCCGTGCACCAAACCGGCAATTGAGTTAAGGTGGCCTCAAAATTATCATGAGGAATGACGACAAGAGTGCAATCGCTTAAGGCCTGAACGGTCGCTGATCTCGGGGCTTTATCTAAAAAGGACATCTCTCCTACTAACTCTCCAGCAATGATAGAGCCAATAGTCACCGTCCTGTCACCTTTTCGTTTGATAATATTTAAAGTTCCAGACACGAGATAATACATCTGGAAACTTTCTTCACCTTCATGAAGAAGAAAATCACCTGAGGATAATTTTAACATTTCTTGTGACATTAGACGGCCTTTGGAGTTGATAAGACTTTTAATACTTTTTCTTGAAACTGTGTCTCATCGAAGGGTTTAACCATAAAATTAGTAACTTTATTGTGTATAATTTTAGCAATCAAATCTTTATCTAAAGTTCCCGAGACAACTAAGATATTTTCTTTCACGTTCATTGAGCCTGGGACAAATTCCCCAATAAGATCCATTCCCGTTTTTTTGGGCATACTTATATCGAGTAAAATCAACGCAAATTTTTGATTTCTTAATTTCTGAGTCGCAGTGATTCCATCATGAGCAATAACGATGTTTTTAAAGCAACCCATATTCACACAGTATTCTTTTAAAATTTCACAAATTCCTTTGTCGTCATCACAAATAAGAACATCACGCTGTAATTTTTTATCTAAGGTCATAATCCCTCACCACTTATAGATTTTCTTTAATTTTATTCACGAGTGCTAAGTAATCTTTATCTTTTTTATCTTTTTTATCAAAAGCTGCATTTATAACTTGGGCCAGGCGATACCCTGCCTCTTTAAGTCTTAACTCCATCGTCGGCTTAACCTTGTGATGATATTCATAACTAACATTTTCAGCATTTCCCACATCGTACACAAGTGGACGAAGCTCCATAGATTCACGGGCCCAATCTAAAAAGTTTCCGGCCTTAAACTTTTCTTTTTCTTCTTTAGAAAAATGATTTAATTGAGTCGCATATTCCGTATAAGATAATTGTTCAAAATCAACGATACTCTCATCCCATAATGCATGAAGATTTGTATCAGTCTTAAACCATTTGAGCTTGATTGAATTACCCCCGCGGTCTTCGGCCATACCTACATGAAGCGGCTGATGAAGATCTCCCATCATGTGAACCATAAAT
The DNA here is from genome assembly GCA_043721975.1 of Bacteriovoracaceae bacterium. Classification (GTDB taxonomy): domain Bacteria; phylum Bdellovibrionota; class Bacteriovoracia; order Bacteriovoracales; family Bacteriovoracaceae; genus Bacteriovorax. Next base: position 5,784 of record JAYSPR010000150.1, read on the forward strand.
TTTAATGATTCCGCTTTTTCATCTTTTGATTTTTTTGGATCCCGAAGAGTTTCTTCAAAACGAAAAAGGGCCTCTATCACATCCCCGTCTTTTGATCTTTTTTGATCAAAATACGTCTTACCAGTTGGGATACTGGCGTAATGCCAAGGACCTGCGTAATCGTATTTGTGGTTAGATCTAATTTCGTCGGCCCAAGTTGACACTCGTGCCAGGTCTTCATCACCAAGAAGCTCACTAATGCCTTTTTTAGCTTCTGAGCTTAAATTTCTTTGAGCTATTTCACCTACAATTCTATGCCCTGTTTTTCCCCAAGAAAAAGCGAGAGGTGAATAAAGAACAATCATACCAACAATAAATAAATTTTTAGACATCACATTTTGCTCCAAATAAACATTTTGCTTTTACGGTTTTTGCCACAGAAACTGGGACGAAATTCTCCCACCCCTCAGCTCCGTCTTGAATCATTTTAAGAACTCTTCTCGACCAAATAGAAATAACGTTCGGATCATAATCGGTTATATCTTCAATAAATTTATTTTCTTTTAAATAAATTAAAAGTGCCGATAATTCACGATCGACATTAATTGAGTCAATTGTTTTAATTTCACTCACCTCATCCTCACGGGCCGGGTAGACAAATAACCTAGTGTCTGGTTCAAGCAATTTTCCCATAGATCCTAATAATCCCAACCCGCATCGACTGTTTTCATAGCGAGATTTATTCAAGATTTCTTCAAGATTGTATGAAGCTAGAACAAAAGCAATTTTTTTCTTAGATGACTTTGTAAAAAAATAATTAAGATCACTATAGGAATCTGAATTTGAGATAAGAACTTTTTGTCCTAAAGCCGCCAGTAAATCGACACGCGCTAGAAAATCTTCGTTATCCACGACACCACGATCGAGAAGCTGAGACATACTAATTTCTGGGATCACAATGATATTGTCCTTTTCACTAGCTTCTAATTTCATTTTAAATTTTCTAAGCCCACACTCAAGCATGTTAAGACTTAGATTCGTCGGCGGTCTATAACCACCTCGGACCACCAGAACATTTTTCTTATAAAGAACTTCAGAGGCCTGGAGCACCTTTCCATCGACATCAAAAATGACAGCTTCACACAATTTCATCTTAACTAATTCTAAGCAAAGTAGTCTTCCATCTATTCCTTTAAAGGCTTCACCCTTTACACTAATCATGTCAATTTTAATTCGTGAAGTTGTCAGCCCATCCATTAAACTCGCAATAAATTTCTCGCGGTCTCTCGCCAAAAAATAGGCTGCATACACGAGGTTGACTCCAATATAACCTAAGGCCTCTTGCTGTTGAATATTTTCAGCATCGAGCATACTCACATGCATAATGACTTGCGAAGGAGTTGCACCAGGACTGTGTTGAAATTTTACTCCAAGCCACCCATGATTTTCACCAGTGCCTTTAAATGATTTTGCCGAGACTGTGTTGGCAAAAGCGAAATAAGTTGTGTCTGAAGGTTTAACTTCATGGAGTCTGGTAACTAATATTTCATACTCTGTATCGAGCATTTTTTGTAAGCGTTCTTCACAAACATAGCGACCCGAAGTCTCTTTTCCGTAAATAGCATCACTCATCGTCATATCGTAGGCCGAAATACTCTTCGCAATTGTTCCAGCGGCTCCGCCGGCCCTAAAAAAATGGCGGGCCACTTCTTGCCCTGCTCCGATTTCTGCAAAAGTTCCATAGATACTGGAATTGAGATTAATCTCTAAGGCTTTTTGACGTTGCCCGAGTCCCATAATAAACCCCTTCTCATTAGATTTAGATTCGAAAAAACAAAATATATGTCTCAAATATGTTATCGATATTATACAATGAAGAAAATACTTTGAAAGACAATAAACTAATATTAACTTCACAATTACAGATTATTTATGAAACAGATCAAAAAACATCTTTTTGTTTGCACGAATTGCACCTACACCAAGCTCGGCGGCGAAGAATCTTCCCCTGAAGAGGCCATAACATTGAGACGAAATTTAAAAAATCGCATCCGTGAAACAGAATTTAAAGATTCAATTAAAGTTTCAGCTGTCACATGCTTAGGTGAATGTGAATCTGGCATTGCTGCCGTCTTATACCCTCATTCTAAATGGATGCTTGGCACTAGACCAGATGATGAAGAAACTCTATTTAGAATACTTACAGATTCATCTACTTAATGGGCCATTCCTGACTAATTAAGTATTTCTTTATGTTTTTATACTTTTTAACCGATAAGTAATTTAGGTCACTTCGGGAGAAATTTATGAGCATTTTAGATATTGTAACAGTTGCTGTCGGAACATGTTTAGTGATGATGATTTTTGTTGCTAAAACAAATATGGAAAAATCAAAAGTGAGAGTTAAAGTTAAAACAAAATCACCTAAAAATTGAATTTTTAATTCGCCATTTCTAAAGCTTTTTGTTTTAAATTTTTTCTATCTACTTTGCCATTAGGCAATAGTGGAAAGTCTTTAAGTGCACAAACATAATGAGGATGTTTATAACGAGATAAAAGAGGGTTTAAAAAATCTCTCAATTCATCCGTTGTGATTTTATCTTTATTGGTCTTCACAAAGGCAAAGCCCACTTCTCCCCATTTTTCGCTTGGAACTGATACAACAACGGCTTCATTTAAATCTGGATGAGTTGTAATTTGTTTTTCCACTTCACCTGGGTAAACGTTTTCTCCACCCGAGATATACATGTCTTTAATTCTTCCCACCACAAAAAAGAAACCATCTTCATCAAAGCGAACGAGGTCTCCAGTTTGAAAATATCCTTCTTTGAAAGTTTCAAGAAATGCTTCTTGATTTTTATAGTAACCAGCACAAACATGAGGGCCACCGATAAGAAGTTCTCCGGGTTCATTAACCTTAGAATCATGACCTAACTTATTAACCACTCTCACTTTTGAATGAGGCATGGGTTTTCCAATAGAACCTGCTTTTAATATTGCATCTTTTCCATCAAGCAAAAAACAATTAGGTCCAACTTCCGTAAGGCCAAAGCCTTGCTTAAACATCAGATTCTTTTTTTGATATTCTTCTATCATGGGAATTGAACAAGCAGCACCTCCAGAAATAAAAAAGCGCAAAGAAGAAAAGTCACAAGTTTTAAAACGCTCTTTTTCTAAAAGCATTTGAAACATAGTTGGAACACCAAAATAAACTGAAACTTTTTCTTTTTCTATGCAGTCAAAAACATTATCCGCATTAAAAGCCTGGGCTAAAATGGCCGTGCCCCCAAGATAGAGAAGCGGTAATAATAAAACATTATATCCACCGGTGTGAAAAAATGGCGTTTCAACCAAAGTGACATCATCACTGGTGAGACCCCATCCACGGCATGTTTCTATTTGATTACTTAAAAGCATCTGTCCATGGAACATCACTCCTTTCGGGATTCCTGTGGAGCCAGATGTAAAAAGCATCAAAATCGTATCGCTTAAAGATGATTTTTCTGTGCTAGCAGATGTATATTGTGAAAAATCTACTTTTTTAATATCAAGATAAGACGCCTCTACATTGAGAACTCTTTCACCACAACCCAAATATAATTTTGGCTCAAGCCTTGACACTACTTCTTCTAATTCATTTCTAGAAAGTCTAAAATTTAAAGGAACAAATAAAGCTCCCATTTTTGAACAAGCAAGCATCAACGTTAAGTGACCCAAACAATTTTGTGAATTTAAAAAGACCACGGAATCATTTTTAGAAACACCACTCGCGAATAAAACATTTCTCCAAGAATCTACTTCAGCGTTTAATTCTTTATAAGTCAGACGACGACCTGATTCTTGGTCAATAATCGCCACTTTATTGGGAAAATTTATTGCATTTTTTTCTAAAAAATCTATCCACATCATATAAAGCTCTCAATCCAAGGTAGTATTTGTTTTTCCATAATCGCGGGCCTTTCTATGAGTCCAGCATGGCCACCTTCGGCCAATTTAAATTCACCACGAGGTGCTTTTTTCGCCATTTTTTCGTGTAAAAAAGGAGGCGTTAAAAGATCTTCACGGCCAGCAACAAAAAGCATAGGGCATTTTATTTGGGCCACATCAATATCAGTTTCCATGGCACCTTTAAGTAAACCTTTCACGACGTGATCAGGTAAACTTCCCGCTTTTTCTCTATAGCTTAAGAATAATTCACTCTTCTCATTAAAAACATCTTCTCCCCATATCCACGGGGTAGCGATATCAAAACGATGAAGAGGTCCACCTGTTTCATGGGCCATGAGCCAACTACCAAGTTTCGCCTTAACCATCGGAGTAGGAATATCAAAACAGTCACAGGCACAAACCCCCATTACGTTTTCAGGAAACCTTCGAGCATACTCCATTGCAATACGGGCCCCATTACTGAGACCCACTAAAATTATTTTTCCAAGTTTTCTTTGTTCTAAAATATGAGCTAGGTCGAGTACATGATCATCGAGATGATAAATGCTTTCTGGTTTAGGTGATTTTCCCTGACCTCTGCAATCATAGCGCAAGACTTCGTAATGATCTTTTAAATAAAAGCACGCACCATCAAAAGATGTGTAATCAGCAAACAAACCATTGACCATGACAATCGTCGGGTCGGTGGGCTTCTTTTTACTTCCTTCTAATAGTGAAAAAATTTCTAGCCTAATATTGTACCACCATCAACATTGAGAGTTGTTCCTGTAATATACTTCGCATCATCGCTTGCTAAAAAAGCGTAAGCAGCAGCGATTTCTTCTGGCTTACCTAGTCTTCTTAATGGTGATTTTTCTTCCATCATTGCGAGAACTTTTTCTGGCATTTTTGCCACCATCGGTGTCGCAATAAACCCTGGGGCCACAGCGTTGACACGAATTTGATCTTTTCCTAATTCTTTTGAAAGTGTTTTTGTCATGGCAATGACTCCTGCTTTTGTCGCAGAGTAATTGGCCTGACCAAAGTTTCCATAGTGAGCAACAACTGAAGCAGCGTTTAGAATAACTCCTCCTTTGCCAGCTGATTTCATTTGAGCAGCTGCAAGCCTTGTTAATTTAAAAATCGCTGTCAAGTTAACTGCAATAACCGAATCCCATTGTTCATCAGTCATTTTAGCGAGAGTCGCATCTCTGGTAATCCCAGCGTTATTGACGATAACATCAATTCCTTTCGTCATTTCTGTCTGAATTTTTGTTTGAGTATCTAGTGTTGTTACATCACCTTGGATGTAAGTCATTTTATTTGGAAACAAAGCTATGAGCTCAGCTTGCTCTAATGTAGGCATATCAATTAACACGAGCTCAGCACCTTCTTGCCAAAATCTTTCTGCAGTCGCGCGTCCGATTCCTGAAGCTGCACCTGTGATGAAAACTCTTTTGTTCGTTAGTCCTTTCATGAAAATTTCTCCTAAAAAGTATTTTTTTATTTAACCTAAATCTTGAAGTTCATTTGTATTAAAAGTATTTGTGTCCCAACGAAGAGACATGGCCGACCACATGTAACCAATTCCTGCAGAAGCAAGCACGACATGATCCCCCGGCTTTACAAGATGGCGTTTTTCAGCGAGCCCCAATGATAAAACCTGATC
>JAYSPR010000151.1:0-8512 GCA_043721975.1 Bacteriovoracaceae bacterium
TTTTTTTAGGATTAATTTGTACTTAGTACACTCTTTTTAGATTTAATTCAAATTTATTGAAAAAATTACTATCTTTAAAACTTAAATCTATTTTTCTTCTTTAAACGAATAAATGTAATCTTTAATAGTTGGAAATAAAACCATACACACAAGATACATTGAAACTTGTCCAAGGATAGAAATCCACCCCACGCCGTTTAACATTTTTGCTTCGGCAAATAATAAAGCCCCAAATCCACAAACAGATGTAAGCATACCTAAATGAATAGGACCTGAAATTCGTTGAGCAGCACTAAGCGAACGCCCGCGTTTTTTAGGATTATGCAGAGGTTCTCCCTTGTGTTCAATTTCATCGTGAATTTGGTGAACTCCCATATCGATCCCGGCAGCTAGAACCGCTGGAATGATCGCCACGTTTAATATCGTAAAGGGTTCATTAATAAGCCCCATCAAGGCCACTAAAAATAAACAACCTAAAACTAATTGGCCTTCTAGGATCATGGCATAACGAACGTTTTTAAAGTCTGGCCAAAAAACAAAAAAGGCTCCAATTAAAAAGAGCACTAAAACAATTTTTCCGTCATCAATAATGTGATTTAAAATAGAAGAGAAAACTAAAGTATCAGAACCCACTTCCATTCCGGGAAAAAGTTTTTTAGCTTTTAGTAGCGTATCTGCATAGCGGTTAATATTTTCATAGGTCCCCTGTCTTTCTTTAGGAAAAACCAACATAATATTTTTATCCGGCCCAAAGTTTTCGGCCAGTGACTCTGGGATCAGTTCCGGTCCATAAGGAGTTGTTGTTAACCACTTTTGAACTTGGTCGTACTTAATTCCCGTCTTCTCTTCAATATCAACCGGAGAAAGACTGTTCACTTTATCTTTGATTTTTTGAATTCGCTTAAATCTCGTCGGCATATCTTCAGGCACTAGTGTTTGATAAGAAATCACCAATTGCACCACATCGCGGTTTTCATCACCTTTAAGCCAACTCTCCAAGGCCATCGATTGGTCTTTATCACGAGTTAAAATTGCAGATGGAGTAATGGCTCGTCCATACAAATCATCTGTAAGTTTATTTAAATCCTGTGTCTTTTTACTAAAGTTATGAAGCCTCTCAAAATCGTATTCGAAATAAGCATGATAGAGGCCAAAAACAAAAACCGGCACGAGAATTAAATACCAGTGAGTGTATTTAATCTTAAAAGGATAAGTGTAAAAGAATCTTGAAAATTTTTCTTGAATATGACCTTGTTTCTTATAGGGAAGAAGTTTTGCTCCCAAGGGAAAGATGCACATGAAAGTAAAATAAATGCAAACAACACCAAGACCGGCAATGATACCTAATTCAGAAAATCCCTTGAAGTCTGAGATACTTAAAATAAAAAAAGCACTGGCCGAAGTAATGGCCGCAGAAAACAGTGAGCGACCAGTTGTTAAATAACTGACCTCTATGGCTTCTTCTTGAGTCTTTCCTGTATGTCTTTCTTTTAAGTAGCGTCTTACTAAATGAATGCCGTATTCAGAGCCAAGACCTGATAAAATTGCGAGTAAAAATCCCGTGAGAATGTTTATTCTTCCGACAAAAAAGTAGGCAAGCCCAACCGTTTGTCCCATGGCCATAAAAACGCCTGCAATAGTGAACCAACCAGCACGCATAGAACCTAAACCAAAAAATAATACAACAATAAGTAAAACCGTAGAGATGATCGATGTCTTAGCGATATCGCGGTCAAACTGAGCTTTATCTTCAATTTTCTCCACGTAGCGGCCACTTAACTGATAAGGGATTTTTGGCCCTGCCATCTTGGAGAGGGCCTCATTAACATTTTTAACAAGTGCTGCACTCGAATCGAGATCAGTTGAACCAAAATCCGGCTTGATTAAAAGCATGGCGTACATTTTATCACTGGATAAAAAATAACGCTCTTGAGGTACACTGCTTTTTAGGTTGGTAAAAAACTTTTTTGCATCAGCAATTTCTTCTGTTCTATCACCTTCGTCTTCAAACAAATCTAGGCCAGTTGTATCAACTTTTTTGTCTGAAAAAAGCACTTGAGCATGTTCGTTTAATTCTCGAAATTCTCTCTTACTTAAAAGAAAAAGGGCCTTGTCTCTCAAAAGATAAGTTTCTCTTTCGAAGTATGAATAACGAATATGGGGAACATTTTTAATGGCCTGGACAATTTGGGGAAGTTTTTTTTCAGGTGATGCGATAGGTCCGACAAGGGCAATAAGATAACCTCCTCCCCCCACAATATCCGAAACATGGTTCATTTCTACAACGGTGGGATTTTTATCTGACAAAAGTCCAGATAGATCCATATTCACCTTGAGTTTAGGGGCTTGAAAGCCACCCCAAATGCTTAAAATAATGGCAATTACCGGCATTACATAAATATTTTTCAGATTCCATTTTAGAATAGACATTGGTACTCGTTTGTTTCTATATTGACCCATAAAAAAAATGCACTTTTTAAGGGTCCAATATGAAGATTATTTTTTCCTTTTTACTGTTTGTTCCCTTGTTCGTCAAAGCCGAAACATCACCAGTTGGCTCACCGGAAGCCTTGATTCAAAATATCTTTACTATTGCCCAAAAAGAAAATCCCTTAAAAAACGCCGCCCTTAAACAAGAACTCGATTCTCAATTTGATTTTAAACAAATGTCTCTTTCTATTTTAGGTGAAGAAGCAAAAAAAAGATCAACAACAGATCTTAAGTGGTTTGAAGACAGCATTAAAGAAGTGATTACTAAAACTGTTTACCCTAAAGCTCCTGAGTTTCTAAAAGGTGTGAAAATCACTTATAAGGCTACACTCATTGATGAACAAAAAGCCACTGTCCCTTCAACCGTCAATAAGCGCGGTGAAAAAACTGATGTGAGTTACACACTTTTAAAAAATGCTAGTGGATGGAAAGTCGTCGATGTCTCAATCGATGAAGAATCTTGGGTTAAAACCATTAATGAAAAACTCCAAAAAACCCTAAAAGAAAAAGGATGGGCAGGAGTGAAAGATCTTATTACTAAAAGAATCAAGAATCTCAATTCAGGTAAAAAATCTTAAAAATTAAAATGAAAGTATTAGTTTTATTATTCTTCACACTTGTAGGCCCTGAAGTCAGTGCTAAAGCGTACCTGTTAAAAGGCTTAATTGAAAAAGCTCATACTCATCCAGAAATAAAGCTCGAATATTTTGAAGTCGAAAAAGCGGCTACCTTATTCGAAAGAATTGATGGTGAAACCAGACCCAAACTTCAAATTTTAGGCGGCATAGGTCCTAATAAAAGTGCAAAAAGTAATGCTCTCACTTATGAAGAATCTTCAAGAGTCGACACAATTACCTACCTCACGAAAGTAGATTTAAAAGTTCCTTTTTATGCCTTTAATAGAGAGGGTGATTTAAAAAAAGCGGCTACCGGCAACCAAAAAGTTAAAGAATTGGATGTCATCAAAAAAGAACTAGAGCTCATCAAAAAAATTAAAGAGTACTACTACGGTTATCAATATGCTTTGAGCTTAAATGATTTTGCCACTGAAACCTTAAAAGATTTAGACGATGTCATTAATGACATGAAAAGCGCTAAAAATAAAAAAACATCTGCTGATGAACTAACTAAACTTTCTGTTTTTCGCTCACTGGCCCAAGTCAAAAAATATGAAATTGAAAAAGGTATGGCCCAGGGACTTCTGGGCTTAAAATACGTGGCCCAAGAAGATGATCTTACGCTCGAACAAGATTATATTGAATTTACTCCACGAGAAATTCCTAAGCTAGCGACCCTATTAAAAGAACTTCCTGAAACTAATGTAGATCTTAAAAAAGCTAATATCGGGCTTGATGCAAAATCTGCTTTTTTATCGAGTGAAAAAAAATCTCAGCTACCAATCTTTGGTTTCTTTTCTTCATTTGATTGGACGAGTACCAATAAATCCACTCATCAAAACTCTCCCTTTGCCTATGACCCATTTAATAAATCAGACTTTTCAATCGGTGTTGGACTCATTTGGGATATTGATTTTGGAATAAAATCTAGCAATGTAAAAGTTGCACAAATTGAATATGAGGCCATCAAAGTTCAACAGAGTTTTGCTCTTAAAAACTTACCTATTAAGCTTGAAGAAACATATTTGGATTTCATAGAAGCTAAAAGTAAGGCCATTGAATTAGAAAAAACTTATAAATCTTCTAAGAAACTTTTTAATAGCACTGCTACCGGCGTGGCCCTAGGTCTCACACCAGTAAAAGACATCATTGAGTCTTACACCTTAAAAGCACAAATCTATCAGCAATACGTTGAATCAGTTTATAACTTTGAAATGAAACTCGCCGAACTTTCACTAGAAGTTGGCGCAGAACTTGATCCTAATTTAAAATAATTTTTTAATCTTTTAAAACGTCATGAAGTATGTCCTTTTGGGGATCATAAACTTTTGAACTCACTTTAAATAATCCTAAGATCGTATGAAATAAATTGTCATGGGAATAAGGAGTGTTGAGTCTTTCCTTAAGTTTTTTATAATCCATATGAGCTCCAAAGGCTCCACCAAACCACATGACCAGTGGAACTTCTATTTGGGCCTTAGGGGCCATCATATAAGGGAGCCCATGCAGATAAACTCCATTTTCCCCTAGGGATTCTCCGTGATCACTGACATAAAACATTGCTGTGCTAAATTTTTCTGAATTTTTCTTCAAAAGATTTATAACTTCTGAAAGAAAGTAGTCTGTATATAAAATAGCATTGTCATAAGTATTACCAATTTCTTCATTGGAACATTTAGAAAGCTCGCTGGTCAAACAGACTGGCTTAAACTTTTCAAATTCTTTTGGATAACGTTTAAAATAAGCCGGCCCGTGATTTCCCATTTGATGAAGCACAATCACTATATTTTTTTCTTTGGCCGAATTAATGTGTTCATCAAGACCCACTAGCATCCCCACATCTCGGCACTCAACTTCATCACATTTGGTATTAAGGGCCTTTGATTTGTAGTCTTCAAACTTCACTCTATCTGCAACACCTTTTGATGTTGAATTATTATCTCGCCACAAAACATTCATGCTTTTGGTATGGACAAGGACATCGATAAGATTTTCTCTTGAAGTTGAATCCTCTACTGAAAAACTCGTGCGACCTAAGTTTGAAAAAATGCATGGAACAGAAACAGCGGTTGAGGTTCCACAAGAAGTGACACTTGTAAAACTTAAAGCGTCTTCCTTTTCAAGAAGTGGATTCGTCTTTTTAGTGTGTCCATTGAGAGAAAACCTATCTCTTCTGGCCGTTTCTCCTACGACAAAAATAAAAAGTTTGCGTTTACTCTGCTCACCTTTAATGGTTGCATCTCTCCCCACGGCTTCAAATGTTTTCTTAGTCGTTTTAACAGTGCTTGCTGCCAGTTTTCCCATTGAATATAAAAAATAAGTTGGATTTGTGTAATAGCGCAAAACTTTTTGTGTGCGAAAAAAGTGAGCGTAAAACTTCCCCGCAGAAAGAAGCATGACTAAGACTAAAAGAAGGGAAATCCCTATCGATTTTAAGCGAGAGACCAATTCATTTTTTGTCGTTCCATAATGAATTTTAACTTTATAAATAAAAAATGAAGGAAGTAAGAATAAAAAGAAAAAATACATGGCCCATTTTAATGTCACCAAATCCAAAGACTCTTTTGTATCGGTGTGTATGGCCGACAAAAGCATCGTATCGTCAATGACCACACTGTAGCTATCCATAACGTAGGAAGCCGTCATGGCCAGAAAAAATAAAGTAATCAGTGTGATCTTAAATATTGGTTTCACACGTAAAAGACTAAGAACCAAATTAATCATGCAATATAAAACGACAGTTAAAGAAATCATTGAATAAGCATTTTCCGCATTCCATGGATAAACGCTTAAGGTCTTCGAATAAAAAGTAAAATTATAAAACAGTAAAAAATACAGCGAGACGAGAAGGATGATCTTGGTTTGAGTCAGTTGGAATTTCATGGTCTAATTATAGCGGCAATAAACCCAAGTTGTAAGCCATGGAATGAAAATAGTTAAGGCCAGGGTGGCCATATCGTGAGAAGCGAAATGGGCCCCGCGCATTTGCTGAGTAAGCCCAAAAAGAAGTCCTAGGCCAAGTCCTACTGAGAGCTTTCTGACATCCCGCTTGCCTGAAAGGGCCAATGAAACGAAGTAGAAAGAAAGAAAACAAAAACCTCCCGAAGAGTGCCCAGCAGGAAAACAGTGTCCATTAGGTAGTTCGGATGAAAATAATTCTGTGAAACTTATAAGGGTCCTCCCTCCACCAAAAATAGTGACATCCCAAGGACAAGGAAATGTTGTGTATTTTTTTAATAAGGCGACAAGTAGAACACTTGTTATTGAAGCTATTAAAACCAATAAATAATAAACACATTTTTCTTTATTTTTGACCTTATAACTAGAAATGCATTGAAAAATGATCCAAAGAAAAATTGTGATCGTTAGCCAAACGCCACCTTTATGAAGAATATTTTCTAGGATAAAGTGGTCGCGATAAATCCACCTTAACTGGGGATCAAAAAACAAGCTCGATAACATTTCATCTAAACCAGACAGATGAAAAAAGAACATCAAGCCTAGTGCAATAAAAATAAGGACAAAAATTTCTTTTGTTGAATGAAGCTTATTTTTATACATTTTGAGATTTTAGCTAGTTTCTTGCATTCCTGCAAATAAAGGAAAAAATTATTAAAAATTGTACTGGGGAATGGTGGCCAAACACTCAATCAACAGATTTAATTGTCGAGCTGATAAGCAATTGGCAATTTTAATTCAATGTCTTCTTTCCCAAGTTCATCGGGAATAGATTCAAATAGGGTAATCTTTTTAACTAAATTTAATGCCACCTGATCAAGAATATCATGACCTGAGCCTTTGATGATTTGATGATTCGTCACTTCCCCATTTTTCTTAATAATAACTGAGACAATCACGATTCCTTGAATCTCTCTTTGCCTAGCGAGAATTGGATAATTCTTCTTACTTTCAACAATCTTTCTAAATTCTAAAAAATATTTTTGTTTGATTGAAGTAGTACTCGTGGTGCCCTCAGCTGATCTTCCGCTGTCTCCGCCCTTCGATCCTTGGCCTAAATCAACACCGCTTGAATTACTTCCTAGGTCAGTTGCAGAGCTTTTCGATAGACTCGCTTGTGTTTCGACTCCCGCTAGCACTTTCCTAGATGAAGTCTTGAAATTATTTTTTGGCCTAGATACTATTTGAAATTCACCTAAATCGATCAGTTCTGACGAAGATAATTTATTATCGGCCACGGGCTTTTTATTAGTTGCTTTGAATATTAATATAAAAACGACAGTATGCAGGAAGATACTTAAGGAAAAACTGATCCATGAATATTTTTTAATCTTAATAACAGAAGGCATAAACCTATACTTTAAATTTTGAGTTAGCTACTTCATACTCATTTATAGAATAATCTGCACATTAAGACGAGGCTTCAATCAATAATATTTTTAAATCTCTATAGGGCTCAAATGTTAAAAATTGGTATTTTGCTCATTACTTTTGCAACTATTATTCTTTTTTACTTGATAAAAGATGTAATTAAGAAAGATTATCCTAATGAATTCAGAATTAGAGTTATTTATGGAATTCTTGGAGTCACAATAATCATTTTATGTATTGGATTATCATTAATCATGCAATATTTTTTTGGTTTTCGATGGCCAATAAATCTAATTTTTTAAGAGCTTCTTATCAAAATGAGTAACCTAGATAAAAATTAGTTATTGTAAAATTCAAAAATAAAGCTCTATTTCCTGTTGTGGTAGTTGAATTTAAAATAGATTTTTTTTGTCTATGAGAAATCAAATGATCTATTCCAAACCAATCACAGCCCATGGTAAAATTTTTCCATTGCCACTCATTTCCTACCCTAAGGCTAAGACCTACTGCTTTTGAAGTAATTGTCGTTTGAGTTCGTGTCTCTACGCCTTTATCATGTGCATAGAATAAAGACCCCATAACATTAAAACTATTACCAAAGTAATGCCTATCTCCAGCTGCAACAATCCACAAATTAGGATAACCTTCAACGCCTCTAAAAACAGTGTATCGCAATAATAGTTGATCTTTATCATTAGCGAAATATCCAAAAGACCAAGTTAAAGCCCCCGGAGTACTGTATTCCATTCCGATAAAGGCGAAAGCAATCTGATAACTAATATCTTTTCGATTAGATTGACTTGAATCATCTTTTTCACTCTTATCAAGATCTTTCTCAGTAGGTTCGCTTGCTAAATTAGTAATAGCTTGTTCAGCAGAATAAATTGAAGACATGTAGAATAAAAAAAACAAAATTAAAAGGCTTCGCTTCATATGGTCTCTTTTTTTAAGAATACATTTATTTCAATAATAGCGAGAATAAGAAAAATTAAAAGAAGAAAACCTCATCACTGCTAAAATAGAGGAATTTTCAAGATTTAAGCTCCCTTTTTCAGGTAGGATTTATATTGAAGTGT
>JAYSPR010000152.1:0-3545 GCA_043721975.1 Bacteriovoracaceae bacterium
TTTCCTTTAATTTTATTTGATTTAATACCCAGTAAAAAAGCTAAGCGATAAGATCCTAAAATTAATTGGATTGAAAATAATATGGTACCAATTATAAAATAGCTAGGGTGCTCTAATGATTTTACAACAAGACTAAAATCAAGTTTCCCATTTGAAACTAGCCAATAAATGATCGCTGCCGCTAATCCAATTTTAAGTATAGTTTTTAGCACTTGCTTGTCCGATGGCATAAACGGCCATTATAAAAAAAAGATTTATACCAAGTGATATTGTAGATTGAGTTAAACCACTCACAACAAAAGTCACTATGAAAGGAAAACAAAGTCTAGCGGCTAAATCATTTCGTTCATACATTTCTCTAACCCAAAAAAACAACCAAGTCACAAAAGCTAAAAAACCTAAAATGCCAGTGGAGGCTAGCATTTCTAAAAAATTATTATGGGCATGTCCTCCAAATTGAAGTTGTCCAATATTATACTTTTCTTTGATAGAAACAGAGTATCTCTCGAAGTTTAAATATCCATAACCCCATATTGGTCTTTCTTTAAATGCATAAAGGGCAGCCTTCCACTGGCTTAAACGTTCGTTGTCAGAACCTGTGCGAATCAATGAGCTTCCAGACGCAAAATAAATAATTGATCCAAGTATAATTAAAAGACCAAAGCCTCTTAAGAATTTAACTTTATTTTTTTTGTAAAAATAAAAAGGTATACCTGCTAATAGTGCAATGATTGCCCCTCTAGTATAACTAAAATAAAGTCCTAAGAGATTTAAAACAAATATAAAATAGAGAAATTTTTCATTGATAAATTGATTTATTTCTTTTTTATAAATAATCAATCCAAGAAGTAGAATTTGAAAATAAGCCAGATTATGAGCATAATTTAATACCATTCCAGACAAACCAGCGTTTCTATCGGTATTAACACTCCTCATTGAAACGTAATTATAACCAGTCCTCATTCCAATATAACCCGCAATACTTGCAACACTTGTTGCAACTCCAATGGCATAAACAAGAAAAGCAATTTTTTTATTTGTTATATGATTTTTAAAATAAAATGAGTACGGAGCAATCATGAAAAAACCAAAGAGAAAATACTTCACTTTACTGATTGGTTTATATCCACTCATCGCTATATCTTGCGTAAAGACAACTGAGAGAATAATAAATAAAGCCAAGACGAGTAGTGCCCAAGCACTTTTAGGAAATTCTGTGTAATGGGTCTTATTTAGGAAATACAAAAGCGGAATAAGAATTAAAATATGCGAAAGTGCCAACAGACTTGTTGAGGTCACTAAACTTACAGCCAAGGCTACAAGCGATCCAAAAATTAAATGGGGGAAGTATTTTTTCATATAAGGATTCTAACGAGGCTTTAAGTATTAAGATAGAAACGATGCGTTGATTTAGTTCAAATTCTTAATTATTTTTTTACCAATGTTCATGCCTTTTATCTCAATGAGATTGTATGCTAGAAAAACAGTGAAATGAAAAAGATAAATTCCAAAGCTTATCTTTCCAAGAAAAATAAATACTGGATTTACTAAATTATTTATTGGCTTAATATGCAGATAAAGAAGCAGTGAAAAAAGCCATAGGCTAAAAACAAAAAACATTAACACTGTTAAGAAAGTAAACTCAAGTTAAGAGCATAGAAATCTCGACAAAGCTTCAACTCTTGGACTATCATTCGCCTATGAAAAAAAAGATTCTCGTCACTGGTGGTGCTGGATATATTGGTTCACATACGACCGAAGCCCTGTTGCAGGCTGGCTTCGAGGTGCTTATTGTCGATGACTTATCAACAGGCTTTAAAAGCCTTATCCACCCTCAAGCTAAATTTATCAAAGCCTCTATTTTAGATACAAACAACATTGAAGCAATTATTTCGAATGAAAACATCTCTGGAGTTATTCATTTCGCTGCTAAAATCATTGTTCCTGAATCCATAGAAAAGCCTACAGACTATTATCTAAATAACACCGTCGGTGTTCTATCAATGCTAAGGGCCGCTAAAAAAACGGGATTAAAAAATTTCGTTTTTTCATCTACTGCAGCAATCTACGGAAATGGCTCTAAGGATCTAATTACCGAAGAGGCGCCACTTTCTCCTTTGAATCCATACGGACACTCAAAACTCATGAGTGAACAAATGATTCGAGACTCTGAAATTGAATTTGGACTTAAATCTGTCATTCTTCGATATTTTAATGTTGCGGGTGCATCGAAATCCTTGAAGTTCGGCCAGCTTTCAAAAAATGCAACCCATCTAATAAAAATTGCTTCAGAAACAGCTTGTGGAAAACGTTCCTCCATGTCAATTACTGGAACTGATTATAATACTCATGATGGCACAGGCATTCGCGATTATATTCATGTTGAAGATCTGGCTGATATTCATGTTCTAGCAATAAAATATCTATTAAATGGAGGAACCTCTGACATTTTTAATTGTGGTTATGGCCAAGGTTCAAGTGTTCGAGAAGTTATTACAACAATAAAAAAAATTTCAGGAAAAGATTTTCTCGTTACCGAAGCACCACGAAGACCTGGTGACGCAGAAATGCTCGTGGCGAATTCTTCTAAGCTACGCCAAAATCTTTCTTGGACTCCGAAGTATGACAATCTCGAGGACATCTGCCGTTCTGCTTATTTGTTTGAGTCCAAAAGCCACTAGATATTTATGAAAAAGGAATTAAGATGGAATTTGAAAAAGAGCTATTAAAATTTTCAACACAAGGATACCTAGAGTTTGAAAACGTCATTGATTTAGATTTATTAAATAATCTTAATCTCAAGCTTGAAGAGATGCGAAAAAAACATGGTGTTGGAAGTATGCACCTAATAGATAAAAAAACTACTGAACTGATCAAGCCAATCATAGAAAGTGAACGTTTTAAAAAAGTTGAAGTCATTTGCCGAATGATCACTGTCCACCAATCTCAGGGAAAATATTTATATTCAGAGAGTGATCAAGAGCACCAAGTTATAAGATGTGCTGATGTTCATTCTGCTAACATATCAAACGGCAGGCATTATGATTCTTACCTTCAAACAATTTTAATACCTATTCAAATGGCATTTCCCGCTGAAGCAAGCGGGGATTTAATTCTTTACAAAAAAACTCGCAATACTTATTCGAGCGGAAAAAATATGGTTGAAAAAATATTAGCGAAATACACATTTTCTAATTTTAAAAAACGCGAACAAAGATCTTTTGCCGATTTAAATGCAGGTCTCGCATATCGAGTGAACTGCAAATTAGGGAATTTATATTTCTTTAATGGCTTTAAAACCAAACACTGCAATCTCTCTGTGTCCTCTGGAGAAAGACGAAGCTTACTATTACATTCATACAATCCAACATTAGATTTCAACATTGGCAAAGTACTTCGAACTCTTCGCCGCTTTTAAGTGCCAGCAGACTTAGGGTCTACTGGCACGTACACAATGAGCTACATAAATCCATCCAGAACTTTCTTAGTATATGAAAGATGAATTATAATAAACAAAAATCTTTAATAAACAAATCGGTCCTTCT
>JAYSPR010000153.1:0-1705 GCA_043721975.1 Bacteriovoracaceae bacterium
TAAACACAATAAAGTCATGAATCCTTAAAGTATAAAAATATGACTTAACGGAGACTCATTAAATAATAACACAACTTAGTGACTAACTTTAGGAGATTACAAATGAAATTAACAATGACTATTTTATTGCTACTTACTGCCAGCGCATGCTCGACCACAAAAAGCACGCGTGAAATGGATGCATTAAGTTCTAAAAACAGAGAGCTTGAATACCAAGCGATGCAAGACCAAAACCAGATGGATAGTGATAAAAAATTAGCTGACTCGATGGAAGCAAGAAACAAAGCACTCATGGCCGAGAAAAAATTCAATGATAAGTTTGAAAAGATCAGAAAAACTTTCTCAAAAAGCGAAGCCAATGTTTACCGCCAAGGCAATTCGCTCGTCATCAGCTTAAATGGATTAAGATTTCCCAGCTCAAATGCTGATTTAAAAGGTGAAAATTTTACTCTTCTAGCAAAAGTTCAAAGAGCGATTGGGGAATTTGACAATAGCACTGTTACCGTTGAAGGACATGCCGATGCCAGTGGTGGGAGTAAAAATAATACTTTGATTGCCAAGAAACGTGCACTCACGGTTAAAAATTACTTCATCTCAAACGGAATTATTGAAAAGAATAAAATTTCAGCGGTTGGCTTCAAGGATGATTTGCCCGTTGCCACAAACAAAACGATGAGTGGGAAAGCCCAAAATCGTCGGGTCGATGTCACGATTACAATATAGGTAACAGGTGCCAGCTCACTGGCACCTGTCCTCTTTTCTGTGTAAGTTCTTCATTACTGGCGTGAGAAGCGCCGGTCAGCTTTATAAGCCATAAACATTATATATAACTCTGGAGCCTTTAATGACTAAAAACAATTTAAAAACAAAAGCCTATATTTTTATCACTCTCATTTCTATGATTTCGACTTCAGCACAAGCAGCAGGGGGAGGCGGCATGTTTGTGGAGCCAGCTCTCACTTTTGAAAATGGATCCACAGAAGGAAATTTTCCATCTCCACTGAGAAATTCAGAGGGTGATATAAGTGGATTGGGTTTTGGACTAAGAGGTGGTGCACACTTAGGTGACATTGTTTTTTTAGGACTTGATTTACGATACTCGATGCTTAGTTTTAAAGATTCTACTATCAACTACGATGCTGATGCGACAGCTTTTAATTGGGGTCCCGTGGTTGGAGTGAAATTACCAATTGTTGGTCTCAGAGCTTGGGGGTCACTAATTTTAGGTGGAAATCTCGATCCAGATGCCAGCAGAAATTTTAATGTGAAATTTAGTGATGCTTCCGGTTTTCGATTAGGTGCTGGCTTTCAGTTGCTTTTAGTGAGTTTGAATCTTGAGTATCAAAGCATCAAATACGATCACACTGAATTGGAACAAGTTGGGCCATTTAGTTCAAACTCAGCGCTTAATAACGTTAGCCTTGAGCAGTCTTCTTGGGTTGCGAGTGTGTCTTTTCCACTATCACTCTAAGACTTTGTTTGCACATGGTCCCAGGATTGTAATTCTTTACAGAAAACTTGGAGGCTTCTTTTTTTCTGCTTAAAGAAATGAATATTGTGATAAATCTCAATCCTGTTTGGGAAAAAATAAAAAATCTTGCTTATTAAAAAACAGATTCTACATTGATTAAACAATGTAATTCCACTAAACTTTAAAGATGAAAATAGAAATACCACTAAAAACTTATGTAAACTTTTTTTTTGC
>JAYSPR010000154.1:0-16764 GCA_043721975.1 Bacteriovoracaceae bacterium
CCCCTTCTTTTCCCTGGCAATTAGCGACTCAGAAAATCGTTAACAGAGCATTCATATTTTTTCCTGATGGAAGTTCTGATTATCAAGACAAGCAAGTGATGACTCGTTTTGAAGATGAAGCTTGGCATATTTCAGTGCCAGATGAAAAAAAAATGACCATCTTTACTGTTGATAACATTAAATGTGCACTTTCAATTTGCTTGGATATTGAGTTCCCTGACTTTGCTCGCGAGTTCGCCAAATCAGGAGTTAAAATTTTACTCGCTCCTTCGTGCACAGAAACTATGCATGGAATGAATCGTGTCCATATCGGCGCTCGGGCCCGCGCTTTAGAAAATCAATTTTACGTTATTGTCTCTCAGACTATTGGGAAAGTCGATTACTCGGAGGCCATTGATTTAAATACAGGGAAAGCTGCCGTCTATACGCCTTGTGATCATGGTTTTACTGAGGATGGGGTTATGATAGAGGGCATTTTAAATCAATCCCAGTGGCTTTATAGTCATCTTGATATTGAAGCGATTGATAGAGTGAGAAAAAACGGCGTTGTTTTAAATTTTCAAAAAATGCTGCTACTTTAAATAACTCGTTACAGCTTCGACAAAACTTGGACGGGCGATGTCTACGGCTTGTCTTAATCGCATTTTTCTCGGCCAATGATATAAATTCTTTAGAAAATCACAAGAATCTAAATTTCTAGAGGATAAAATATGTACCCAATTAATGTTGTGGAGAAAGAAACTTCTATTAGCAAATACCTTCTTAGAATGTGGGAGAGAAGATACTCCTTCCCTAGGCCAGGTCGTGATCAAAAAGGTGAGAGAATATACACAAATCTCGACGTTGAGAAGCTTAAACTGGTTAAGAAACTCATGGAGGAAGGTTACCGTCCTTCAAAAATTATCGATCAGCCCCTAGATCAACTCATAGAGCTCTCTAAATCTTTTGAAGGCCAAAAGAAAATCTTGAAGGCTTCCGTTATCGTTTTAACGAACCCATCTCTTGAGCAAGAATTGAGAAAAGTTCTTAAAAATCATGAAGTTATTACCATTTCTAGCCTGGATGATATTAATAATCTATCACTTTCTTGACTGCTATTCCCCATTTCTGTTAGGGTGAGTGATAAATTTTAAGGGAGCCCGCGCTATGAAAAGTTCACTTTTTTTAACTCTTTTGTTTTGCTCATTTCACGCTTTTGCAAGCGATGTGGGCTCAGTTGATTCTTTGCTCTCGGTGCTTCCTTTAGGGAGCTATAAAGGGGTGAATGATGCGGGAGAAAGTTGCGTCGTTACAGTTAATGAAGTTAATTATCCTTCTAAGGCAGTTCTAGTCGTTGCTTCAAATTTTCAAAATAGAGTTTTTAAAAAAATCATGGATGGTTCAGAGTTTGTTTTCAGAGCTTATAAAAAAGAATTTATTCAATCTGATCGTTACTATGTTGATTCAACAAGAACTTCTTATGTTGATCGCGTTCTAAGAACTGTTAACGCAGGCGAAGGTAAGCTTTATGTGGTTGTGGCCAATGAAGTGACCATTAGTCGAGACTTGGCCATTGAATCCGTTGAGTGCGTTGTCGACCTTTAATTATTTTTAGATGACATTAAGTATTATAGTGCTCTTTTGACTTTATAGATCGCAAAGCCAGGGCGATACTATTAGCCATGAATAGCGACGTTAAAAAAGTCACCCAAATCGTCGGTGAAATTAAGAATTTACTCGAACACGAATTCACCAATATTTCTATTGAAGGTGAAGTTTCAAATTTATCGCTCTCATCATCGGGGCATTGGTACTTTACTCTTTCAGATAAAGACTCTTCTTTAAGTGCGGCCCTTTTTAAGATGGATGCTCTCAGAAATCCTCAATTAAAAGCGATTAAGGACGGATCAAAAGTGATTGTCGTGGGCGACATCAATGTTTATCCTAAGCGCGGAACTTTTCAAGTTATAGTGAAGCGAATCGTGCCCGTAGGTCTAGGTGATTTAAAAGAGCAATTTGAAAAATTAAAACGCAAGCTCGCGAGTGAAGGCCTATTTGATCTCGACCGCAAAAAAGCTATTCCGACCATGGCCAAAAGAGTGGCCATTATTACGGCACTCAGAGGTGCAGCCCTTCAAGATTTTATTAACATTTATAAACGCCGTTCTATTTGGATGGATCTTCTCGTTATTCCAACTTTAGTTCAAGGAGATGATGCACCCAGGGCCCTTCGATCTTCTTTGTATAAAGTTTTAAAATATTCTCAGGAAGCGGAGATAGGTAAGAAGATTGACCTTATTATTTTTGCAAGGGGCGGAGGAAGTCTTGAAGACTTATGGGCCTTTAATGATGAGGGGCTAGCTTATGATATTTTTAATTGTCCTATTCCAACGATTAGTGCTGTCGGACATGAAGTAGATTTTTCTATCTCTGACTTTGTAGCCGATATGAGATGTGAAACTCCATCGGCCGCAGCAGAAGTTATTACTCAAGAGCAAACACTTATTCGAGACCGATTAATCAATTCAAAGTCGCGATTAAAAAACGCTATGAATTTTAAATTGAGCCGAATTCAAAGTCGCTTAAGGAATACTCATCCTAGTTCTATTTTAAATATACTTTTAACTAATCTAGGATTATTGCAAAAAAGATTACAGAAATGTGATCTTTCTAGACGGCTTAATGAACTCACAAAGATTCATGAGTTTTATCTTGGGTTGGATGAAAATATTGAACGAATGAAGAGGGCATTGAGTGAAAAAATAAGAGATTATCATCACCACATTGATAAAACGAAAGATGTCATGATGGCCTTAAATCCCAGCAATGTTTTAGAAAGAGGTTATAGTTATCTAGAGGGTGAAAAGGGTAAGGTTGTTTCTTCGACTTTGGAATTTGATCAATTGGCAAAATCTAATGATTATTCATTTTTTCTTCACTTTCACGATGGTAAACGCCAGATAAAATCCAACGAAAAATCGAATGAAAAATAAAGCTAAACACAGTTTCAATTATATAGTTGATCAAGAACTTTTAAATTCAGATAAAGCTGTTTTTTTAATTCAAGCACTAGAAGGTCTTTCTTTTGACATTGTAGATAATTTTTTAGGGCTAGATCCTAATTTAGATTATGTTTTTTTTATTGACAGAAAAAATAGCAGGAAAGTAAGTTTATTCAAAAATAAAATATTAGTTGTTTCAGAAGAAGCAGACTTACCTTCAAGTTTAATTAAAATTAACTTGAATTCTCTTGAAGAGATACTCGACTTTTTAAAGAAAATTCAACTTGCCGAAAAAGTTGCCTTAATCAAAGAACGAGCACGAGCAAGTGAACAATTGTATGAGGATGTTAAGAAGTTTGAAAGCTCTGTGGCAGGGAATGACGTTTCCAGAGAAGTTTCTGAAGAGGAATTGACACTTTTTACGATCCTCTTAGATTTAGAGCTCGCTTTAATGCAAGAAGAGGCTTTTCTTAAGTGGAATGAGCATTTAAAAGTTTTTTGTAAAAAACAAATCTCATTGCAATCAGCTTTTTTGATGAAGCATGAAAACTTTCATGAGGAAAATCTTACCCAAAGCTTTTTCTTAGATGAAGCTTCACTTCTTTTTAAACTGCCTTATGAAGATTATTTTTTGTGCCTTAATTTTAAATCCTTCATTTTTAAAAGAGATGCAAGTCTTGTGGATCAATTAATTTCCATCGTGATTCGTGTCATTGAAGGACGAGATCAAAAATTAGTTAAAGGAGATGGTGAAATCGACTTATGGAAAAAAGTTTTTTCTAAAATTCCATATCCGATGGCCCTTATTTCTGATCTGGGAGATTTGTTAATTTATAATGAGTCTTTCGCCAAAATTGGAATACTACCAAAAGAATGCTTAAGATTTAAAGATTTAGAAAATACTGAAATTTTTCAAAGCTTTTATAAAATTAGGAGAATTGATTTTTCTATTCAATTGTTAAATGTCTCTTATTTTGTTTTTTATACTGTTGATAAAAATGAGCTACCTAAAAATAGGGAGAATAGCACTCGTTCCCATGCAACAACCGATGAACTTGGAATTATCTCTAGTTCAATTGCCCATGAACTTAATAATCCACTGGCCGGTATATTGGCGGCGTTATCCTTGTTGTCATTAGAAGATGATTGGTCACATGAATCGTTAATTGACTTAGAAGATATGAAAAGTGGAGCGAGACGATGTAAAGAGCTGGTAGAAATTTTTTTAGGATTTTCTAGATTTTCTCCAACTGCACAGGCTCAGATTTCCATTCAAGATTCTCTTGATCAAGCTATCAATCTTTTACGCTTTAGGATGATTGAATCAAATTTAAGATTAGATATTAAGTATTCAGCCACGCTAGAAAAGTTTGCTCATCAAATTAATTCTTCAGTTATGTCGATGATTTTCTACCTTATTTCAAATGAGTTAATGACGGCTTACGCTCATCATCGTTTGGTGACGATGGCCCTCACTGGAGCTTTGAGTGGAGAAGTCTTAGATTTTTCTAATCAAATAGTCATTCGCCTAGATGAAGACTTTGAGTATGAAGAAAAAATAGCTCAGTCAAAACTTATTCAACATTTGCTCATTTTTGAAAAGCTCGAAATTAATTTTCTTCATCAAGAAATTCGTCTCATCTATCGACAGTAATCGTTTATTTTTTTAAAGAAATAAATTTAAAGATAAATTTGTGGGAAATTGTAGTTGTTTGGATTTTTTGCAATAAAATTTTCAATGGCATCTTTAATGTCATTGTTAGTGATTTTTTGTGAGACCGCTTGAATTGTAAGAAAGTCTCTTTCACCTTTAAGATACTCAACTAAAAAGTTGTTCACTAAAACTCCCAAGTGATCCTTTTTTGTTTTTCCTTGTAATATTCTCATACTTTTCGAATTGATATATTGAACCAATTTATTTTGGTGAGTAGGGTATCTAAAAACTAATTCAAGTTTGTGATGAAGCGAGTTTAGAGGATAAATGATATATTGATCTGGGATGAGATGATTAAGAATAATGAAATCACCAGGTAGAGGTAGATTCTCATCCGTTTTTAAATTATCATATTTGAGTTGTGAAAATTCACAAAGCTTTTTTATAATTTCAATAGAGAGATTTGTTTCGATCTTCGAGAAATAAGAAGACATTTCTATGAGTCCTTGAAAATAAGGACCGGTCAATTTAATAGTTATGATTTCAAAAGGGATAGATTTTATTTTTGATTCAATGTAATCAAACTCAGGCTTTGTTCCCCTAGAAGGAAGAGAAAAAAGGACTACACCTTCTGCGCCTTTTAAAGTCACTAAAAAAGGTGAGACAAGTGATTTAATACATCCGAGTATTTCTTCGCCAGGGACATCTTTTTTAAAATTAATGCGGTCGAGTTCAAATTTATTTTTAGGGTAATAGAGACTATTTATTTTAGAGATATTTTTATGAATAAAAATAGAAAGGTATTTTAAGAGGAGGTCAGCTGAGGCCATGGCATCATCTAAGGCCCTATGGGCTTTTTGGTGTTCCAGATTAAAGATACGACTCATATAATTTAAATTAGAACTTAAGAGATTGGGAATCATGTATTTAGTCATTAAATTGGTACAAATAGATTTATTAGTTAATTCCGCGCGGCCAAGTCTTTTTAAGACAGAATTAAAAAAGGGCACATCAAAAGAAGTATTGTGGGCGACTAGAATTGAATCCCCCATGAATTCTAAAATTTCATCAATGACATCCTCTATGAGGGGAGAGTCACTAACATCAGAGTCTTTAATGCTCGTAAGTTTTTGAATAAAATCTGGAATATGAACTTCAGGTTGAATAAGAAAACTTTTTTTTGCCTGAATTTTTAAGTCTTTAATTCGGACTAATCCAATTTCAATAATTTTATCGTGTTGGTGATTACCACCAGTTGTTTCGAGATCAAATACACAAAAGGTAAGAGAATGGATGAGTTGATTTGGATTAATTTCTGAAGTCATGATAGTCCCAGGTCGAGCATTCGCTCGAATAGTTATAAATTCAATCGTAATTAAAATAAGCCCCTTCGTAAAGAGGCTTATTTTGCTAGATTGGACTTTTTGAGTCGGAGATTGGCTTTACAAGGCAAGCTTTACTTGTTTTTTATCGTAAATTTGAGTTAGACTAAATCCAGTTAATCGGCTGGAGAATCTACTTATGTTTATGGATAAAAAATTCTTAAAAATGCGTGATGGTATAGAGCTCTATACTCAAATTAAAGAGTCTGGAAGTCCCGTTTGGATTATTGCGACACATGGAGTGGGTGAACATCTCGAAAGGCATAAATACTTAGTGGATCTATTTGGTCATGATTTTAATATTTTTCAATACGATTTAAGAGGCCACGGCAGAAGCACCGGTCAAAAAGCTCATGTTAAAGATTTTTCGCTCTACATGGAGGATCTTTTAGAGATCACGAGGTTTCTTAAAGAAAAGTATCGCATGGATCGTTATGTACTCTTTGGGCACTCAATGGGTGGACTGATTACTTGCTCGTTCATTCAAAATTACGTCGATGAAAATATTTATCCGGAAAGACTTATTGTGAACGCCCCCCCTTGTGGCGCTGATGGATTTTTAGGCACGCTTATCAAGATTTTACCTCAAGCTTTTTTTGAAAAAGCGAGTGCTTTGCCCTACACCTTTCCGATAGGTGGTCTTGTTGATTTAAGATATCTTTCTCACGACCCTAGAATTTATGAGGACTATATTAATGACCCACTCAATGCTTTAAAATTAGAATCTAAACTTATGTTTGAGTTAATGAAAACCGTGAAAAAAACTTTTTCGAGACCACTGCGCTCGAAATGCCCGAGCTTTGTTTCAGTGGGAAGTGCTGATAGAGTTGTCGGCAGTAAAGAGTTAATAGAATATTTTACAACTGTAGATAAGTCATTTCAGTTGAGGGTTTTTGATGGCTCTTATCATGAAATTCATAATGAAATTGAAAAGTATCGCAAACCGTATTTTGAGCATTTAAAAACGATGTTCAATGATGTTCTTTTCCAGGCGTAAATGATGGATCTTTATTTTGCAGAAGTCTTAACTTGGCTTACTAACTTAAAATCAAAAAAACCTGAAGTGTGTGACTGGATAGGTATTTATTATAAAGAAAGTTATCTTTATAATTTAAATTCGACTGACTTGGTCTTAGGTCCTTACATCGGTGAAGAAACATCACATACGAGAATTTCTATTGATCGTGGGTTTTGTGGAATGGCCCTCCGAGAAGAAAGAACAGTCAATGTGGCCGATGTGACAAAAGATGCAACTCATATTGCGTGCAGTTTAAAAACGCGTTCAGAACTAGTCATTCCTATTTCTGATTCAAAAGGAAATTTTGTCGCCGAGCTTGATATTGATTGCAATACCCTTAATGCCTTTACACCTGCATTAGAGCGGTTTTTTGAAGAAGAAACTAAAAGCTTTCCGCTTAAGATTTTTTAAGGGACATCTCTTCTAAATAAGCCACTCTCTCAGAGGCCGGTGGATGTGAAAAATAAAATTTACTAAATAGGGGATCAGGTGTCAGAGTGCTGGCATTGTCCTTATACATTTTCACTAAAGCTGAAATAAGTTTTGAAGCCTGAGCATTTTCTGAGGCAAATAAATCAGCTTCATACTCGTGCTTTCTCGAAGTGTAAGCAGAGATTGGAGTTAGTAAGAAAGTATAAACCCCGGCCACCATTGAAAATAAAGTTAAGGCCATATAGTCGGTGATGGTTTGCACTCCATGTCCATTAAAAAAGTAAACATTATTTCTTAAATATCCAAGAACTGCTAGACCAATAAAACTAAAAATAAAACTTTTAATCATTCCAATTAAAACGTGCTTTTTTTTCATATGCCCCAATTCATGAGCGAGGACGGCTTCAACTTCTTCAGAGTCAAGGGATGTGATAAGAGTGTCAAAAAAGACAATGCGTTTGTTTTTTCCAAAGCCAGTGAAATAAGCATTGCCATGGCCACTTCTTTTTGAAGCATCCATGACAAATAACCCGGAACTCTTAAATCCACAGCGGGCGAGAAGTCCAAGTATTTTATTTTTAATTTCACCTTCTTCTAGAGGTGTAAATTTATTAAAAAATGGGGCAATGAAAGTCGGATAGATGAAAACCAAGAGGAGCTGAATTGTTGAGAGAAAGAAAAAAGCGTAAAGCCACCAAAGAGGGCCAAGGCCGGCCATGATCCACAAAATTCCAGCAGCAATCGGAGCTCCTAAGACAATAGTGAGTACTGATGATTTTAAAATATCTGTGAGGAAAGTTTTTACAGTGGTTTTGTTGAATCCGTATTTTTCTTCAATGATAAAGGTAAAATAAAGAGTTTTGGGAAGTGACGTTATAAAGGAAAAGATTCCTAGAAATCCAAAGAAGATGAGTCCGGTTGCAATCGGTGAAGTTTGAAATCCCATAGCGTATTGATTAATAAGTTCTAAGCCACCAAGAAGAGTTAAACCTAAAAAAATAACGAGATCAAAAAGATGAAAAGCTTGAGACACTTTTATTTTTTCCACAGAATAATCGGCAGCTTTTTGATGGTCAGCTAAGCTGATTTGCTCTTTAAATTTTAGCGGGACATCAGATCTATGCTTAACAATATGATTCATGTTTCGGTAATCGAGATAACTTTCAATTAAGCTTTTTAAAAAAAGGGCAACTAAAAATAATTTTGTATAAAGGCTTGCTTCCATGACTTATTTCCTCTTTTTATTCTCATCAATTATCATTATAGTAACTCTACTATGAATATCCAACAAATCTTCTATAAGAATACCCTAAGAAACTTCGCTTACTTAATCACTTTTGACGATGGGCAGATTTATTGTATCGATCCCTTTAGTGCGTCAGAAATCAAAGGCTTATTAGGAAAAGATGAAAAGCTCACAGGACTCATTAACACTCACGATCATTGTGATCATTACTCTGGTAATACGGAACTCTTGGAAAACTCTTCTTGCCCCGTCATGTGTCACCCTGAAGCATTTGTTCCTAGAAAAACTCGAGGATTAAGTGATGGTGAATTGATTCACTCATTTAACAGCTGGAGTCTAGAAGCACTCCATACTCCAGGGCACACATTGTCACATCTTTGCTTGCTCCTAAAAAAAGATGAATTGCCTTATGCACTTTTTACCGGAGATTGTTTTTTCAATGCTGGGGTAGGAAATTGCCATAATGGTGGTGATCCTAAAGTTTTATACCGCACGATTAGTGAGATTTTTTCAACATTTCCTGATGAGATGTTGATTTATCCTGGGCATGAATATTTAAAAAGGAACTTAGAATTTAGTCAGTCTATTGATGAGACAAATAATAATGTGAATGATTTTTTAGATAAAATTCAAAAATTAAATTTAGACGAAGTGTTTTTTGTGAATTCGATGAAAGTGGAAAGAGAGATAAATACTTTCTTGAAGCTGGAATCCAAAATAGTACGAAAAAAATTAGGACTGCTAGAAGCATCTAATCAAGAAGTTTTTATAAGACTTCGAGAAATGAGAAATCTTTGGTAAAGGAGAAATCATGAAGAAATTACAAGTAGGAGAGTCTGCTCCAGTTTTCAGTCTGCTCAATCAAGTTAGTGATGAAGTGAATATTAAAGCCTTTCGAGGAAAAATTATTGTTCTTTATTTTTATCCTAAGGCCATGACTCCTGGATGTACGGTACAGGCTTGTGGGCTACGTGATTCTAAAAAATCTCTCGATAAAAAAAATGTTGTTGTTTTTGGAATTTCTCCAGATGAACCAAAAAAGCTCCTTAAATTTATTGATAAAGAAGGGCTCAATTTTGATTTACTCTCAGACCCGGAGCACACGATTGCTGAAAAATATGGTGTATGGGGACTCAAGAAATTCATGGGCAAAGAGTACGTGGGAATTATACGCACAACATTCATTATCGGAACTGATGGAAAACTCAAGGCCATCATGGATGATTTCACCACTAAAACTCATCATGACGATGTGCTCAAGCTAGTCAGTGAATTGTAAGTGATGCTATATTGATCGCCTATTGACCTAAAAGGAGCTTTTGATGAAATTAATTTTATCTTTTTTATTTGTGCTCGGACTATCCACAAGTGGTGTTCAAGCTAAGAGTTTTGAACTGATGTCTTATAACGTTGAAAATTTATTTGATGCCAAACATGACGAAGGAAAAATTGATTGGAGTTTTTTACCGAAAGATGCTCCTGGAAAAAGTGAAGCTTGTGCGAAAGAAAAAAGTAAGTATCGAAGAAATGAATGTTACGATGCGGATTGGACTCAAGAAAAAGTAGATGTCAAAATTTCACAAATTGTTGATGTTATTTCAAAAGAAAGAAAGTCTATTCCAGATATGTTGGCTTTAGTTGAAGTCGAAAACCCTGAAGTGGTCGGACTCGTTGGAAAAAAATTAGGTTTTGATTCTTTAGAGATGACTAATAGTCCAGATAACCGCGGGGTAGATGTTGCTTTATTATTTAAGTCTTCAGCTGAAATCGTAAAAGTTAGTAGAACTGAGCATGTTGTGCCGGTTGATTATCCAACACGAAATATTCTTGAAGTTGAATTTTTAATTGGAGGAAAATATCCTCTAACGGTTTTCGTGAATCACTGGCCGTCACTAGCGAATCCAGATTCTTGGAGAATTAAAGCGGCTGAGGTTTTAGCAAATAGGGCCAAAGAAATAATGCTCAAGAATCCGGCCATGAGTATCGTTGCTGTTGGTGATTTTAATACAATTGATGAAAATAATCCTCATCCATTTAAAACAGTACTTTTAAAAGATAATCTCTTTTTTGATTTAGTTGAGACTTTTAAAGGAAGCCCTAGCGTTTCAGATGAGGCTAAAAAGAAATTACCTCAAGGCTCATATTATTACCCACCAAAAGAACAATGGAATATGCTTGATCATATTTTTTATAATGCTGCTTTAAGTGATAAAGCTCAATTGGAAATAGATGTAGGAAGTTTTGAAATCTATCTACCAAACTTTGCACTTAAAGAAGTTAAGGTTTCGGGATCAAAGCGTGATGATGAAAAAGATGTAAAAGTTTTTATGGCCCCAAAAAGATTTGAACCAGGTGAAAAAACCAAAGATAAAATGGGATTTTCTGATCACTTCTCTGTTGTTGCTAAATTAACTTATCCAGATCCTGAAGTCGTTAAAGAAGTTTCAAAACCTAAAACGAAAGCCAAGAAGAAAAAATAGGCATAATAAAAAATTAGAGATTTGCTCCTGTGCCAAGTTTTGAAGATCCTTCATAACTTGGCATAACCTTCGGTAGCATGGCCCTTAAGTGCTCTCTTCGATTTTCACTATTGGGATGAGTTGATAAAAACTCTGGTTGAGATTTACCACCAGCTTTTGAAAATCTATCCCAAAAATTCACAGACTCTTTAGGATCATAACCAGCTTTTGACATGAGAACTAAACCAATTTCATCGGCTTCAGTTTCATGTTTTCTTGAAAAGGGAAGTATTAGTCCATAAGTAGCGCCAGCTCCAAGAGCTGCCATGGTAATTGATTTTTTTGTATCATCCATTTTACTAAGTCCAATAATTGCAAGGCCGGCCATGGCCGCATTAGTGGCCATTTGTTGACTCATTCTCTGGCCGCCATGTCTTGCGATGGCGTGGCCAATTTCATGCCCCATAACTGTCGCGAGACCCGCCTCGTTTTGAGCATACTTAAATATTCCAGTGTAGACGGCTACTTTTCCACCAGGCAAACAAAAGGCATTTGGTTCATTGCTTTCAAGAGTTCTAAATTCCCATTTAAAATCTGGTTGATTGGCGACAGCAGCTATCCTCTTACCAATTTCTTCAACCATCCTAGCTTGAGGTGTTCCTTTGACTTCTTTTTCTTTGGCGAGAATTTCCCTATACGCATCTTCACCTTGTTGATTTTCACTTGAAGCACTCGTGAGTAAGAAAGCCTTGTTGCCAGAGACAGGAGTTGTTGAACAAGAGACCAAAGAAATTATGAGTAAGAACTTTAAAAGAAATTTCATAGTTAAGCCTTTTGATCGTTAATGATTTCGTCAGTTAATATTTCGATGCGGAATTTTTGTGAACAGGTTTTAATCAGATGAAATATCTCAGACTTAAGTTTGATGTCTCCTCTTAGTTCAATATCTCTATACTGAGCATGAGGAGGATTTTCTAGAGTGGAGTAAAAGCATAGGCCATCGCTGGCTTCAAGTTGAAAATAAAAAAAAGCAGAATCTTCTTTATTCATGCGAAGAACGTAGTGAAAAAGTTGACCAGAATGATTTGCCATACAATCCTTAAAACACGTTTGACTTGTACCTGAAGTGATTTAGAATAAAACTAAGTTATCGCATTCACATTTACAAGTCATGGAGGACAAAAAGTGAAGAGAATTTATGCCAGTAAGGCTATAATGAAGGCAATAAGTAGCAGTTTGCTCATATTCTTAGCTCTGTTATCAACTTCATGTTCATCACTTTGGTTGCACCGAGATCAAACTGTTGACTCAGCCTTAGCTCAGGGGGCGATAACAAATAACTCTAAAGTTGAAACAGTCCCCAAAGAACAATATGAAGAATTGAGTCGAAAGTATCAAGAACTTTTAGTTCAAGCAAAATCCTTAAAGACCAATGAAGTCACCACAGTCGTGGCGATAAATAAAGATGAACAACAAAAACCAATAGTCGCAGAACCTACAGTCATTGACCCAAGTGAACTCGTCAATAAAATTGATAAGGCCATTCCCGATGTCACTTCAGCTGTCGGAGTAGAGGCTTTAGAAAGTGAAGTCAAAGGGCCAGCTGTCCCCAATAGTATGGGAGTTAAAACTGTCAATAACTCTGATGAGATCGATGATCAAATTGCAAGACTCCGTGAAGCTCAAGAGTTAATTCGCGCTAATAAATTTGAAGCGGCCCTTGTGGTTTTAAAAGAACTAGAAAGCTCCAAAGAAAAACAAGTTGTTGTTCGTTCAAAAATGATGTTGGGGGATCTTCTCTTTAATCAAGGTGAGTTTGATTTAGCTTCACAAGTGTATGAAGAGATCATTGGTAAATATGCTTTTTCAGGTTTTGTTATAAAGGCCCTAGGAAAACTTATTGTTTGCAGTGAAAAACTCAAGCAAGAGCAAAAACAGGCAAAGTATTATTCGTTACTGCATGATTTTTTTGAGGCGACTTAGATGGCGATTTCTAAAAATAAATATATCTATCTTTCACTCCTAGTTTTACTAGGTGCTGGAAAATCTTTTTCCCAAGACCCTAATTTTGATGAAATGAGCGTTTACGATACGATGTCTGGTGACCCACTTCTTGATGGGCCAACAACTAATAGTCCGGCGACTTCGACGGTAGTTCTTCCTGATGAAGAAAAGACTCAGTCTAAAGCAGTAGAAAAAAAGCCAGGTAAAAGTATTCAAAAAAAGGCAGCAGCTAAATTAATTATTCCTGATAAAAAAGAAGAGAACTCTTCTGATATTCAAATGTCTACATTAGAAGAACAAGACGATCTTCAATCATTAAAAGAAGATATCGGTGAAGTCGTTTTTGAAAAAGAAGAAAAAAAATCTCCTAAAATGAAAGAAGCTGAAAAAATTGTTGAAGAAAAAAAGTCAGCAGTTAACGCTCCCTCTCTTAATGTTAAAAGCCCAAAAGGACAAAATGTAGAGGAAACTCCTAACGAAAAAACTGAAATTATTGCTGATCAAGATATGAATTTTGATGTGGGGACGGAAGAAAAAGATCTACTTAGTTTATCAAAATATGTTCAATCAAAAATTTCGACTAAAGAATGGGATGATTTGGCAATTAAGTCTAAGTTAGAAAAGTATGAAGTTCAAAAGGGAGATTATCTCTGGAAAATTTCTAAACAATTATTTGGTTCGGGTTTTTATTATTCAAAAATCTGGTCACTTAATCCACAAATCACCAACCCGCATGAAATTGAACCAGGAACAGTTTTGGCTTTCGACACAGGGGATGCAGATTCTTTTCCTCAGGTTCAAGTCGGAATGTTTTCAGAGTCGGGAGCAGATGATTTGGCAGACACAGGAGGTGGTAAAACCTCAACAGATTGGCTAAACGAAAGAAAAAAATTAATTGATCAAGGTGTTTATTTCCAATTTGCATCAGAAGAAACATACGATGATCTTGAGCGCTTAGAAAAACAACAAAGAAATAAAGAATATGAAAAGTATGATCCACCGATGTCAGATATTGCGATATCTGAACCTAGTGATCAATACGATAGCACTGGTTTTGATAAATCTAATAAGATTGTTTTTAATTACAAAGAAGGATTCTTTCTTAACTCCTTCGTGACAACTAACGTAGTCCAGGATGTTGGAGAGATAAAGGCCACTTCCAAAGAAGCAGTTTTTATTCAAAAGCATGACACGATTTATGTCAATTTTGATAAGTCGACAAAAGTAAAACCCGGGGATTTGTTCTCGGCCTATACTGCCGGTGGCGAAATCAAGCATCCAGTTTCTGATCGATCAGGTTTTCTTTACACGACCACGGCCCAAATAAAAGTTATAAGAAAAATTGATGATGTGTGGGAGTGTTTGGTTGTCGAACAGTCAGGACTACTCCAAAGAAAAGATCGATTGACGGTCTATACTCCAAAGATTGGAAAAATTGCTAAGACTTTTAGTCGTCGCAGTGTTGAAGCAGCAGTCATTGGAAGCTTTAGAGATTCTATTACGGGTATGTCTTTCGGAGATGTAGTTTATATTGACCGAGGTCGTGCTGATGGTGTTGAGCTAGGAAATATTTTTGATGTTTATTCTTTTGTTGATCGCGGTACTTTAAAAAAGATTACTCCGACTCCAACTTACAGAATTGGTGAATTAACAGTTATCAATCTTACTGATAATTTTGCAACCGCCTTGATTACGGGTTCATTTAATGAAATTGGATTAGGTAGTATTGCCGTTACGCGTACTCAAGAAGAACAAGCACGTATGCTGCGTTTTAAAAATAAAGATAAGCTAGCTGACGTTAAGAAAATAGAAGGAAAGGCTCTCGATGAACTAGATGTTGAACTTAATCTAGATGATGTGAGCCAAGATATCTTAAATAAAGCTGATCAAGTTCAGTTGACTGAGGATGAGTTAGAAGAATTAGAACGTCAGGAGCGAGATAAATCAATTATCAAAGATTCAGAGCGTGATGTTAAAGAACTTGATCGCCTAGAGTCTGAGATCAAGGGTGCAGAAGGCTCACTTAATGAATCAAAAGTTGATGAAGATAAGTTCTTAGAGCAACAAAATTTAGAAGATTTGGAAAAGAAAACAAAACAAGTGGATCCAAACTCTTTTGAGTCATTAAATGAAATTGAAAAAGATATTGGAAGAAAGTATCTTGATGAAGACATTAACAATAAAGAAAATCCGTACGGGTTAACTGAGTTTGACCTTGAAGAAGTGGATGAGTTGTTGAATACTGACTTCAAAAAATAGCTTTAAAATACTAAGGTAAAAAATATGTGCGCAAAAGTCGTTGCCAAAAAAGCAGCTGGAAAAAAAGTTCTGGTAAAGAAAACTCCAGCGAAAGTTGTAACTAAAGAGACCAAGCCAGCTCCTAGGTCTGCCGCCGGTAAGAAATTTGCCAAAAAAGCTGAAAAAGATGATGAAGTCGTCGAAAAAATTTATGGCAACTACGACTTAGTTGTTGTTGAGTCACCCTCAAAAGCAAAAACTATTAAAAAATATTTAGGTAAAGGTTATCAAGTTGTCGCCAGTAATGGTCATATAAAGGACCTACCAAAATCGAAATTGGGCGTTGATGTCAAAGATGACTTTGCCCTTGACCTTGTACCGATTACTGGAAAAAAAGATAAAATTGAAAGAATTCAAGAATTAGCCCGTCATGCTAATCAAATTTACCTTGCGCCCGATATGGACCGTGAAGGTGAGGCCATTGCTTTTCACTTAGCAGAAGAAATAGGTAAAAAGAAAATTATCCATCGAGTTGTTTTTAACGCTGTTACAAAAACGGCGGTTAAGTTCGCTATTGATAACCCCACTCAGCTCAATCAACCAATGTATGATTCTCAAAAAACGAGAAGAGTCCTTGATCGATTGGTTGGTTATAAAATTTCACCAATTTTATGGGATAAAGTCCAAAGAGGAATTTCTGCAGGTCGTGTTCAATCGGTGGCCTTAAGAGTTATAGTGGATCGTGAAGATCAAGTCAAAAAATTCATTCCAGAGAAGTGGTTTTCAATTCAAGGTGAACTAGAAAAGAAAAATATTAATTTTGAAGTTCGTTATTACGGTGAAGAAGCTCAAAAGAAAACTGACCTCGATGGAAAAGATGCTGAAAAACTAGCAAAAAAAGTATTGGCCGACATTAAAGGCAAAACTTTGAAAGCGATAGAAATTAAGAAAAAAGAGCGTAAGCAAAACCCAACAGCTCCTTTTACGACATCGAAACTTCAACAGGAAGCAGCTAATAAATTAGGCTTTACTGCGAAACGCACTATGATGGTCGCTCAGATGCTTTACGAAGGGGTTCAGCTTAGAGATCACGGTTTACAAGGTCTCATTACCTATATGAGAACGGACTCAGTGAGAACAGAACCTGAGGCCATGAAATCTGTTCGTGAATTTATTAAAACAAAATATGGAAAAGATTTTCTTTCTAGCGAAGAAATTGTCTACAAGAAAAAAGGGACGAGCAAGGTTCAAGATGCCCACGAGGCCATCCGTCCAACGAATTTAGAATTCACCCCAGACGAAGTTCGTGGTGATCTTGATAGTGACCAACAAAAACTTTATGAACTCATC
>JAYSPR010000155.1:0-3614 GCA_043721975.1 Bacteriovoracaceae bacterium
TAAATTCAACCATAACATCGAGATCACTCTTGTTATAATTAAAATCTGATCTTAAAACTGAACCAAAAAAATATAATGTCTTTATTTTCCATTTTTTACAAAATGTTTCGAGGATATCTTGAGGTATGGTTATTTGTAGATCAAGCATATCGATATTATAACAATTAAATAGATTCTTGTACAGTGCGAGGTCACTGTTCTAGATTGTATAATTTTTCTTTAGGATTTACCTCTCAATTTCCTTCTTTTTGAATTTGTAAGAAATCCTTACAAGTTGCCTCTTCATCGAGTTAATGCTCTATCTAGATAGATTGTGAGAAAGGGTTGGATTTTGCCTATGTGGAAAAAATCAAAAATTCCGCGGTGCTGTTATGAATGATTAAGTCCTATTTCATTATTGCTCCCTAAATTTATTACGCTATTGGACGAGTTACTATTTTTTAAAAAAATTTAGCAAATTCTTTAGATTCTTTTTTGCCTTTATTTTCTTTTTTTCAAAAGACTCTCTCCTTTTTATATCTGAAGATTTTTCTTTGATCTTTGTTAGAACTTCATCATAAATATCTTCTTCTTTCAGAAAACTATCAAATGATGAGCCAGTATGTTTATTTTTAGCATTAATTTTAGACATATAAGCTCTATAAAGAAATTTCTTTTTGGATTCTTTCTAATGGAATCTGAAATTTTTCAGCAATCATAGCAATTGTGCTTCTTTGAGGCTTGTGCTCACCTTTAAGCAGCACGCTAACTCTCTGTGGAGTGAGTTCTAAAAACTCGCCAATTGCTTCAAGCGTCGTTAGCTTGCGTTCATGAGCAATTTTATTTAAAAATTCTGCAAACTTTTTTGCAACTTCTTGTTTAGAGCTTTCTTTAATCGCTTCAATTTTTCCGTTTTGATTTGTTAAATCTCTTTCGGCAATGCCTTGAACTGGTTTTTGAATCGTTTCCCAATAATGATTTATTAAGTACAAAAATGATTCATCACCATGGTTCTTGGTCCAATTCTCAAATTCTTCAAATAGGATATCGTCAGAGTAAGCATTATCAGCCGCCGCCGCAATACCCTCAATGGTGCCTTTAGGAATTTGATCTTCTTTTAAAGAAAAATATCTAAGGACTTCTCTAATTGTTGAAGTCTTTGAATCTAAATCTTGATCTTTCAATTTTAAGATACCCATAGGGCCTCCATTAATAAATTTTCCAACTCACGCCCTGGTTTCTTCTATACTCATTCCATCTGGCCTTTCCGACCGTGGACATATGAAGTTTCCAAGCTTCTGTTCCTGTTTTACTTCCACCAGATAACTCTTGTTTCGTTCTGCAAGTTAGTGCAACTATTTCAATGTCTCCGTTATCTAGCCTTCTCACTCCAAAACAAATTCGAAATTTTATTTGTTGTGGAGGAGCAAAATTAAATCTCAAATAATACAAATCACCATCATGCTTAACGACATCAGGAGCTACTTGAGCATTTCCTAAGCAGTGGGGCCAGTTTTTCTGCAACTCCTGTGTTGCTTTATAAATTTCAACTGCCTCTTGATCATCAAAATAAACGTCTTTACGTTTATGAAACTCTTTGTAATATGCTTCTATCAACTTAATAGTGATGGCCATAGCCACTCCTTAATTATCGGTCATTCTTCAATGAAAATCAACAAAAAACAATAAAACTTAAACATTATTCAACATAAATCCATAAAAAATTCATTTAATAACTACCAGAAATTAGGAGGAGGTTCTTAACCTCCCCCTAAAATCAAGATCTTATACTTATCACATTCGAAAACTCTTGAGAAGGCAAAACATCTAAGGCCTCCGCAACACCTCTTACATCTACTCCTGACATTCGTAGATAAATCTGAAATGTCTTCAAATCAGACCATCCTCCCATGCGCATAACCTTAAAAGGCTCTACACCTGTTGAAAGTAAGTGAGTAGCAAAACATGCCCTTAACGTGTGAAAAACAACTTCTTTATGAATTCCAATTCTATTAAGAAACATTCTTAAAACTTTTCCCCCTTCACCATTTTTCCAATCTGCAAATTGGGGTAAAACATTTTTTTCATTTTGACGAGAACATCGTAGGACAGAAATGATCTCTTGAAGTTGTGAATTAACATCGACATTTCTCCAAGTTCCATTTTTAGGACACTTTGTTGTCATTAATCTTTTGTTAAAAGATTTCGACACTCGGATTATTCCATTTTGTTCGTCAATATCTCCCCATTCTAATGCTTGCAATTCTCCACTTCTCATTCCAGTCAGGACAGCAAAGGCCCAGACTGGATACCAAGGATGTTTATGTATTTTTGCCTCAAGAAGAAATTTTCTAACTTCATCTAACGTAAGAATTGGTTTTAATTTTTCTTCTTTCTTATCAAGTCCTAATCCAAAGACTGGGCTTTTGCCTACAAAATTTAATCCTGTAATAAAACCTTCTTCAACTCCCCAGTTATAAACTAGATTGATGGAAGATTTAATTTTATTAAGAAGCCCATTCTTAGCCCCCAATGATTCGGCAAAAGCTAAAACTCTTCTTCCATCGGCCTTATTTAAATCTGAAGCAATCAGCTCCAACCATGGTGAAGTATATTTCCGTAAGCGGTTAACGTGATCCTTTATAGTAGTGAAGTGCATCTTTTTTCCAAGCAGATCACTATAAGCGGCGTTCTCCCAACGAAATAAAACTTCTGACCATAGTAGACCTTTACCTTCTAATTTAGCTAACTTTTCAGCTAGCTCTTTAATTAATCGTCTCTCTTCTCGTCTAGCGACAGCAATCGATTCAATATTGTAGATAACTTTTTGGACGCGTAAGCGTCGTATCGTTTTTCCACGAAACTGAACATAAACTTTTAAGACCTTCTTTCCATTTTTTTCATATTCGATAATGGCCATTGATACCTCCTAATAAAAAGATGTATCAATGAGCTGGTCTAGTTCAGATCTCTTAAAATATAAACGCCCACCAAATTTTCTAGGATGAATTTTACCTTTGTAAATTATCTGTCTTAATGCGTGGGAGGATTTTCTTAGAAATCTTGCCGCCTCTTCTGTAGTCAACCATATTAAATTGTTAAAGAACGATTGAGCTTCAAAATGCTCTCCTTGATTATAATCAATTTCCCTCTGTTTGTCTTTATTCTCTTTTATGCTTTTTACCATTAAATGCTCTCCTAAACTAATGACTGTCCAACTGAAAACGCATTGAGTTCAAAGCACTCTTTTTCATGACCTTCTTTGTTAACAAACTTCCTTAAAGTCATATGTCCATTAACAAAGATTTCCTGCCCTTTCCTTAAATGCACCTTACATAGCTCTGCCAACTTTCCAAAGCAGACTACTTTTCGCCATATCATTAAATTTTGTTCGCTCTTAAGACCTAAAGATAATTCACAGACAGGAATTCCTTTTTTTGTATAGGCTAAATATGGTTCTGCTCCTAGTCGTCCTGTAATAACTTCAATTTTCTTATTTTCCATATTTCTCATCCTTTAAAATATTTTTTACTGTCACCAAAAATTCACCAAGCTCAAGATTGGTTTTATTTTTCTGGTTAAATTCAAAACATTGTTTCTTCACTTTTTCTAAATGAGTAAGGGTATTATTTTGA
>JAYSPR010000156.1:0-3855 GCA_043721975.1 Bacteriovoracaceae bacterium
CTTAAATAAAGACTTAACTTCACTTTTTAAAACAGCTTCTCTCACCGGCAAAGGGCCTGATATACTCATTTGGGCCAACGATGTGAGTGGTGAATTGGCCCAATCTGGACTCATTGAACCTTTAGATGAATTGCCTTTTTTAAAAGAAAATTTTCTGCCGGTCTCACTCAAAGCTTTTCGTTATAAGGGAAGATTATATGGCTATCCCTATGCTTTTGAGTCACTCGTTTTATTTAGAAATCCAGTGCTCGCTCCACTAGAGCCACCGAGTTTTGAGCAAATCGAAAAATATTCACTTTCACTCAAATCAAAATCCAAAGAGATTTACGGCTTTCTTTTTGATTTTAAAACATTCTTTTTTTCTTTTCCTATTTTAAATGCCAGTGGTGGTTATATCTTCGGTGAAAATGAAAGTGGACTTAATGCAGCTGATGTTGGAGTTAACCAAACGGGTTTTATTCAAGGAATGGATTTTTTAGCGCGTTTAAAAAAATCAGAGTTAATCCCTTCTTCAATCGATAGAGGAATTGCATTTGAAAAATTTAAACAAGGAAAACTCGCCTACATGATTGATGGACCTTGGGCCATCAAAGATCTAGAAGCAGCGAAAGCTCCCTATAAGATTTCCGTGCTTCCAACGTTGAATGGTAAACCAGCGAAGCCATTCGTTGGTGTTCATGGATTTATGATCAGACGTTCTAGTAAAAATAAATTACTCGCGAAAGAATTAGTAGAAAAATATTTTTTAAGCACCAAAGGAATGAAGGCTTTTTACCAATTTGATCATCGTGCACCAACACATATAGGGGTTTTGAAAGATTTGAGTCAAAAAGATTCGGCCCTACAAATCTATAAAAAAAGTGCCGATATTGGCGTTGCTATGCCCAATATTCCCCAAATGGGATCCGTGTGGGGGGCCATGGGAAAGGCACTAAGTTTAGTTTTAGAGCAAAATAGGCCTTCAAAGGAATCATTGGACCAAGCTCGCAGTCAAATTAAGTAAATTGGCATGAATATTTTGTCCTAAAAAAACGATCTTGAGGGGATATTTAATTTTCAAAAGCTGACACTCATCGTATAAATGAAAACTCAATTCTTGCAGGAGAAAGTATGTCATTTAAACACCAAATGAGAAGTTTGTTTATCTACCTTCTTGTCGTTGGCATTGTTGTTTTTTCAAGCGATATGACCTTTGCCAGAACACCTTTAAAACTTCCCTTAAGAGACGATTGGACACAAACTTTTTTTACTGATGATAATTCTCAATACCTCACACTTTTTCCAGATGGGTTTAAACAATTATTTCGAGTAAGCACTGACTCTTGTGGGCAGCTGACTAAAGTCTCAGTTGTGCTCAAAGAGAACAAATCAAAAAATAATTTAGTTAATTCATTTAAGGCCCTTCCCGAATCTTCAGTTCCTCAAATTTATGGTTTAAATAAAAGTGACTACTGTTGGTTTGAAGTAGAGATCAGAGGCCTTCCAACAATTAACGGACTTAAGTATGTCTTAAAAATGGAAGATAATGGGGGTGGCTCTCCAACTTATTTTAAAGGAATCACCAGTTCTCTCTTGCCTTACAACAGACTCACTCAAAATTCGACTATTGATGCCTGGATTGAATTAGGTCCTTTTGGTGCAACTCCTGTCGTTGGTGGAGGAGTTTATTTTAAAGTTTGGGAGCCGCTTTCAGAAGAAGTGCATTTATTTTTAAACGAAAAGGCCCCAATAAAATTACTCTCTGATTATCTTATAAACGATGAAAGACGTTTTCACTTTCTCTATGTGCCTGATGCCAAATTAAAAGATAAATACCATTTTCAATTTATTAAAAACGGCCAGTATGAAAATTTAGAAGTCGCCAACTTCAATACCTTTAGTCCTATTAAAATTGATCCTATGGCCAGAGAGCTCACTTACGATGCCAAAGGCGGGCGTTATAACGGTTATATAAATCCGAGAGGGATAATATCGCAAGATAATCAATACAACTGGAACAACGATTCGGTCATTTCAACTCAAGAAGCTGAAGACTACAACAATTGGATTATTTATCAGCTCTGGCCACTTACTTTTAATCCACGAGAAATTGATGGAGCTTATGTTCAAGGTAAGTTTTTAGATATCATTCCAAAAATTCCCTACCTCAGTGATTTAGGTATTAATGCTGTTGAGCTTCTACCAGTTCATGAAAATCGTTTTAATGCTTCCTGGGGATACGCACTTGATTCCCTCATCATTTTAGAAAATACTTTGGGCACGAAGTCTGACATGAAAAAATTAGTGGATGAGTTGCATGCAAAAAAAATCAAAGTCATTTTTGATGTGGTTATTAATCATGTGAATAATAATCTTCTCAGAGAGCCTATTAATGAAAAATCAAATATCTCGAAATTTTACGGTGGAGATAC
Organism: Bacteriovoracaceae bacterium; assembly: GCA_043721975.1. GTDB lineage: Bacteria > Bdellovibrionota > Bacteriovoracia > Bacteriovoracales > Bacteriovoracaceae > Bacteriovorax. Next base: position 2,412 of record JAYSPR010000156.1, read on the forward strand.
GGCCTGGGGGCCAAAGCCTCGCTTTGAGAGTGTTTGGGTAAGAAAGTGGATTACTGATAGTCTTATTCATCTCATTCAAGAATATCATTTGGATGGATTTCGTTTTGATATGACGGACTCGATTTTTAATGGAACAAAAGGTGGATACCGCTTTTTACAAGAACTTAATTATCTCATAAAAGTTAATTCACCAGATTTTTATAATTCTGCGGAACAACTTCCCGATGATGTCTGGGTGACTTACCCTTTTCAAGAAAACGGATTGGGCTTTGACGCTCAATGGAATGATAGATTCAAAAACTTTTTTGAATTAGAGTTTGATCAATATTCTGAAAAGAGCAGAGCGCTTGATTTATTTTATTTAAGTGAAGCTTTTAAAGGCAATAGTGATCACCAAATGTCTCCTGGGGTTTGGTATAGTTTTGGGGACCCACAAAGAACTGTGAATTATTTAGGAAGTCATGATTTTGTAGGCAATAAAAATCCACTCATTCGCATTGTCTCAAAATATACTGCCGAAGAAAGAGAAGACGCCAATGTGTTTTCAAGAGTCAATCCTTTGGAAGAATCGGGAGACTTAAAAAATCCTTTTAGGCAAATTCACAATCAATTCACTCATGCACTTACAAGACTTTCTTACGGATTATTATTCACAAAGCCAGGCGCGGTTTTATTTTATCAAGGTGAAGAAATCGCTCAGGACCTTAACATTCAAAACGAATGGGACTATGTTGCTGCAACTTTAGGAAACCGTTTTCCGAGTAAAAATATAAACATCAATAAGTATGTGCGCTCTCATCGTATGCCTTGGTACTATTATGAATTAGGTCTTGGAAAGAAAAGTCCTATTTTAAATTTCGTAACCTTAGAAGAAGAAAATCTTTTCAAAGGGCATCATCAATTCTTTAAGGAAATGATACGTTTTAAGAAAAGTCATCCTGAATTAAATTTAAAAGAAGCTCAGAATGTTAAAATTGATAACGCTTTAAAGATTATTACTTTTGAGCTGCAAACTAAGTCTGAACACTTTTTTGTGGTTGGTAACTTTAATATTGATAACGGGGGAGCTTGGATTAATTTCCCTGGAACTCAATCGATGTGGTGGAATGAAATCATGAATTCCTCTCTCCCTGAATACGGCGGCGACACCGAAATGTATCAAAATATTATTTCAAATGCAGGTGGAAGAAAAAATCTCATCAGACTTAAAGGACCAAGTTTTGTTTTATTTCAGGCACAGACATCACCTGAAAGCACAGAACAACTTTACTTGAGATCTGATGCATTTAACTGGAAAGCTTCAACTGACCTGGCCTTAAAGCAAGCAGGCTCAGGATCTGAATGGCTGACAACAAAAATTCGATTAACGAAAACTCAAACAATCGAATATAAACTCGGAACTAAAAATTGGGAGATTGAAATAGGTAAAGCCGAAAACTCTCAG
>JAYSPR010000157.1:0-26282 GCA_043721975.1 Bacteriovoracaceae bacterium
TCAGTGCTACTTTGGCAAAGGCTATAAGATCCTAAGTGTGTGCTGGTTGATTCATATCCAGTTGATCCATCAGTTGAAAATTTGCAGTGCTTACCATCTTCTGGGAGTGTCGATGTCGTCCCTGTTTCAGGGGTGACAGGTGTGACAGTACCAGTTGTTGGAGTTAAGTTCGTACCGTTTGTCGTGGTAGTTGTCGATAAGCCGCTCTTGCTAGACGATAGAATTGAACGCGTACTTCGAGGTGAATCACAAGAAGTAGTTATTATAAAAAGAGCAAGAACGATTAAATTTTTTTTCATAAATAGTACCTTTTATCCACAAGGTTATATTAATACTCTAATATTATCGGCTGAAGTTTTAGATAGTTTAGGAAAAAAGGATACTTTATTTTAAGTCCGATTTAATTTCGGTCGATAGTTATTTCAATGGTTAAAAGGACTACTTACACGATCGTTTTACTCGCCTTACTCTTTACGGCCGCATTTCTAGTGGCGATTGCTCCTTATCATATTTACACTCTGACTTTGACAGAAGGGGTAAATACGCGATTTTTGCAAATGTCTTCTTCTGATAAGGCACTTTATGACGGTAATAGAGTTTTACTTAATGACATTGATTCAATGATTGATAAAAACCTTTTTGAACCAGTTCATTTTAATAATTTTGTTATGCCTATGCCGGTTAATCATCCTCAGTTTTCTCTTATTCCAGTCATTCGCATTGAGGGAGCAGGGCCAAGGTTAGGGGCAAGTTTTCAAAATTCAAAAAATGTAGAGTTTTTTAGTTTTATGGTTGAGCGTCCCTACAAATTCGAAACGTCTCATGGAGATCAAAAATTATTCATCCTACCATTTTTTAAAAACTACATTTCTAGGAAAAATCAAAAAGAAGTGTGGAGAGATTTGTTTGAAAAAAAATTATCGCTGCCATCAAACGAAGGGAAAAGTTTTTTTGAAACACTCTCAACTATTTATAATGTCAGTTATCAAGACTTAGTTTATAACTTGTATATCTTATACAACAGGCGATTTTTAGCTCCTAATAAGGTCAATGCCATAGTCTATTATCCAGCTAAAGAAATGGGGATTATTGAACTAACTAGTCCCAATCCCAAAATAAGAGTCGAAAGGCTTTTTATCATCGAAAATAATTTAATTTATCCTGTTTTAATTAGAACAAAAATTGGTGAGCTTTCAGCTGAAAATTTTAGGTCAAAATTTATTTCTGAAATTTATCAAAAATTATCTAGTACTGATTCGGCCATACCTATTTATGCCCGTTATAAACAATTAAATTATGGAAAAAGAATTGATCAGCTGGGCATGGCCTATCTTTACGCGGCCTGGTCTCATGATCTTTCCAATAAAGATTTCGTCAGAGTTATTATTTTGTTTTTAGAAAGAGGGAAACTCAATTTAAAATATCTCAAGCCATTTTATGAGTTTGCTTATAAAAAATTTGGCTCGTCTTTGTCGTCAGAAAGTGGTTATCTCGAAGAGACACCAGAAGAAAGTTTAAAGAGAAAAATTACTGAAGAGCTAGAAAAAGAAATTAAAACAGAAGAAGCTAAACCGGCACCGCAAAAAATTGAGCAATTTTCAACTAAAGAAGATCAAATAAAATTTAATTTACAAAAGGCCAAAGATAAAAAAATTAATAGTGATGATCAGGAAAAAGTTTTAATGATTGAGTAGATTAGGAAGTGAATCTAGTCAAATTTTATTCCTATACCTACAAAAAGATTAATACTCGTAATGTCTCTTATTCCATTAAATTTATCGCCGTTATTATCTTCTAGAGGCGAGAGGTCAGAAACAGTATATTTGCGGTAACCAAGTCCACCGAAAGGCTGGTATTTTGATGTAGGAAAAAAGACTAACCTGGCATTGCCTTGAGCACCCCAAAGATAACCATTAGGTTCTTCGACGGTATTGGTATCAACGACAAAGTTGAGGTTAACGGCCAAATCAAAACTGGCATAAGCTTCCAGAGAAAAAAGTGGATTGCTGATGATGGTATAGCCAAAAGTGGGTGACAAGAGCAAGTATTCAAATTTCATATTGAGGTTTGATACCAAGCTGTAATCAATTCCTGCTCCCCAAAAAAAGCGTGAATTTGTTTGCCTGTGGATAAGCTGTAAAGCAAATCCCGTGAATGTCCCACGGTCTGAATCATCAAGAGTTAGGAAGGTTTCTTTAACATCTGCTCCAGCATCATAGCGATGAAGTGAAAAGTAAGCGGAGTTATTTTCAGAGAGTCTTTCATCGGTTTTTATAATCGTTATATCAAAGTCATGTTCTCTTGGGGCTCCACGCTTGGCATTGTACTCTTCGTCGGCTTTATTTTCATAACGTATATCTTTGACTTCTAGGTAGGCGAGTCTGCCGTAAACAACTAAAGGCACAAGGTTTCTATTAATTTTTCTTGGGTTTCCTACTAAAATTGTTTTCCCGTTGGCTATGTATCCAAGGGGGGTCAACATATTTTCATCGGCATAAACCACGGCCTTAGGGGCAATGATGACAGCTGTACGTGAGTTCCCGGTAAGTTCTAAGGAAGAGTCATCGTTCGTCACAGAATTGTCGTCGGCCATAGTGACGAATGAGGAAAGAAAGCATAGAATGACAATCGATAAATATTTTTTGACCATTAGCTCAATTATAAGGGGCATTCTTTGAAATTTCCAGGCAAAAGAAAAACTAAACACTACTTCCCCGTTAATGAATCAGGGCGGATTCCTTTTGACCCAGATTTCTCAGAGAGGAGTTCTGTTTATATCGTCGGCCTAGATCAATTGATTGTCGATATTGAGGCCAATGTTGAATATGATTTTTTAGAAAAATTTCAAATTAAAAAAGGAGAGTCAGTCGTTCTCTCTGATGAGATAGTTGAAGAAATTTATCTGGAATTAAAAAAGAATAAAAGTATTATCGGAGAGTATGCTGGCGGTGCCATTGGAAATACTCTTCATAACTATAGTGTCTTATCTGATTCAAGATCAGTTGCCCTCGGGGCCATTTCAAAAAATATTTCTGTTGGTGACTATGCTTTTAAGTATATTTGCACCACTAATTCTTTTGTCGATTTTTCTTACCTAAAGCCTGTTGACGGACCTATGGGCAGGGCCCTTTGTTTATTAACTCCTGATTATGAAAGATCATTTTTAATTGGCAAAGGAATCATGAATGATTTGAGTGAAGATTATATCCCAGAAGATTTAATTAAAGGGGCTTCGCTTCTTCTTGTTTCTGCTTATTCTTTGCGAGATGACCAGTCTTCAATGTTCAAGGCCAATTTAAAGGCCTGTGAGTACGCTAAAAAATATAAAGTTCCCGTTGTTTTATCTCTGGGAACAAGCTCTCTGGTTTCAAGTAAAAGAGATTTTTTTCTTCAGTTTATTAAAGACCATGTCTCACTTTGTGCGATGAATGAAGATGAAGCTCAGGCCTTAGTAGGTGAGACAGATCCGCTATTATGTTGTGAAAAATTATTAGACTTAACAGATATGGTGCTTTTAACGGTTGGCCCTCGAGGTCTTTATGTGGCCGCTTATTCAGATGATCTGTTTAAAAGAGAGACGAAAGATTTAATTCACTCAAAGTCGATCGCTGAATATAACAAGTATGAATATTCTCGGGCCATCTTAAAAGAAGATTGCCAAAGTCCTCTGAAAATTTACACACACATCAATCCTTACCTAGGTGGACCTGGTGTGATCAAAAATACAAATGGTGCAGGGGATGCGGCGCTTTCAGCAGTATTACATGATATTGCTTCTAATACTTATCACCGTCAGGTGAGTCCTAATTCGCCAAAACATGCTATTAGATATTTAACGTATTCATCAATCCATCAAGTCAGTAAATATTGTAACCGAGCAAGTTTCGAAGTTTTAAAACAAAATTCGCCACGTCTGGTAAAAGGCCTACCTAACAGAGAAGAAAGTCTTGAAGATGCTTATTGGGATATGTAGTTATTATAGAACTTCTTTATCAAAGTCTTTCATGCGTGCACTAAAATTACTGGCCTTAGTGAGAGACCTGCCAATAACAAGATAGTCTGATCCAGCTTTGAAAGCATCTTCAGGATTCATTACGCGTTTTTGATCATGAGTTTGAAGTGCTTGAATTTCATCAGCAAAACGAATCCCAGGCGTGACAGCAAACAGTGTTGGGTAGTGATATTTTAAAAGTGTCACTTCATGTGGCGAGCACACGACCCCTTTTATTCCTGAAATTTTGGCCATATCAAAAAGCCTAATAAAAGCTTCATTACTATTTTTTGATTCAAACAAGCTTTCAAGATCCAGAGGAGTCAAACTTGTTAAAAAACTCACTCCAAGAAGTGTACAATTTGGAAGTGAAACTTTAGCTTCCTTGATCGCGGCCCTCAGCATTTCTTGTCCACCACTTAAGTGCACAGTTAAAAAATCGATAGGGAGACCCTCTAAGGCGGCAATGGCCTTGGCCACAGTGATCGGAATATCATGAAGTTTTAAGTCGAGAAAAATTTTCTTATTATACTTTTTTGCAATTAAAGTAATGATCTCAGTCCCATACTTTAAAAAAACTTCTAATCCAATTTTAACCATAGGAATATTATTATCTTTGAGAGATAAAAATGAATTGATTTCTTCAATGTTCATTTGGTCAAGTGCCACAATTAATTGATCACATCTCTTCACGTTTATCTTCTCCTCGAAGTCATTTCTTGTAATGCCAGTGGCATTATTTCCATATCCGCTGTTCCGATTAAAGAGGCGGCCACTGCACGAATATTTTCTGGTCTCGTAAAACATGGAATCGCATATTGAATCGCTGAGTTTCGAATATGTTCTCCATCATTTTGTGACTGACTCTGATTATTGGGTGTATTAAATACCATTTTCATTTTTTCATCTTTAAGGGCTTCGAGTATTGTCATTCCTTCTTCGTGAATTCTTTTTACGAGTTCGCAAGGAATTCCTTGCTTCTTAATATAATCACAAGTTCCAGTCGTTGCTATAAATTCGTAACCAATTTTATGCAGAGATTTTAAATAGGGCAAAATCATTTCTTTTGAAGAATCTGCCAAACTCATTAAGATTTTACCTCTGCTTCTAAGATTTGGGTAGTTCCCTAGATAAGATTTTAAGATAGCCGCTTCTTTATCGCTATCAATTCCCATAGTTTCCCCAGTAGAACGCATCTTTGGACCTAATAAAATATTATCTTGAACGAATCGATCAAATGGAAAAGTTGACTGCTTTACTGAGAAATAGTCTGAGGTTGGTTGATCAAAAGGCTCAATCGTATCCCCACACATGGCATCGGTGGCGATTTTGGGGAGTGAAATATTATAGGCCTTACTTAAAAATGGAAGAGTTCTTGAACCGCGAGGATTGGCCTCGATACAATAGATTTTTCCTTCTTTGATGGCGAATTGAAAATTAATAGGCCCCACAATATTTAATACGTGCGCAAGCTCAAAAGAAATTTCTTTGAGTTCATTATAATTTTTTTGAGTCAAAATAACTGGAGGAGTGATCATGCCAGAGTCGCCTGAATGGACTCCCGCAAATTCAATATGCTCACAAACGGCAAAACAACAGTTCCCCTTTTGGTCGCGAATAAGATCGACGTCATATTCAATAGCATTTTCTAAATAGTTTTCTACTTGAAAAACGGCCGTGGCACTCTGCAGTTGGTCTTTAAAGGTTTGAGGAAGCACATTTAAGTCATCATGGCCGTAAAAGATGTACATTGATTCACCACCAATGACATAGCTAGGTCTTATGATGACAGGAAAACCAATATCAACCATGGCATTGATAAGATTTTTATAGCCGGATACTTCGCGGCTTTGAGTTTGGGCGAGAACCGTTTTTTTGGTGAGTTCACTAAACATCTTGCGGTTTTCTGTCAGCTCTAAAATTGACCATGTTGGCCCTAGGAAATTAATAGGGAAGAGGTCTTTTCTAAAACTTCTCTCTAAATTTTCTCTCAATTGAATTCCTGTTTGCCCACTGAAAGATGCAATCACTCCAAAAGGTTTTTCATTGTGGAGAATATCAAAGAGATCTTCTGAATAAAGTGGAGAAAGATACAGACGATTAGAGCTGTCATAGTCAGTAGAAACCGTTTCAGGGTTTGAATTGATCATGATAGATTGAATATTTTTTTCTTTTAATCTTTCACAAGATTTCACACAAGAATAATCAAACTCAATTCCTTGTCCAATGCGGTTAGGGCCTGATCCTAGGATCGCGACTGACTTACCATTGATACTTAAGGAACTTGCCTCATTTTCTTCAGCATAGGTTGAGTAAAAATAAGGTGTCTCCGCAGGAAATTCTCCCGAGCAAGTGTCGACCGCTTTATAGACTGGAAAAAGATTATGCTTAAAGCGGTACTCAAGAATTTCTTTTTGCGAGCGATTCATAAGAAGTGCTAAATGCTTATCAGAAAAACCTATTTTTTTATAAGTGAGGAATTCTTCTTTTTCAAGATTGAGCTCTTTGTGGTTATGAGACTGTTGGGTTTCATGTTTGAGCTTTTTTTCTGCTTCAACAATGAGACTCATCTGCCCCAGAAACCATGGTGTGATTTTAGAATATTGGAATATTTCTTCTTCACTGATTCCACTTCTTAAGGCCTCTAAGACAGTGAGGAGACAAAGTTCATTGGCCGTTTTGAGCCGGTTGATAATGTAATCGCGCGTGAGTTCGACGGGAGCCGATTTTAATTGAGAAAGAGTGGGAACTTCTAATCCCATCTCTAGAGCTCGAAGGGCTTTTAAGAAGGCTTCTGTAAAATTTCCACCGAGAGCTAAAACTTCACCCACTGAGCGCATTTGTGGGCCCAAAGTCTGACTTGAGCTTGGAAATTTACTAAAAGGAAAAATCGGAATTTTTAGAGCGACATAATCAAGTGTCGGCTCGAAAGCGACAGGAGATGATTTCGTAATATCATTTTGAATTTCTTTAAGGGTATAGCCAATTGAAAGAAGTGCTGAAATTTTAGCTATAGGATATCCGGTTGCTTTAGAAGCAAGGGCACTAGATCTTGAAACACGAGGGTTCATTTCGATAACGGTAATATCATTTTCATCATCAGGATTGATCGCAAATTGAACATTGGCCCCACCTGCGACAACACCCATGTGTTTGGCAATAGTTAAAGTCATTGTGCGAAGTTTTTGCATGCAACGATCACTAATGGTCATGGCCGGAGCGACTGTGATTGAATCTCCTGTATGAACACCACACGGATCGACGTTTTCGATAGAGCATATAATGACACCGTTTCGTTCGCAGTCCACCATGACTTCTAATTCAATTTCTTTTTGGCCAACTAAAGATTTCTCCATAGTGACCGGAAATTTAATATCAGAAGTGAAGACGTCTTTTAATTCATCTACGTTAAAAACCAGGGCCGCCCCTTTTCCACCGAGAGCGAAATCTCGTCTTATGATGAGAGGAAATTCAACTTTGGTGGTGGCCATTAAAATGGCTTCGGCTTCGCTCATGGCCGTAAATCTTTTTCCGGTCTGATATCCAAGCTTGTCTAATTCTTTTGCAAATAAAGACCGGTCTTCTGTTTTTTTAATCGTGTCAACATTCGCACCTAAAAGGGCAACATTATGGTCACGTAAAAAATTTTCTTCTTCTAATTCTACACACAAGTTAAGGGCCGTTTGCCCTCCCATGGTAGATAAGACCGCATCGACTTTTTCTTTCTTGATAATTTTTTTAATAGTCTCTTTTGTAATGGGTTCTATGTAGGTACGCGTGCACATTTCGGGGTCCGTCATGATGGTGGCCGGATTAGAATTTAATAGCACAACATCGATGCCTTCTTCTTTAAGAGATTTTAAGGCCTGAGTTCCGGAGTAATCAAACTCTGAAGCTTGACCTATTTTAATTGGGCCAGAGCCAATGAGAAGAATGCGCTTATAGGGTGTCTCTTTTTTTAATCTGGTGGTGAGTTTATTAAAAGGAAATAGTTTTTCTCTCTTATAAGGCGCAGGATTTTTTTCATTTAAATATTCTTTTATTTCTAAAAAGAAATCATGGGCATCAGTTGGCCCGGGATTGGCTTCCGGATGAAACTGAACCGATTTAATCTTTTGATCTAGACTTGAAATCCCTTCAATGGAGTCATCAAATAAAGAAGTGTAGTGAATAAAAAAATCAAGATTGATAAGATTTTCTTTTTGATGAAGTTTAAAAGACTCAGTCTCAATAGCATAACCATGGTTCTGAGAAGTGATAACAATATTATTTGTCACATGATTAATGACAGGATGGTTGGCCCCTCTTTGCCCAAAAGGTAGCTTGATAATTTTTATTCCGAGGGCCAGCGCAATTAATTGATGACCTAAACAGATCGCTCTGACTGGCATAGAGAGTTTTAAGAGATCTTTAATTGTATTAATTTCATGGGTGAAATTTCTCGGGTCTCCAGGGCCATTAGAAAGGAAAACCATGCGTGGTTTATAGCTTTGAATATCGTTAATTGTCGCATTATGAGGGAGGCTTACAAGGGGAAAGCCCAATTCCTTCAATTGATCAATAATCGCATTTTTTATTCCGTAGTTTAAAACAACGATAGGGTTTTCACCAGATGTATGAATAATGGCGGATTTTTGTGAGACTAAATGTAAGTCGTCAGTGATGAGTTGATTATTTTTAAATTCAAGAGAGCTTGGTTTTTCAGAACTAAATGTTAAAACAGATTTATGGGAACTGGCTTTAGAACTGGTTAAAAAACGCACGAGCTTTCTTGTGTCTAAACCGTAAAAAAGAGGAACATCCACTTTTTTCAAAAAATCATTTTGAGAAAAGTTTCTGGCAATCAAACTTGTTGCAAAACATTTCTTTGACTGACTTACACGCTCATCGCTGGCGTAATTTCCGATATGAGCATTAGTGAAAATAATATGCTGACCTAAAAATGACGGGTCCGTCATGGTTTCTTCGTAACCACTCATTCCGGTGGTGAAAGCAGCTTCTCCCCAAACTCCTTTTAAAAGATCTGGGTCAGTAGGGGGTCTATTTGTAATACCTTTAAAAGAAGTCCCGTCCTCAAAATGAAGAAATGCCGTAGTTTTCGTGAGATGAATATTAGAATTTCTCTCCATTTATTTTTCCAATGTTTTGATCGTTATTGAGTAGCATGGCCTCAATGATGGCCATTCTCATGGGGATAGAATTTTCAACTTGTAAATAACCTTTATAAAGTGATGACCTAATCAAGGCCTGATCTAGTTCAGTGCCAATGTTGGCAGGACCTGGGTGCAAGACGGGAATTGTCTTTTTTAATTCTTTTAATAAATCGAGCTTCACTCCGTAGTGATCAAGATAATGATCAAAGTGAGCGTTTGGTTTTCCGGCGTGTCTTTCTTTTTGAATTCTCAGCAAATAAAGGAAGTCACTGCGCTTAATAGTTTCATAGCGATCAAGGGAGAGTTCAACACCCTTTGGTAACATAGAAGCCGCAGGTAAATATTCTGTTGGTCCACTTAAAAGCACTTTGATTCCATACATGGGAAGTAATTTTATGAGTGAGTGGGCCACGCGAGAGTGAATAATATCGCCAAAAATAGAAAGGGTTTTTCCATTTAAGTTGGGATCTAATTCTAAAAGTGTAAATAAATCTAAAAGGGCCTGAGTAGGGTGTTCATTGACACCGTCGCCACCATTGACGAGTTTTATAGGAAGATTTTCTTTAAATTGACTTAGCTGATGAGAAACGCTGGAACGAAAAACACACAGATTGATTCCTTGATAAAAAAGAGTCAGAAATGTTTCTTCTAAGCTTTCACCTTTTTTTATACTAGAAGTCTCAGCATTAAAATCCAAATAGAGACCACCTAATCTTCTAATGGCCACAGCAAAAGAATGCTTAGTGCGAGTGGAGTTTTCTAGAAACGAAGTGGCGATAATAGGTTTTGGTGTAGTGTTTAAAGGAGAAAGTTGGGGGTTGTCTTTAAAGTGACGGGCCCGGGAAAGAAGTGAATCGATGTGGGTGCGATCTAAGTCGCTGATGCTTTCAAGTAATGAAGGAAATGATGCCATTTTCTTCCTTGTTAACCCTTCTTATGTTAAATAAGTATAAGAAGATTTTGGTTTTAAGTTTTTATAAGTCTATATAAGAGTTAGTCACTTTGGAAAGAACTTTATCATGAAAATGATCGATGAAAATGCTCAGATGCAAATTGAGTCCTTGCTAAATGAATGCAAGGGAAATCTATTTGAATTTCTCGTGGCCCAGCATTTATCAAAATTATATGGAAGTGAAGATCTTTTTTTACTTAATCTCCATGGAGATTATAGAAAAAGACTGCAGTTTTACGAGCAGACTGTGAGGCATCATAATCCTGGAATGCTGGTCAGTTTAAGTCCAATGGCCCAGTCAGTCGCAAAGACCTTAGAAGGAAGCTCTTACTTTATTGGCAAAAAGAAATTCTCTTTTTTTGTCATTGGTAAATTGACCAGCGGGTCTGATAGCGATTTTTGGAATGAAACAGATATTGTGGCATCTGAAGATTTAGGTCATGGTGAATCACAAAAGTTGTATTTAAGTTTAAAACTTACTAAAGATCACAGTTTCACCAACACCAAGAGTGCAGGAGTTAAAAGTTTCATAGAGAAATATTTTAATAAAGTGGATCCGACAGCTAACTTTAGACAAACGTCTTTTAATAAAGAAGTCGACGAATCTTTCTTCATGATGGGACATAAATTGTATGAAATGATTGATCAAGATTTTAAAGGAAGTTTTGATTCACGCTTTACTGATCATTATTCAGAACTTCCTGGTGAGTTAAGTCAAGAAATGCGAAAAGTCATTCATCAAAATTATTTTCGAGTAATCACCAAACTTAAAATGATTATGAATGACCTGTATACTTCAAACCCTATTGCCTTTTTTGAGGCCCTGGGGAGCCTGTGTGGTTTTGGCAACAAGGATATTATTCAAGTCAGCTGCATTCATTTAAATAACGAACTGAAAAATGTCTATATTAAAGCTTATCATGATTTATTTGGGAAAGAAGAAAACTCCTTAGGGTTTAGCGATATCGAGCCCGGTGGAAGCTCTTTTGAAATTAGGTTTAAAAAAATCAATTTACAAATTAGAATTAAGCCGATGAATAAATTTACAACAGCGGCCTATAAGGTGAACTGTTCAATCAAAATGAAAGGAGAGTCACTTGAATAAGGCCTTGTTTTTAGACCGCGACGGTATTATCAATGTCGATAAAGGTTATGTTTATAAGTGGGATGATATTGTTTGGTATAAAGAAATTTTTGACATTATAAAACTCGCCAATCAAAAAAATTATAAAGTGATAGTACTTACTAATCAGTCGGGAATATTTCAAAACAAATACACCCATAACGATGTTAAAGTTTTGCACGGCTTAATGGATGCACATCTAAAGAATCAGGGGGCCATTGTCGATGCTTGGTACTATTGTGCTGAAATGGACACTGACAGAAGAAAACCAAAGCCAGGGATGATTCTTGAGGCCCAAAAAGATTTTGAGATTGATTTTTCTCAGTCATTTATGGTGGGAGATAAAGTTTCTGATATTTTTGAGATGAAAGAGGGGATGCCAGGTCCTCAAACTATCTTAGTCCAAGGTAGCTATGACTTAAGTCTTGCGGGGTCTAAGTGTATAAAAGTATCGGGGCATCAAGAATTGATGAATCTTCTATTCCTTAATCTTAAATAAATTTTAGAGTGTAGTTTTTTCACAGCTTCTTATCTAAATTAAAAAACTAAGCTAATTTCGCTTCATATTTTTAAACTCGGAGATCGTATGAAGTTTTTAAACACTTTTATGTTAGTAACTTTTTTTTCAGCCCAAGTCTTTGCTGCACAATTCTCACCTGTGAGTAAATTAGACTCATCAAGTGCTCAAAAATTAGCTCAGGCCGGCTTGAGCATAGTGAGTAATCAAGATGTATTTGGCGATAACGGGGCAGTCGTGGCCTTTTCTTTTACGAGAAAAGCGACAGAAGCTGATATGTCTACAGTTAAGCAGTTAAGCTATAAATTTGGTGCAAACTCGGATGATTCACAAGAAGATTTTCAAAATGCAAGTGTAAAAAATATCATAGATTTTGCTTTTACTGCAATTGAAATTCAAGAAGGTGAAAATGAAAATGCTTTTAAAATAGCTCGCGCAAATTTAACTGTTGCACTCAATGCAATTAAAGCAGACAGAACTCTTCGAATTTATGGTAACCAACACGCTGATGAAGATGGTAGTTGGAATATACTTTTTGTTTTTGACTCTAAGAATAATCAAGTCGTCATGGTGAAAATTGGATATTCAGGTACGTAACAGTTATCTACTTTCGATAATAAGGGGCCCTGATGGTTCTAGAGCTCCACTAACTTCTGTCATTCTTAATTCAATATAACTATGATTTTTTTGATCATTATTTTCTTTTGAATATTGCAAAATATCTTTTGAGCATTTTTGAAAGGCACTTCTATTTTTGGCCATATCTTTTTGAAAATCAATTTTACGATTTTGCTTTTTATCAATATCCAAAAAATCATTGTCACTTACTAAATAAAGAATATTCATAATGAGAGGAAATTGCCCATAACATTCTCTGAGTCTTTCTTTTTTTATTGGGATAATGGGTTCAGCTAGAGCTTCACAGTCTGCTTTAATTGGGTTTGTTATTTGGTTAATTTCGCTTGCAGTTGGAATTTTTATATCAAGGGCCCAGGCCAAATTGGTTGATGCAAGAATTAAAGTAAAAATTAGATTTTTCATTTTATTTCTATCGGTAAAAATGGGGGGCGACATAAATAGCAAACTTGATATGTCGGCCATTGAAGGATATTTAAAGCTCTGTTTTAAAATACCGATGACCTCTATGTAATGGAAAAGAGTAAGACTCCCAAATGGAAAAAAGTATTAAATATTTTAAATAAGCTCGCTATGCTCGCTTGGAGTTTAGTCATTATTTATCTGCTATTCTTGGCCTATCCGGCTATTTCAGTCATGATTTCTATCACTAAAATTCCTAAATCCTATTTTGAAATTGAATTAAATGAGAAGAGAGCGAATTATAGACAGACGGCCGTTATGCCTAAAGACTGGGTCATTCTGGACGATATTTCTAAAAGGCTTCGTGGCGCCATTATTTCAAGTGAAGATGGTAAGTTTTTTCATCATCCAGGTTATGACATTGAAGAACTTCAAGATGCCATCAATGATGGAGTCGTTAAAAAGAAAAAAAAGGTTAGGGGTGCCTCGACCATCACTCAGCAATTAATTAAAAACCTCTATTTTCAAAATGACCGAAGTTTGTGGAGAAAAACGAAAGAAATGGGCGGGACTTTACTCATTGAAGATAAAGTTTCGAAAGAAAAAATACTCGAAACTTATTTAAACGTGATTGAATACGGCGAAAAACTTTTTGGGATCAAAGCGGCCAGTCAATTTTATTTCAAAAAATTGCCCAAGCAACTAACGGCCAAAGAAAGTGCATTTTTGGCCATGCTGCTACCTAGTCCAAAGCGTTATTCCCAGTCATTTAAAAGAAGAATGCTCACGAGCTATGCTCAAAAAACAGTGAACTCCATTCTTTTTAAAATGCTTCAAGGAGGGTATATTGGAGCTGATGAATACCAAACAAGTTTAGAGACGCCATTGGCCTTTGAAAATAGAGAAAAAGTTAATGAATCAACACTCCCAACCGAATCCTCAATTAGCGAACTCAGAGAACCCGCTCCCCCAGACGAAGACGACAACGAAACTTCGAGTGATGATCTCTGAAACCTTTGATCCTTGGTTTAATTTAGCAACTGAAGATTTTATTTTTCGCGACATGGACCCAGAAGTGTTGACACTTTTTTTATGGCGAAATGATAAGACGGTCGTTATAGGACGTTTTCAAAATCCTTGGAGTGAATGTAATACTCAAAAAATGGAAGAAGATGGCATCCGGCTCGCCCGAAGACAAAGTGGCGGGGGAGCTGTTTATCAAGATTTGGGAAATACAAATTTTACATTTTTGTCTAGTAAGGCTTCCTTTGATAAAGCGGTGAATAACCAAATCATCATTAAGGCCTTGGCGCATTTTGGAGTCGAGGCCTTTGCTTCTGGAAGAAATGATATTATGGCCAAAACTTCTGACGGTGATAAAAAAATTTCAGGAAGTGCTTTTAAAGAAACGAAAGATAGATCTTTTCATCACGGGACTTTATTAATTAAGGCCAATATGGAAAATCTGGGTCTTTATTTAAGGCCCAACCCTAAAAAATTAGAGTCTAAAGGGATTACTTCCGTGCGGGCCCGAGTGACTAATCTTACCGAGTTAAATTCTGCGATTAATCATGAAGCTTTATGTGAAAGAATTATTCATGAATTTTTTCAGCACTATAAATCTAGTGCATCTATTGAAATTTTAGACTTCGATACTTTAAAATTACGACCTAATCTCAATGATTACTTTTTAAAACTCAGTGATTGGAACTGGCGTTTTGGCGAAGCACCACAATTTAATCACCAAATGACCGAGCGATTTGATTGGGGTTTAGTGGAAGTTCATTTAGATGTTCATAAGGCCGTGGTGGAAAAGGCGCAGATTTTTTCAGACTCACTTCATCCAGAAATGATTGAACTCCTTATGGCCTCTTTGACAAATATTTCTTATACTAGTGAAGCGTTTTCAAAAGCAATTTCAGAAGTCGCTCGAGAATTGCCTATGATAAAAGATTATCTCGGTGAATTTGATTCTTGGATAACTAAAGAAATTAGCTAAACATTCATTTTTAACACAAAATTATTTTATGAGAAACAAGACGTTTCACGACCATGCCTACTTTATCTGGAAATCTTTTTTAAAGGAAAGATGGAAGATTTATTCTCTCGGAGCTTTTTCAGTTTTGCTGACGAATCTCATGCAAATTTTAGCTCCAAAAAATATTGGTTGGATTGTGGATTTTTTTGCGAAAAAATCGATTCCTGAAATAATTGTGGGCCACAGTGATGAGCAAACTTTTCTCAATTTATTTTTAATTTTAATGAGCTCTCGAATTCTCATTAATGCCTTTCGTTTTATGTGGCGAATTACTTTAGGAAGACAAACTCACTATGCAGCGGCAACACTTCGGCGTGAAGTTTGGGAGAGTGTTCGTTTTTTTAAACGTACTGATTTAGATCGAAAATTCACAAAGGGTGCGCTTATGAGTGCATCTGCTTCAGATAGTTTGAGTGCTCGTTTTATTTTTGGTTTTACCTTGGTGGCCGTCTTTGACGTTTTATTTTTAGGAATTTTTACTTTTTCAACCATGGCCTTTATTAATCTTCCGATGACTTTAATGTCATTTGTTGTTCTTTTATTTGTTCCCATTTTTGTCAGAAAACTTTCTAAAAAAGAAGTTGAACAATACCGTACGATTCAAGATATTCTTTCCCATTTTAACGATCTGTCTTCCCAGGCAGTGTCTACCATCAAACTCCAAAGATTGACCCAGACCGGGCCTTTTTGGGAGCGAAGACTTATGGGGGTGGCGGATAAACATCGGGCTTCAAGATTAAAAGGGATAGGGCTTTCTTTACTTTATATTCCCGTCATGGGGGCGGCTTCGATTACTTCCTATGTCATGCTTTTTATTTTGGGTATTACCCTCACTTTTAATGGAAAAATGAGTGTTGGTGAATTCATCTCTATGCAAGGACTTATTTTTCTTTTGCACGATCCACTTATGTCTTTGGGTTTTATTATTTCAGAATGGAAAAAAGGATTTACGGCCCTTGAGCGCCTGGCGGAAATTTATCAACACGAAAAAGAAAATTTTCTAATGGTCGAAGGACAAAAAATTATTGAATCTTCTGAAGTGCCTGTCTTGGAGGCTTCAAATTTAGGCTATACTTTTAGCGAATCCACACCACTTTTTTCTAACCTTTCTTTTAGTCTTAAAAAAGGTGATCGCTTAGGAATTATGGGGCCTATTGGCTCAGGAAAAACGACACTTTTAGGTTTGCTCACAGGTCTTGATAGAAGCAATTCCGGAGAAATAAAAATCTGTGGGAAAAATTTTAGTGAGTACGGCCATTTTGAGCTTAGAAATTTTATTGGTTATGTTCATCAAAAACCATTTTTATTTGCCGATTCAATTGCCGTCAATGTGGCCATGGATAGAAAAATGACTGATGAAGAAATTTGGCATTATCTAGACCTCGCGGGCCTAAAAGAAGATGTTCTGCATTTTCCTAATCAATTAAAAACTCAATTAGGTGAATGGGGAATTAATTTATCTGGTGGGCAAAAACAAAGACTGACTCTCGCCCGTGCTCTAGCAAGGAAGCCGAAATTATTATTTTTGGATGACTGCTTGAGTGCAGTTGATACGATTACGGAAGAAAAGATTTTAAAAAATCTTGATGGGCATCTCAAAGATGTAACTTTAGTTTGGGTTGCTCACAGGCAATCAACGTTGAAATACTGTAACCACACTTTTGAATTAAAACCGATTAACTAAGCTAGATATATATGGTTAAAAAAATAACAAATCTCTTTAGAAGAAAGAATGCTCCTTCGCTTTCTCCCGATCAGTTGGCCCTTCATCAGACGGCCTATCTTATGGCCGATGACCAAGATGAATCACTGATTCACGAAAAAGGAATGGGGGATGGAAAATCACTCAAAGTTCTCCTTAATTATGCTAAGCCTCATAAGTGGCAAATTTTCTTTGCCCTCTCACTTATTTTTATAAGCTCACTCATGGCCATTTTTTCAGCAAAATTAATGGGAGATTTATTAGAAAAAGGTTTAATTGCCAGAGACCTACATCGATCTATCTTATTTGCGATTGGAATTTTAATTTTAGAAATCGGTAGTATCTTTTTTATCTGGACTGGAAGAAAAAAACTGGCCGTCACTGCTTCACAAGTTATTTTTACGGTAAGAAGAAATCTCTTTTCTAAGTTACAAGATTTACCTCTTCAATATTATGACAGACAACCTCAAGGGCGAATCGTCACTCGAGTCACTCACGATGTTGAAGGGATTGAAGATTTTTTTACTTCAGGTCTCGGCAATCTTATCTCTGCTTCTATGATGACGGTCCTCGCTGTCGGGGCCATGATCCTTTCTAATTTTAAGCTTGGCCTCGTTATGACCTTGTCGATTACACCTTCTTTAATTCTCATTTTTAAAACCAAAGATTTTTTAAGAAACTCAAATCGTTTAGTTTCTAAATACAGCTCGGCGATTAATGCCAAATTATCTGAATATTTAAATGGAGTTGAGACCATTAGAAGTTACGGACTTGAAAAATGGTCCATGGAAAAGTATTCAAGAACGGTAGATGATTATCTCTTTGCCCAATTAAAGGGCAACGTGCTTTTTGCTTGGAGTATGCCTCTCGTTTCTTTTTGTGCGACTATCCCACTTATTGGTCTCGTTTGGTACGGAGGCCATGGAGTTATGAGTGGAGTTTATTCAGTGGGACTTTTTGTTTCTTTCGTTCGTTATTATGAAAGATTTTTTAATCCTATGATGCTTTTATCTCGAGAGATTCATGTTGTTCAACAGGCCTTTACTAGCACTGAACGAGTGATGAGTTTTTTAAATGAAAATGGTGAAGACTTTGTTTTAAAAAATAATGGAAAAATGACTCCGACTCATCTGATTGGCGATATTAAGTTTACAAATGTTTATATGAAATACTCTGAAGGTGATTGGGTTTTAAAGAATCTTAATTTCCACGTGCTCGCCGGTGAAAAAATTGGTCTAGTCGGAAAAACTGGTTGTGGAAAAAGTTCTACCGTGGCGCTTTTATCGAGGCTTTATGAATTTCAAGAAGGTGAAGTCATGATAGATGATATTCCCATCAGAAATTTTGACCGTCATGCCCTTCGAGATAAAATTGGCTTTGTTTCTCAAGATGCAATTATTTTTAAAGGATCTTTGCGAGAAAATCTCTCTTGTGATGAAAGTCTCACAGACCAATTTTTAATCGATGCTGCTCAGACAACTGGACTGGTGAGAGCACTCTTTAAAGAAGGCTTCAATCTCGACATGGAGGTTTTAGAAGGCGGGACTAATTTGAGTGTAGGGCAACGTCAACTAGTCAGCCTGACAAGAGTCTTACTTAAAAATCCATCGATTTTAATTTTAGATGAGGCCACGGCCAATATCGATCCGTTTTATGAAGAGATCATTCATGAAGCCGTGATGAAAATGATGGTCGGGCGAACTTGCCTCATGATCGCTCATAGACTAGAAACACTTAAGCAATGTGATCGGATTTTAGTTTTTAATCAAGGTGAACTAGTGGAAGAAGGCACATTATCTGAGCTTCTTAGTTTGCAAGATTATTTCTATCATCTTCATCATGCCCAATCAGTGCATTAGTAATTCTTTCTTTTAATTTTTTATTTATCAGTTAAACTAATTTGATGAAGTTAGCTAATCCTGAAATATCGAGTCTGTATAAAAAAGGCATGAAGGCAGAAGACCTGGCCTTATTAGTAGACGAAGCTTTAACAAAAGAAAAAAATAAGTATCAAGCTCTTAAAGCTGAACACGATCGCCTCAGTGTCATCATCAATCTCATTCCTAATACTATTTCATGGGTCAATAGAGACATGACTTACTTTGGAGTCAATAAGGCCTTAGCTGACACTTGCCTCGTGACACCAGAAGAATTTGTTGGAAAAACCATTGGCTTTCACACTAAAGAGCGATTTTTTTATGAATTTGTAACAGAGTTATTTCGCTCACCAAACGACACGATTTATAAAGAACTAGACGCTCGCATAAGTGGTGTGGATAAAATCTATCTTGTCTCTGGAACAAAATTAGAAGATAAAGACAAGGCCGTAGTGATCGGAATGGATATAACGGAGCTTTCAAAATTAAAAGATCATGTGTCATTTACGCAAAAACTGGCCAATCTTGGTGAGATGTTTGCGGGAATTATTCACGATATCAATAATCCTCTCATGATGATAGAGGCCAATGCCAAACGAGTAAAAAAACTTATTGATCATGAAGAAGGCATTGATCTCTTAAATAAAATTGAAATGAGTTCGCAAAAAATTTCAAAAATTGTGAAGGGAATTAAAGTTTATATAGGTCAAGAAGGGGTTGGTGAACCTAAATTTCGTGAAAATCTTGGCAGTATTATCGATGATGCTTTAACAATTTGTGAAAACCAACTCAAAGACCAACGAGTGGCCGTCGTCATAGATCCACAGTTTCAAAATATAAAAATTCCTTGTCATTTTACTCAAATTTTTCAAGTGTTTGTGAATCTCATTTCAAATTCCATCGATGCGATTGCACCTTTGTCAGAAAAACTCATTGAAATAATGTGTGAGGATCATCCCGATTTTGTGATTGTTCGCTTTAGTGATTCTGGTAACGGTATTCCTAAAGAAATTCAAGAAAAGATTTTTGCAGCTTTTTTTACAACTAAAGAAAGAGGTGTGGGTTCTGGCCTTGGTCTTTCACTTTGCCGAAAAATATTAGAAACTCATGGCGGTGAACTTTCTATTGTTAACCAAGCTAAAAATACCACTTTTATTCTTAAGTTTAAGAAATAGTAAGCTCTTTATAAACGAAGGCTTTTTTTCTCACGTTCGTGACTAATTCTTCTGACATTTTTGATTGCTTGGCCTTAGTCGTTTGCAGGAGGCCTTTTTCTTTAATGGCATTCATTTTTAGAAGTGAGGCACCAATGGCCTTGCCGAGAAGTGGTGGAACAGCATTGCCAATTTGTCGCCACTGAGCTGAAAGAGTTCCAGAAAAAACAAAATCATTAGGAAAACTTTGAATGGCCGCCGCTTCTCTTTGAGTGAGGTAGCGATTTTCTGTTGGATGAAAATAATTATGCCTATGGGTCATAATGGTTGGACTTGGTTTTTTTCGATCTAGTCTTTGAAACTTTGTTTGCCTAAAGCGTTTTTCTCTAAGCTCCTTCCAGTTAACTCCTAACTTAAGTTTTTTAGATTTTAAAAAAGTCTTTTCATCTATTTCATAACGAATACCGCGACCTTCAGGAATGCAAGCAATCCGAGCGACATCTAAAGCTGATTTAATTTTAGCAGCTTCAATATCATGATTATAAACTTTTCCATCGGGAGATTTTAGGTTTTTAAGGACGTCTCCAACAGTCTTAATTTCACTCGTGACGTTGGGAAATAAAATTTGGCGATTACTTTTTGAACCGAGAATGATGGTTCTTCTTCTGCGCTCGGGGACACCATAATTTTCAGAGGAAAGAACTTGTACATCTAGGTTGTAGCCCATATCCGTGAAGACTTTAAAAATTGCACTAATGGCCTTTTCATTTTTTTTAGCAAGAAGACCTGTGACATTTTCAATCACTATAAAATTCGGATTAACGATTTTAACAATTCTAATAAACTCTTTAAAAAGAAAATTTCGTTTATCTTTTGGATCTCCAAGTCCTACGGTTGAAAAGCCTTGGCAAGGAGGTCCCCCAACAACAGCATGTATCTCTTGATTTGAAGTGAGTTCTTTTATTTTTAATTTAGTGAGTTCAGTGACTGATCCACAAAAAGTTTTTGCATGAAGATGATTGTTTTTAAAAGTCTCAATGGCATTTTTGTCCATATCTACGCCAAGAAGACATTTAAGACCGGCGAGTTCCAGTCCACACGAAAGTCCGCCAGCACCAGAAAAAAGGTCAATAAAATTGAGAGTTTTATTAGATTTATTCATAGTTATGATTATCTAGATGGAGGACAGATATTGTCAACTAAGCGGCGCCTTTTTTCTTATTTTTAAAATCACTAAAAGATAAAGTTGAGTCAGTGTCTTTGTGAACAATTTTACTGTAGAAGAGATCTCTTTCTTTTTTCCATTCGGTGCGATTATTTAAAGTGACTACTTTAAAAGTATAATCCTCTAGGCGCTCGACCGTATGGTGTGTCTCATTTCTCCACAAAGCACGATTTTGAGAGTAGATGAAGATGTTCATTTGGTTATTCATTGACTGCTCTTTTAAGGCCAATTTGAAGAGCTCTAGGATCTCTTGATCTAAGTCTAATTCAGGCTCTTCGAGAAAAATGAATTGTCCTTCATAAAGAAGTGACTTAATTAAAGTGCAGAGTTTTTTCATCTGCGCATTAGTCTGATTAGGAAGCTCGTGAGGAGATTCTAATTTCTGGTAGAGATCTTCTAAGGCCCTATTAGGCTGAGATTTGAGAAAATCTTGGAACTGAATGTCTTTTGATTCTGTCAGAGAATCAGGGCTAAAATCGATAAGAATATTTTGATTCAAGGTCATTTCAGGAATGAGACTTGCTTTAGCTGCCACATAAGTAAATTTATAAGGAAGGTTTAATTTATTAAATTTTAAAAACGAGATAAATTCGCCGAGCTTGGACGTTCCCAGATTTTCTTCTGGGTCGGTAAATAAGTAAATTTCATACTTTTCTTCAAAGTTGATTTTCTTCATCAGTATCTATTCGACAAACAGGGCAGGAAGCTTAAGAGGAATAATATCCGACAACGAGGGTCGGAAAGTATAACTTTCCGCTGCTTAAAAGGTCCTCGAAAAAAAACTTTAATCGGTTATAATGTTTTTATGAATGAAGTGAATACTAATAAGACTGTTCTCATTGCCATGACCGGTGGAGTGGAATCCACGGTTGCTGCTTATTTGCTTAAAAAGCAAGGCTACAAATGTATTGGAATAGGTCTGCAGCTTTTTTTAGATGGTGAAGAAACTGGCCCATTTGGCGATGTCGCTGTTTTAGATTTAAATAAAATTAAATCCATTTGTAATTATCTTGATATTCCTTTTTATGCAGTTAATGCTGTCGATATTTTTGCTTATCAAGTGCTCGATCCTTTAGTCGGGCGTATTTTATCTGGGCACACTTTTGAACCTTTGGTTTTTTTAAATAAAGTGCTCTTAGATGTTTTAATGGAAAAAGCCAAAAAATTTCAAACAACCATGGTGGCCACGGCCCATTATGCAAAAGTTTTAAAGAATCAAAAAACAGGATCTTTTGAACTCATGATGGCCAATGATCTTGAAAATGATCAGTCTTACAGTTTAGCTGGACTGACACAAACCCATTTAGAAAATCTTATTTTACCGCTATCTGAAATCAGAAAAAAAGAAGTGGAAAAAATTAGTGAACTTATTAAAGTCGATTTTATTCCCAGAGTAAAAAGTAAATTCAAACATATTATGCACGATCCACGAATGATTGATTTAGTGGAGGCCCGCTCGTCAAAAGATTTAAGGCGAACAGGTTCAATCTATGAATATGCTACTGATGCTTCACTGTGTGAACACCAAGGGATACACCGCTTTTATGTAGGCCAAAATAATTTATTTTCTGAAAAAAAACATGAATTAATGATTGATCCGTTGAAAGAAATTATTTCTATCGTGCCTTTTAAAGGAAATATTTTTATTGATTACCCCAATAAACTTAAATATCAACAAGCACTGATCACTCAATTTCTTCCTACTGATAATCTCGATAAATCATTACCACTGAGTTGTTATGCGAAGATTGCTCCCAAGGGAGAGAAGGCCTCTTGCCGGCTTTATTTTAAAAATAATCAACAAGTCTTAGTTTCTTTTGATGAAGAAAAACCAGGTCAGTTAATACCAGGTCAGTTGGTCGTGTTTTATACGAGACAAGGGGCCAAAGGAAAAGTTATTGGCTCTGGTTTAGTTGAAGTGGCAGGTATGTTTGATGAATATGGATATAATACGCTTCCAAGTAAATCTAAAGAAACAGATGAAGAAGATGAAATTAAATCAAAAAAGAGTCAAAGTGAAAAATTGGGTTTTTAATTTTAGTGTCGGCTTATATTCACTCTTATTTGTACTCCTACTAATAGGATCAAAGGCCGAGGCGGCAATCGTTGTTCAAAAATTTGAGCGCAATGTAAAAACGGGTTATGCTGTCAAAACCTTAGCTGAAAAACTCTCGAGAAATAAAATAGAAGAAAATTTGCGAGAATTTGTAAAAGTCACGAGACCAAGCCGTCTGGTTGGAAGTCCTGGACACCTGAAGGCCCGAGAGTATTTAGAATTAAAATTAAAAGAAAATGCTAGAAATGGAGCAAGCTTTTCCAAAGAAGAATTCACTCTCGAAAATAATGGACCCGGGGTCAATTTTATTTGGGAAAAAAAAGGCTTAATAGTACCTGATGAAGTCATGATTATAGGGGCCAATTACGATACCTATTTTCCAACTAAGACTAAGTCAGAAACAGAAATGCCAGGTGCAGACAACAATGCCTCTGGTGTGGCCTTAGAGCTTTCAATGATAGAAATTTTGGTTGAATTAGATTTGCCAAAAACAATAAAGATCGTTTTTTTTGATGCTGAAGAAGCAAAATCTTTGGGTTCACAAGAGTATGCTAAGAAATTAATGAGTACCATTGGCACTCAAAAAATTGTTGGTTTTTTAAATCTCACGATGCTTGCTCACGATACAAAACTAAGCGATTTAGAAAAAAAGTTTAACAACTTCAAACTTTATTATAAAGCGTCTGATAAACAGCTTTCAAATATGATAAGTCAGTCAGTCGATCGCCTTTATGGGCAAGTAGAATTCAAGGAAACGGAAATTGTGCCCAATGCTCCAGAGGAGGCCACCATGAAAAAATTTCCTTCAACTCTGGAGAGTTTTTGGTCCTTAGGTCTTCCGGCCATTACTCTCACCCAAAACCGTGAAAGTGACTTAAACCCTCGACATAACACCTCTAATGATTTTGTTGAGACCCTTAATTTTAATACTTATATTTTAGTTTTTAGATCTATCACTGGTGCGGTTCTTTCCTGGAATTATGGCATAGTCAAATGATGACATTTTTGCTAAATATCTTCCATGGAAAAATCTCAAACCCATTCAGCTAAAGCGAAGTCAGAGACAACTGTCATTGTGGGAATGTCAGGAGGAGTTGACTCGTCTGTTTGTGCCGCTTTATTAAAAGAAGAAGGCTATAAAGTGATTGGTCTTTTCATGAAAAACTGGGAAGAATTTGACGAGCACGGAGTTTGTCAGTCCTCACTGGAATTTGCTGATGTCATAAAGGTGTGCGAGAAATTAGATATACCTTATTACTCAGTTGATTTTATCAAAGAATATCATGACCAAGTTTTTTCTCAATTTGTGGAAGAATACAAATTAGGCTTTACCCCTAATCCTGATATTCTTTGTAATCGCGAAATAAAATTTAAAGTCTTCTATGAAAAGGCCATGGAGCTTGGAGCAGACTTTTTGGCCACGGGCCATTATTGTCAAACAAAACTAAACGAAGGCGGACAAAGTCTTATAAAAGGGGCAGACCCCCTCAAAGATCAATCCTATTTTCTCTACGCTATTAATAATGAAGTCTTAAAAAAAGTGTTATTTCCTATTGGTCATCTTCCTAAGACAGAAGTGCGAAAAATCGCGGCCAAGTATGATCTTTCCACAAAAGAAAAAAAAGATTCAACCGGTATATGTTTTATTGGTGAGAGGAATTTTAAAAATTTTCTCTCCAATTATGTCACTTATGAAGATGGAAATTTTGAAACCCTAGATGGCAGCGTTGTTGGACGTCACACGGGAGCTACCTACTACACGATCGGGCAACGAAAAGGTTTGGGCCTTGGTGGACAAGGAGAAGCTTGGTTCGTCGTAGGTAAAGATATGCCAGAAATGTGGTGATTGTTGAAAGGGGCGAAACTCATCCTCATTTGTATTCTGATACTCTCGAGGCCACGGACCTATCCTTTATAGCTGGTCAATTAAATAGAACTCTACCATTTAAATGTACGGCCAAAATTCGCTACCGCCAACAGGATCAAGCTTGCACGATAACCAAAATCGAAGGAGATCTTATTTCGGTTGTTTTTGATCATCCTCAAAGGGCCATTACTCCAAGACAGTCAGTCGTGTTTTATGATGGGGACATTTGCTTAGGTGGGGCCATGATTAGGACTTCGGGGCCTACGTATTACAATCTTAAAAAAGAGCTCATACTCTCTTTAAATTCTACCAATATTTTGGATCATTAAAATCGACTTTTGAATCTAGCTTTTCGCCCTTCCTTTCTTCAAAAGAAGTGCAGTCGTGGCCGGTGGATTGTTTCACTAAAATATAAGGCATGACCATGGATTTAAACTGATAGAGTTTACAGCCTCGAGGTGAGTTGGGCTCAAAAGTGACCTGGTAGTGCTTGCATTTCATGCAGGGAATTCGCTTGGTTTCTTCCACAAGAGCACTCCTTTTTCTCGTTTTTTAATCCTTTTTATGTCACATCTTGCGACACTTATATAAATTCTACATAAGCCCTGAGATTTTTAAAAGCCAGAAATAGGGGCGTGATAGCATCTTTGAGGATGAATGAAGTAATAATAATTAAGTGGCTGAAATTGTATAGGAAATCACGGACATGAACACTCCCTCACTGACGACAGAAACTGACAATTTAGTCCTTTTCCCTTCATCGAAGAATTTTCCCTTGGAAAATAAAGAAAATGGAGCCAGAGAAGAAAAGCTAGATGATCCCATGATGGACCTTTTGACAGAGTTCTCAAATTTAAATGATGAGGATTTAATTCACATTGAGGGACTAGAATCCCTTGCAGATGAAGATACGAGTTACGGAAGCCTCGAGGCCTTTATGAACCGCAAACAAGGCGGAGAGACCTTGAGTGAAGACGATAAACTTGCTCTCATGATCGATGAACGTATTGGACAAATTCATGAGGCCCGCGCACGCATAAAATTTTACCTTGATGAACTAGAAATGTTCTTGCCTAGAAGACGCTAAGACTTTATCCTAGCCCCACTTCGAATTGATCCTTCTAGTTTGCGCTGGTGGTGAAATGGCAGACACACTACCTTGAGGTGGTAGCGCCGCGAGGCATGGGGGTTCAAGTCCCTTCCAGCGCACCAATAAATTCAATCCATTACATGACTTTATGAGTATTACAAGTTGGAAAATGGCAAACAACTTTTCTAGTTTAAAGAAATTTATTCATAATCAAAATTAAAAAAGTGGCAGTAAACTATAGAAGCCCTGTTAACTTTTAATATACTTTTTAATATGATCTTTGAATTTTTCTACAAAAATGAAAGCCAACCTTTTCATAGAATCACTCCATTAAATAAACCCAAGAAAAGTCCACCCATTGTCTACTCTCCTAATGATTTGAGTATGGGATATCTTAAAGAAAAAGAATAATTGATAAAAACTAATGAAATATAGACAATAATTATGGAATGGGTCTCTAATGCGCTTTGATCTCGGAGTGGTTTCCAATTGCTATACT
>JAYSPR010000158.1:0-10901 GCA_043721975.1 Bacteriovoracaceae bacterium
CTACCTTGAAAGCTACTACCTGCCTTTACCTGATTCTTTTTTTCCATTTTGAAAATATCGAGCCAATTATTTTTATTAGTCGCATAAATCATAATTCCTACACAAATGAGCTGGAAGCCAAAAATGAACCAAATTGATGGAGTAAAAATCGCGGCTCCATTATCTAGATTATTGAGCAATCGCTCAATAAGATAACTCATGCCCAAACAAAAAAGGGCCAAGCTTCCCAAGGTCAAAACAGTCAAGATAAGAATTCGCCTTAATTGATTTAAAATTTCTGCTGAAATCTCCATTGATTTTTCACCAATAAAGTTTCCTTGCCCCATAAAATATTTTAGAAAAAATTCTGCAATTTTAAATAATTCACTCATGAGCGTCTTCCTGAAAAAATTCGACCTAAAATAAATCCGACAGCTGCAGCAAGCGCAATCGATGTCAGTGGATTCTTTTTTACAAACGCAGTCGTGCGCACATTGATTTCTTTTAAGCGCTCCTCTATTTCATCAAAATTGGTCGTATTTAATATATTGTCCAGGACTTTATCTGTTTGTTTATTTTCCATAGTATGTCTCCAGTAACCATTAGCATAAAAGTCTTTAGTTAAAGAGTAAACACTAACACGTATCCGAGAAAAACACTCAGGATTTCAAGCTTAAAGATCATAATATTAGAATTATTAATTCACTTAAGTTAAATTAAACTATGAATAAATTAGCCTTGAAAATATTTACCTGTGGTTTTTTATTAATTTTAATAATGACTAACTGGGCTTTAGCAGAGAGCAAACTCAAAGCATTTGAGACTGATGGATGCACAATGTTTCTTGATGGCACTCCTAGGCAGCCAGGACTTTGGCGCTCTTGTTGCGTTGAACATGATCTTCGCTATTGGTTTGGTGGTAGCCAGCAAGACATGGATCAAACGGATTTACGATTAAAGGCCTGTGTTCAAACAATTGCAGGTGAGCAGTGGGCCAGAACTATTTATGCCGGTGTCCGTGCCGGCCATTACTCTCCTATCAAAAATAAAAGTGCCTGGAATTGGGGTTGGACATTCAAAAGAGAAAAAATCTCCCTAAATCAAGAAGAAATAAAAATTGCACAAGCTGAATTAAAACAACTTCGTCTTGAAAATGAAAATGTCAATATAGATGAATTTATTAAAGCTAATTTTCCAACGACACCTATTGTAAAAACTCATTAAGGATGAAGTAAAAATGAAGTTATTAGTTTTGATATCTTTTATGATCAGCACGCACCAAATAGCAATCGCACAAGTAAAACCTCTAACAAAAATTAAATCTGATGAAAATATTGAATTTAAAGGTGTAGCAACTATTCCTGATGAAGCTTTCAACCGTGCCATTTACATCTTAAAACAAATGCTTTCACTCAATCCTTCCCTTCATAACACCCTCGCAAAAAATAAATTTAAAATTGAAATCATTGGACGTGATCAAATTATTACTGACCTTGAAAGTTATGCCTCACTCAAAACAGAAAGTAGTTCAGATGGTCGTTCTTATTCTACCATGAGAGGTTTAGGTGATGTTAATCTCGCCAGTGTCGGAGAAGAAAATCTTCTCTGCCTAAAAAAGCAGCAATACTCTTCGGAAGATATTTTTGTTCATGAATTCTCTCACAGTGTCATGTTCAATCTAGAAACTTCACTTCAAGCAGATATAGAAGCTGCCTATAAAAGTGCACAAGAAAAAAATCTTTACCCTAAGACTTGTTACATGATGGCCGACAGCCAAGAGTACTGGGCCGAAGGCACTCAAGCCTGGTTTAATGCTACAGTAAGATCTGATGTGAATGGTGGAATTAATACGAGAGAAAAAATTCAAGCTCATGACCCTAAACTTTCAGAACTACTTAATAAAGTTTATGGAAAAGTCACTTTAGAAAAAAGAAAAGATTGCCCTTATTAACTTAACCAAATAATTCTTTAGTTAAATCAAATAGCTTATTTTTAGCGAGATAATTTTTAACATAATTTTTATTTTCTGGTTTATACCAAAAAAAGAAATTTCTTTGACGAGTTTTTTCATCAAGAGTGATGGCCGTCTTCACTTCTTTTAAAGTGTAAGGATGATAACCTGAATAATAAATCTCAGTGGCAACAGTCATCGGGGTTGGAGTAAAATCCTGAACCTGTTCAAGTCGATAGCCTAATTTTTTAGTTTTAATTGCAAGCTTGGCCATATCCTCAGGAGTACACTCTGGATGGCTAGAGATAAAATATGGAATTAATTCTTGATTCAAACCTTTTCTATAGGAGATTTCTTCAAATTTCTTTTTAAAAGTTTCAAAATAATGGAAAGCCGGCTTACGCATAGATTTTAAGACATGGTCTTCAGTATGCTCAGGTGCAACTTTCATTCTTCCACTTACATGATGAGTGATGAGTTGTTCAACATACTCTTCATCTTTCTTTTTATCTCTCGATCTTTCATTAAACATTAAATCATAGCGTAGTCCCGAACTCACAAAAGCTTTTTTTACTTTAGGATGAGCGGCCACTTCTTTATAAAGACTCGTCATTTTTTCTGGGCTAGCATCAAGATTTTTACAAATAACAGGGAAAACACATGAAGGTGCTGCACAACGATCGCACACCTCTTGATCGATTCCTTTCATTTGGTACATATTAGCCGATGGGCCACCGATATCACTAATATACCCTTTAAAGTCGGCCATCTGGGCAATTTGATCGACTTCTTTCATGACTGATTCTTTTGACCTGCTTGCGATCATTTTACCTTGGTGAGCTGATATCGTACAAAAAGAACAACCACCAAAACAGCCTCGATGAGTATTGAGAGAAAACTTTATCATCTCATAGGCCGCGATTGGACCACGGTCTTTATATTTTGGATGTGGGTATCTGGTATAGGGCAAATCAAAAGAAGAATCAATCTCACTTTCAGTCATCGTTAAAAAAGGTGGATTAATGATTAATGTCTTCCCTTCAACTTTTTGCGTGAGTCGATTAGCAAATTGTTTATTAGATTCAACTTCAACATACATGAAATTTTTTGAGTACAGCTTTTTATCTTTTAAACACACTTCATGTGAAGCCAACTCTTGAACATCCCAGGCGATATTTCCTAGCGGAAGTGCTTCTTTTTCATCAATTAAAAAAGCCGTTTGTGGAATGGTTTTAATTTCATTAAATGGCACACCTTCTAACAGTAGTCTCACTAATTCTCTTAAGGGCTGTTCTCCCATGCCATAAATTAAAAGATCTGCACCCGAAGTCGTCAGAATATTAGGCATTAATTTATCGGCCCAAAAATCATAATGAGTGACTCTTCTTAGTGAGGCTTCAATTCCACCAATCATAACTGGTGTATCAGGATAAAGTTCTTTTAGTATT
This sequence comes from Bacteriovoracaceae bacterium, assembly GCA_043721975.1. Classification (GTDB taxonomy): domain Bacteria; phylum Bdellovibrionota; class Bacteriovoracia; order Bacteriovoracales; family Bacteriovoracaceae; genus Bacteriovorax. The sequence continues at coordinate 3,379 of JAYSPR010000158.1, forward strand.
TTAGTGTAAACAGTCGTTGCGTAATCAGGTCTAAAGTCGGGAGAGCCACCTGGGGTGTAGGCATCGTTAGAGCGCAAGCGTTTTCCGGCAGTATACTTATTGACCATGGAGTCCATCGCCCCTGAAGTCACACCAAAAAAGTATTTAGGAGCTCCAAATTTTTTAAAATCTCGAAGGTCATCTCGCCAATTAGGTTGAGAGATAATCGCCACTTTTAAGCCTAAAGATTCTAAAATCCTGCCAATAACAGCAGATCCAAAAGCTGGATGATCGACATAGGCGTCACCTGTTATGAGAACAACGTCGAGTTCGTCCCAGCCGCGTTTTTTAGCTTCTTTTAATGTCGTGGGTAGCCATGCCGTAATAGGCAAACTATCGGGCGAAAAAATCATTTCTGACGAATTTTTAACATTACTCATATTGATACGTAAGTTATGACTAATTCTAGATATTGCAAACTGGATAAGTAAAATGTTCACACCATAAATTAATAACCATAATTTGTTTGCTCTTTTATTTTTCAAACGGTACAAAACAAGAAACAACTATAATTTGAACACCACGAGTGCATAATGCAACTTATGAATTTTTTGATCTTTTTTATATTTTTGACACTTTCCGAATGTCTTTGTGCGCAGACTGGATTTGATACTAATGATGTAAGTATTTTTTTTCCACTCAAAAATGGAAAACCTCTACCTTCAATCAACTTAGAAACAGATAAGTTAATAAGTAAAAAAATCTTTGAACAAATTTTAAGCTTTGAAAAAAATAGCTTAACCGAGAAATATGTCGACTCTATTTTTTACAATGATATGTCTAAATGGTCAGTAACATCGTTTCGTTATGAACCTTGTGGAGACTCCTTTGAGTCAAAGCGGATTGTGGATAATTCAACTGGTGAAAATATTTTTTCGATCTCCAAAAAGCAAATATGTCAGGCACGCATCAGGTTAGTTGTCCAACCATTTAATGATTTCAATCCACTTCCAACCGCGATGCATATCATGTTTAATTTGAGTAGTGAGCAAGGTGCACTGTTTACAGATTCTCTGCTAGCACTCAAAAAATTTGGTGAATCAACATATAATGTATCTACCAATGGTTCACCACTAGTCATACATCCCATACTAAATTTAGAGAAAAATGAAACTAATCTCGAACCTTTTACGAAAATGTTAAAGCAGCTACTTCTCAAATATATATCACCACTCGCTTCCACCAATAGTATTACTTTAACAATTAAAGTTGCACCAAATCACTGGAAATTTGTTGGCGGATATGTTCAAAATGGTGAATGGACAAGATTTGTAACTGATTTTTCAAAACAATTTTTTAATGATCCTAATAAAAAAATCCCAATGGGTGTTGAGGAGTTAAAATGCTCAACCTTTTCAATTTGTTTTTTTGAGCCTTTATTCAAACCTGCCGTGCTAAATCCAATGGGTTATACTTTATCTGATTTATTTCAAAACAATCCATCATCTATAAGTGAACAGGTTCCAAATAACCGATCTGAACTAACCCACATCAGAGCTGAACAAATTGATGACACTAAAATATCACATTTTTTTAATACTTCTTGCATCTCTTGCCACGAGTCATCAAGTTTAAGAGACAACACGCGCTTATACAATCAAGCTCACTCCCCAATTGGAATTACACCTTTCGTAGGAAAAAAATTTCGCAATGACTTAACCAATAATGTAATTAATTTTGGATACTGGGGAAGTAATCCAAGAATAAGCACAAGAACTGCGGCAGAATCAGTTCAAGTAGCTAATGAGCTCAATACGCAATTAGGATTGAAGAATCCCAATAATGACATAAATGATATCTCAACTTTTTGGGTATGTGTCTCAAGTGAAATAGATTTTAAAAAATGTTTATAAAACATTTTAACAATGGAGGATTCGATGAAATTTTTGTTAGGGAAAATTGCTTTGTTAGCAATGATGATTTCAACTCAGCAAGTATTTGCAGACAGTGGAAGTTACGAATTAAGCAAGCTTGACATTTTTAAAAGCTGCAAGACTGGAACAATTCAAGAGAGAAATGGAAGAAATGCTCTAAATTATTTAGAGGCATTTAGTAGTTGGCACATTAAGGATCAAATGAACATTCTTGATCCTAACTCTATTTCTTGGCACTCGTCTCTTGCAGGTTTGTTAGAGGCTAATCCTCAGCTACAAGCTTATGTTCCTTTTAAAAATGGTCAATTTTCGACTGAGCAATACGTAGCAACTATGGCATTTCTTGCATTCGCTAATGACATTGAAAAATATACAGTGACTCCAACTAGAGTAGACTGTGTCGGTGATGATACAGTTGTGCTTATTACAGATTTTAAGGGACTACAAATTAGAAGAGATGAGACCACAGGTTGTGCAACTCATGGACTTGCATTTGGCTCTCCGACAAAAATTGAAATTAGATACAAACATTACTATGATCCAAGTAATAGAAATATTCCTACAAAAAGTTTAGTTTACAGAGTTTATTCTAACCTAAATGATAGTATTTCGGCTCAGGTTAGAATTGATTTAGCTAAGATTGTGCAAGGTCCACCAAATCTTCAGCCAAACCCTGCTAATTGTAAGACAAGGAAACAAATTTTAGAAGATTTCCAAAATCAAGCAGATAACTAAAATAATTCACAGATCTTACCACCATTATATTTGTAATGATTGTGGTAAGATCTTCTTCTAATATTTTACAAGCATTCTCAAGATTATCCGCCAAAGTGACTTTTTTTTGTGAATCCTTTTCCATTGCCTTTCATTGCCAAGTCCCTTTCCTTCTACTAAGCCTTTTTTTTCTAATGAATCTAAAATAATTAACATTTGTACTCGATCAAAATCACGGTACTGTTTTAAAATTTCAGTATCAATATCAAATACAATTTTTGAAAAAGTCATGGCCTCATAAAATGATAAGGTTGAAAGCAATAAATCTTCGAGTTCTTGAATATTACTGGGCATAGATCCACTCTACCAATAGCTGGACTTATGAGCTATAGTTATTTATATGAGCAAATTTAAAATTCCTTCTCATGAGTACGATTTAAGTTTTTCCAGAAGCTCTGGTGCTGGCGGACAGAATGTTAACAAGGTCAACACTAAGGCTACACTTCACTGGAATGTCTTCAAGACAACTTCACTTCCGGCAAGTGTTCACGATCGTTTTTTAAAGAAATTCCAAAATAAAATAAGTGAAGAGGGTTTTATTACTCTGAGTTCGCAAGAACATAGAACTCAACACCTCAACATTGCCACAGTCATTAAAAAGCTTCATGAAATGATTGACAGTGTCGCAGTAGCGCCAAAAATTAGAAAGGCCACTAAGCCTACGAAGTCTTCAATCAACTCACGCATTAAAGAAAAAAAATCTAGGGGTGATACAAAAAAATTACGCCAGGAAAAACTCTACTAATTTTGGCAAATAATCATTTAGATTTTTAAAGTGAAATCCTAAAGATGCTGCTCTTTTATTTGGCATGATAAAATCTTTCTCTGCACCAAAGGGTGAAGAATTGTTAGCGCTACTATGCTTAGCCAAGACCATTTTTTGATGAGATTTAAGCTCTATTAAATTCATCAATTCTAAAAGTGAAATATATCCAGTGCTTGCAGCATTTACTGATCCAGAAAATGTTGACTGAAGTCCGAGATAGGCTAAAAATTCTCCCGCTTCTTGTGAATTTATAAAACCCATTTTTATTTTAATATTCGGAAAATAAATCTCTTGATTATTTTTAACCTTATCCACATGGAATAAAAGTCGTTTAGTATAATCGTCCTCACCAAGCACTATGGGAAAACGAACACAGGCCACTTCAAATGGAGCCTTTTGTAAAAAATAAGCTTCGGCTTGTCTTTTAGCCTCTTGATAATTATAAGGTGTGGTATCCACCGTATTAATCAAATAACTTTCAGCTGTAAATTTTTCTTCAGTGAGTTCAATATTGTCTGCAAAATCATAAACAGAGCCGGTGCTCGTCATAATATAACGTTTAGTAAAACCTTTAAAAATCTCACATGCTTCAAGGGCATTTTCTCCCGACATGCAAACCTGATCAAAGACCAAATCATAAGGCCCATGATCTCGAACAAGTGTTAATTCATTTTTTAAATTTCTGTCCCCTTTAATATGAATCACTTTCGACTTTAAAGGGAAATCTTGAAGCCCTCTTGAAAAGAGAACAACTTCATGATTATTTTTAACTAAATCATTGACGAGATGACGGCCAAAATATTTTGTGCCACCTATCACTAGAACTTTCATAAGACTTCCAAAACTCTTTCAATCATGGCATCCGTCATAAATGCGGCTGGACTTAATCTGAGACCTGGCCCTCTCATGACAAAATTACAAGGAATTAATTTGAGAGCTTCGATTGTTTTATCTTTGGGAGTAAAATTAACCATGGCCGAAGTATGGTTATCAGAATCATAAGGTGAATGAATTTTATAATTCTTTTTTTCAAGCCCATGTCTTAAAAGACTCGCTAGACGCAAAGTCTCTTTTTCAATCACTTCTACCGTCGTCTGTAAAATTAGATCGACACTCGCGCCAAGGGCCGTGATTTCTAAAACTTGCTTTGATCCAGCTTCAAATTTTAAAGCATCTAATTTGGGAATACACTCTGTGCTGGTTGGATCATCACAAGTTCCAAAAGTATAGGCTCCCACATTATGAGGTTTTATTTTCATCATATGCTTTTGATTCAAAGCTAAAAAGCCTACGCCTATAGGACTAAAAAGCCACTTATGGCACCCGCCTGCACACGCATCGACATTAAATTTTTTCATATCAAAAGGATGAAGGCCTAGACCTTGAATGGCATCGACGAAAAGAAAAATACCTTTTTCTTTGGTAATTTTCCCGAGAGCTTCAAGGTTTGTTTTAGCGCCAGTTAAAAATTGCACCCATGACACAGCAATAATTTTTGTCCTTGGCGATATTTTATCCACCAAACGTTCAAAAGGAGTCGAAAGATTTTCACCTGAAGGAACTAAGATTAATTCTGCCCCTTTTCTCTTACACGCTTCTTGCCAAGGATAAAGATGTGAACCATATTCTTCGGCCCACATGATAACTTCATCACCTGAGGAAAGTGGAAACTGCATCGCAAGCTGGCTAACCGCTCCCGCCGTACTTTGGAAAAAAGCGATTTCAGAATTTTCACATCCAATAAGCTTCGAAAGTCTTTGCCTAGAATTTTTTATATCATTGACATAATCTTGGTCTGTATAAAAGCCCTCTTCATAAAAGCGATTTCCCCAATAGGAAATGCGATCTCTGGCCGGAGCTGAAATGGGTGAAAGTCCACAATTATTTAAATGAATACGCTCAGTCCCTTGGTAAAACTGATTTTTAAAATGAGCGATTGTCATTTTAGTTACACCATTCCTTTAATTTCGTTGAGAGCTTTTTCTAATCGATCAAAATGAAGTCTAAACCCTAACAAGCAAAAGCGAATGGCCAATCTTCCATCCACAGTACAACTTGAAAGAAAAAGCGTTCCTTGATTATTGATTTTTTCCATTAATTTTTTAGTTTCCGCATCACCTTTTTTATGAGCAAAAGTGAGAATCGTTAATTCAGGATTCGAAACTAACTCTAAATCTTTAATACTTTTAATTTCATGGGCCAACCAATCAGCTAATTTTAGTTTTTCTTCGAGGTTCAAAATAAATGGCCCTACACCTAAAGCTTTAAGAGGAAGCCAAATGCGTAGTCCTCTAAAATCACGTGAGAGCTCAGGAGTAATATCAGCGTAGTCGACTTGATCCACTGGACGAGGTGGCATATAAGAGTCATCTGAGAGATAATCAAAAAGCATATGATCTTTATTTTTCACAAGGAGACAGCCAGTTCCATAAGGAATGGAAAGGGCCTTATGAGGATCCAGGGCCACAGAATCTACTTCGTTAATTCCTTTTAATATCTCACGACCTTTTTCAGTCAGCATAAAGAGAGCACCATAAGCACCGTCCCCATGTACCCAAAGATTATGTTTTTTTGATACACTCAGAATTTCTTGAAGATTATCAACCGCTCCCGTTTTAGTTGATCCTAAAGTCGCAACAACCATGAAAGGTTTAAAGCCGCGGGCAGAGTCTTCTTCAACTTTCTGATTTAAAAGTCTCGTATCCATTTTAAAATTTTTAAGCGGGATGAGTCTCAAATTTTCTTTTTTAAATCCTAAGATCGCCCATGATTTCGCTATACAATGATGAGCATCTGCTGATGTGTAGGCCGTTACTTTAGCGTAATCAAACCCTTCAATTTTTTCTTTTCTCGCCATTGCGAGAGCACTTAGAGAAGCCAGTGAGCTTCCAGTAGTCAAAAATCCTTGAGAAGTTCTTTCATCAAATCCAACCATATGTTGAAACCACTTAATCACTTCCATTTCAAGAGTGACGAGCCCTGGTGCCATCATATAATGCCCAGTAAATGGATTTAACGTTTGAGCAATTAATTGAGCGGTGTTAGAAATAAAATTTCCCGCTCCGGCAACATAAGCTGCAAATCCAGGGTGGCCGGGATGCTGAGAGTAAGGTGCCATGTCATCAAAGATCGTTTTTAAAAGTGAATCATAACTTTCAGGATTGGCCGGGAAATTTTTAGAAGACTGATAAGGAATTTTAAAAATTTCCTTGAGACCGTTGACCTTAGGATCATGAGCAAGTCCCATGGGAGATTTCAAAGGAAAGTCTTTCATATAGCTTAAGACTTTGTTTTGTGTTTGCTCTAATAAACTTTTCATTTCAGTTTCAGAAAGCTCTAGAGGCTGTTCAACTTTTTTCCACCAGTCAGTATTGGTTTCAATTTGATCGAGAATATTTTCGCGTTTTTGATGAACATACTCTTTAACTTTTAAAAGTAACTTTGCTCCATTATCTGCTGATCCATCTAAGGTCGCAGCCATTCTAAAGCCAGAGTGCTGATAAAAATGTGGGCGAAAATGAAAACGAGCCCAGTGGCTGGCTTCATGACCGCAGCTCATAAATGAACCACCTCGTATCATCTGATGTTTCCCATCAAAGCATGGTGTAGAAAAATCATCATAGAGAGAATTCACTTCAAAACCTTCTAAGGGATTGAACTGATCCACTAACCAATGCCAAGTATTACCGTAAAGCTGTGAGTCCACATTTTTAGCAGACGACCAAGTAAAATTAAAATTCTCTGTATAATATTCTTTTTCAATATCTGAAAGTCCTGAAATAGCCGAGTAAGGTTTTTTTTGTAAGACCGGATCATGACCTTTCGGTGTGAGAGCAATAAATTCAGCCTCAGTTAAAAGGCGATATTTTAATTTTGATTTATCTTCTTCCATTTTGTAATTGCAGTAAGCTTCTGCTTCATGAAAATTGACTTCAGCAGGCCATGAAAGTGGCAAGGGAATATTTTCAAACAAAACTCGAAGCTCATACTGATGCGTGCCTTCTGGTCCAGTGGCCACCCAAAAAGTTGGACGTTTCGTATTTCTGAATTTTCTCCAATGAAGTCCTTCT
>JAYSPR010000159.1:0-11652 GCA_043721975.1 Bacteriovoracaceae bacterium
TAAGATTTTAAAGGTCTTAGGGTACATAATTGTTATTGAATAGGACATAATCGCTCAGAAATTAGAGTAGGACATAATCGTTCAGAATTTAGACACTGCCCTTTCGGTTTTTAAGTGATTATTTTAAATTTCTAAGAACGTACTGAAGTATTCCACCGTTCTTTATATAAAGAAGCTCATCAGCAGTATCTACTCTTGATGTCAGCATGGTTTTACTAACAGTTCCATCTTTTTTAGTAATGAGCATTTCATACTTCATCATCGGCTTAAATTCTCCTTGCGGCAGAAGTGAAATCGTCTCAGTTCCATCAAGCCCCAAAGTTTTTCTGTCTACGCCTTTATCAAAAACTAAAGGTAAAACTCCCATACCAATAAGATTAGAGCGGTGAATACGCTCAAAAGATTCGGTGACAACCGCTTTAATTCCTTGAAGCATCGTTCCCTTGGCTGCCCAATCTCTAGATGAACCAGTTCCGTACTCTTTACCAGCAATAACCACTAGTGGAGTTTTTTCTTGAACATATTTCATGGCCGCATCGTATATTGAAAGTTTTGTACCGGTTGGAATGTGAAGAGTTTCCCCTCCTTCAACTCCCGCAAGCATTTCGTTTTTAATACGAATGTTAGCAAATGTTCCCCTCATCATAACTTCATGATTTCCTCTTCTAGATCCATAAGAGTTAAAGTCGTTGGCAATGACACCTTTTGATTGTAAGTAAGTTCCCGCTGGTGAAGACTTTTTAATCGAGCCTGCAGGACTTATATGATCAGTGGTAATTGAATCCGCAAACAAGGCGAGAATTTTAGCATTCTTCACTTCAATTGAATTCACAGTTCCACCAGCAATATCTTCAAAGAATGTTGGATTGCGAATGTAAGTAGAGTCTGGTTCCCAAGCAAAGAATTCACCTTCAGTGACCTTAATACTTTGCCAGTACTTATCTCCTTCAAAAACATTTGAATAACGAGTCTTAAACATCGCACTTGTGAGTTTTGAATTTAAAACAGTGTTAATTTCCTCGTGAGTAGGCCAGATGTCTTTTAAGAAAACATCTTTTCCATCCTTACCTTTACCAATAGGATCTTTGGTTAGATTAATATTGATATTTCCGGCCAGGGCGTAAGCAATAACAAGTGGAGGAGAAGCTAAGTAGTTAGCTTTAACATCAGGATTAATTCTTCCTTCAAAGTTTCTATTTCCAGAAAGAACTGAAGTGACCACTAAGTTATTGGCGTTGATTGATTTAGAAATATTTTCTGGCAAAGGCCCTGAGTTACCGATACATGACATACAACCGTAACCTGTCAGCGTAAAACCTAACTCATCAAGTGACTGCTGAAGACCAGACTCAACGAGATAATCTGTCACAACTTTAGATCCAGGTGAAAGAGCAGTCTTCACCCATGGTTGAGATTTTAATCCTAAGGCCCTCGCTTTTTTGGCAACTAATCCTGCCGCGATCATAACAGACGGGTTAGATGTATTTGTACAAGAAGTAATCGTTGCAATGGCCACAGCTCCATTTTTTAATTTGAAGTCTGCTCCGTCTACTGCGTATTGTGTATTCGCTGTTTCTGGATTAACTTTAAAAGCTCCACTAAGCTCGCTTGCAAAAGCTTCAGCTGCTTTAGTTAATTCAATTTTATCTTGTGGACGCTTTGGACCTGATAAGCTTGGTACAACTGTTGATAAATCTAATTCAAGAGTTGAAGTAAAAACAGGATCAGCATCGCCAGCGTTAAGCCATAGGCCTTGCTCTTTTGCGTAAGCTTCAACAAGAGCAACCTGTTCATCACTACGCCCTGTGAATCTTAAATAATCAATCGTCTTTTCATCGACAGGAAAAAATCCACATGTGGCCCCATATTCTGGTGCCATGTTAGCTATAGTTGCTCTATCAGCAAGTGATAAAACTTTTACTCCTGGCCCATAAAACTCAACAAATTTTTCAACAACACCGTGCTTTCTTAACATTTGAGTAACTGTTAAGACGATATCAGTGGCTGTAATTCCTTCGTTCACTTTTCCATTTAATTTAAATCCGACGACTTCAGGTACTGTCATTGTCACAGATTGACCAAGCATCGCTGCTTCGGCTTCGATCCCACCAACTCCCCAACCTAAAACGGCCAGACCATTAATCATCGTCGTGTGTGAATCTGTTCCGACACAAGTGTCTGGATAAGCTGTCGTTTCACCATTTTCTGTTTTTGTCCAAACACCTTGGGCCAAATACTCAAGATTAACTTGGTGACAAATTCCTGTTCCTGGAGGAACAACTCTAAAATTTTTAAAAGCTTTTTGTCCCCATTTTAAAAATGTATAGCGCTCTTTATTTCTTTCGTATTCCAAAGCTACGTTTTTTTCGAATGAATCAGCTTTACCATAAAAATCAACCGCAACAGAGTGATCGATAACAAGGTCTACGGGTATTAGCGGATTAATTTTTTTAGGATCGCCACCGATTTTTTTCATGGCCTCTCTCATCGCTGCTAAATCAACAACAGCAGGAACTCCAGTAAAGTCTTGCATAAGAACACGGGCCGGATAATAAGCAATTTCGCGGTCAGATTTTTTGGTTTTAACCCATTCGTTAATGGCCATTGCATCTTCGAAAGTGACATCTTTTCCATTTTCATGGCGAAGCAAATTCTCTAATAAGACCTTGAGAGATTTTGGCAACTTATCAATGTCAGTTAAACCAAGCTTTTTGGCTTCATTTAAACTATAGTAGGTATAGTTTTTAGTACCTACAGTTAATGTCTTTTTGACTTTACTCATATCGACTCCTTTTAAAATATAAGAATAAGATTACTTTAACTTATTGACCACTTTCCCACTACAATTATCGCCTAAAATAATACAAGAAAATATTGAATAATATTCATAAAATATAGTAGTATAAGGAATATGTTAGATGGCATAGATGCACTCCTCGCTTTAGAAAAATACGGCACAATCTCCGAGGCTTCTGTGCGGATGCGACTGACACAATCAGCAGTAAGTAAAAGAATTCAGGCCCTTGAAAGGGAGCTCAATATAAGACTCATTGAGCCGGATGGTAGAAGAGTCAAACTCACAAGTAATGCTTATAAATTTATTAATAAAGCACGTCCCCTCATTATTGAGTTAAAAAATTTAGGAATAGCAGATGACTCGGCTAATTTATCTAATTTTGCCCTGGGCTTATCAGATTCAATCGCTGGAAGTTTTGGCCCTCTCATTGTTAACCAAACACTCAAAGGTTTTAAAAATCTTAAATTAGATCTCCATGTTCATCGCAGCCTTATGCTTATAGAAAATGTTATGCTGGGAAAATATCAAATGGGACTTTGCACTGACAGTGAATCGAGAAAAGATTTAGTCAGTCTTCATCTTTACGATGAACCAATGGTTCTCATATCTTGTGAAATGGGAAATAAGTTTCATAAAAATCTCCCACTCATCACCATCGAAGAAAATTCGGCCACTTGGAAATCCATCGGCCCCAAATTAAAAACGGATTATCACAACCTCACTCTCGCCACTCAGTTTATTCATGTTGAATCTTTTTTAGCCGTTTATCAAATGACCAAAGTTGGTTTGGGAAATGGTCTCATTCCTTTGGGTCTTAGCAAGGAATTAATGATTAATAAAAAGCATATTAAAAAACTAAAGCTCACCAGACCAATTTCCCTTGTGACGAGAAAGACTATTGCCCAACTAGAAATTTTTGAGCCTTTTTATAAAGAGCTCAAAAAAAATATGATCAAATATTTTGAGGACCGCGATCAATGAAAAAATTAACAATACTCATCCTTGGCCACTTTTTTTTGGTCTTAGGAATTATTGGTGCCTTTTTACCAGTCTTACCAACAACTCCTTTTTTATTACTCGCTGCCTACTGTTATTCAAAATCTAATGATAAACTCCACCAATGGATTTTAAATCATAAGTACTTTGGGCCCTCAATTAAAAATTGGCATGAGCATGGAATCATAAGCAAAAAGGCAAAAGCTCTTGCGACCATTACGCTCATATTGGTGATGAGTTTGAGAATTCCTACTCTAAACGTACATCTAGGAATTAAAATTTTTGCCAATCTAGTTTTACTTTGTGTGCTTATTTTTGTGTTGAGTAGACCGAGTCAACGTCCCCCAAGAGAGGAGAGAAGAAATTAACCTAAATAACTTGAAATCGTAAATTTTTTACCTTCAAAAAAAACGTGCCCTTTACCACAAAAAGAGAGTTGATCTTTTTCTATCACAATTCCTCCTCCATCTGGACAAGCATAGAGTGGGAGTTTTGATTTTTTTGAATGATGCTTTAACTCCGCATCATAGCGCATAGAATTTTTATAATGTGGAAAGAATTCAAAATTCACCAGCCTCATGGCCGACAGGTTTTTCATGTCCCAAGGATTTTCATCGCGATCAAAATGGGGAAAACTGGCCGTATGAACGTGAGGAGTTAAAACAATGGCCCCGGCCGAAAGTCCGCAAAGGACTCCCCCTCTTTTTAAAAATTTTTTAAAATGCCCAAACATCTTTGCTTTTTTTAAATGCTTCAAGAAATAGAAAGTATTTCCCCCGCCTAAAAAAATGAGATCGCTTTTTAAAACTTCACTAAGGAGTGTTTTGGTAAAAGGTATATCAACACAAAAATGCATAAAACGCTGAACGCCAAGTTTTGAGAACTCTTCAACAAAAAATCTGAAGTCTTCTTCAGCATCATAACTGCTTGATGGAATAAAAGTGAGCTTCGGCATATCCACGCCAGTCAGCTCAAGAGCACGAGCATTCAGGTAGTGATTTTCGGTCTCACCGCCCCCTGAATATAAAACAATTTTCATATTCCGTCTCTAAACTCACGAACGATCTGTAGCATCCCTTTAACTAATCTAGACTGCTCTTTTTCAACTTCAAAATTAGAAACTTTTCTATCTTTATCAGGATTTAAATTTTGGTAAGCTGTAAACTCTCTCAGAACGACTAAAATTTCATCGGGAGTTAACTTTGGCTTTTGATTCATCACTTTTTGAACAATTGTCGTAATTGAATCCCCAGTCACTCTGTCATATTTATTAATGACAGAAGATCTCATGGAGACATCGAGCAAGACTTTTTCTGGTGCTAATTTAAATTTTGTCGCGATCTTATTAATTAGTTTGATATAATTTTTTTGATAACTTCTAATTTTTAAATCTCGTCTCAGTGATCTTTTTAAATCGGCTTTAGTGGCATAACTTGATTTGATAATATCAATAAACTCTGCTTCTTTAATTAGATTTGTAAGCCCACGTCCTAAGTAAAGCTGAGGAAGCTCTCTCAATATGTCCCGCATACAAAAAATCGCATTCCAGTTAATACCATCTGGAACTTTTTGAGGACCTTTACTAGATTTAGCCATTTCAAAATAACTAAAGTCTAATCTAAACTCTTCAATATCTTTTTTGCAATTTTCTAATAAGAAATCGGTGTATTTTACTGGAAAGCCTACTTTTCTTAAAATATTTCTATTTTTATAATCAAAAAATCGTTTATCGAAGGATAAAACAGCATGATGAGATTTAAAATCATCGATGGATTTCTTTTTTTCATTTTTTATGTAGTCAACAATTTGGGCAAGTGTCTGAACAATATACCTGGCCTTTTGCTTTTGTTCTTTAATAGATGTCGACCATCTCTGAACGTCATCATAGCGATATTCATGGTGGTAGAGACCAAATTGTCTGACTGATCCGTAGTCAATAATTCCCCCATCCATGAGAATATTGTCGCCATCCCAATCTAGCCAACAAAAGATATATTGATCTTCGAAATTAGCTGCCATCTCTGAAAATGTCTCGACCATTTGATTTAGAAAATAATCATATGTAGTCTTTGAGTCCGTTGGAACGTTTTTCCAAATCTTATTTTTCACTTGTCTGTCTATGTAGTAGTCAACCATACGCTTAAGAGTTGGCAGGTTATTTTGTTTTAAATGATTAAATAAATGTGAAGGGCGAAGAAGATTGTCATGAACTCGAATATTGATGGCCAGTCCTTTTTGAAACTCAATAATACCGAGTACGCGTTCAGTCTCAAGACCATTTTTGGCCAAGACTTCGCTAAAAAATAATGAGCTAAAGCCTTCGTCTTTTTCAGAGTATCCACAACCGTATGAAACAGTGGGATCTCCCGTTTGATAAAACTTTTTATTAATATTACAGGCCGGGCTTAGTTTAGTTGCTCCAGTACCACAACTTGAAACATCCCAGGTTTTACTTCCCTTCGATATTTGACCGTTCCAAATACTCCTCCCATCACCAGAAGTTGTTCCCTTCTTGCAAGGGTGTTGAAGTTGCAGGTAGCGAGTGGCCATGTAAGTATTGTTTCTAATTTCTTCTTTGGGAAAATTGAAGTTATTCATCAAATCATATTCATTGATGATGACTATACTAAAAGCATTTAAAAATTCTTCTTTTAGTTCTTTTGTTAATTCATCTGGATGATTTTCCGGAATGAGCCCTATCTCCCGGGCGAGATCAAAATTAAAAAAAGCGACTTGTCCTCCGTGTCTCGATCTCACTTGATATTCAACGACGGCCTCTGGCACTTGTTTCTTGAGAGGATGACTTCCGTCAATTTCTCTAAACTTTGAATAGGTGTTTGATTCTTTAACTGTTCTAGACTCTTTTAATTTTGAATTTCCCATAATTAATTGTCAGAGATTCCCCAAAAAAATTCCAACAAAATTTAAATAGGCAAAATCGACTAGGCAGTTTTTTCCCATAAGCTTCACTATTCATTGGAAAATAATCAAAAATACCATCAAAAAAAAATCTAAAATAGGTTAAGATTAAGTGCTTAATATTCTTTCAAACTGCCAAGGATTCATGTCATGCGAACTTTTTTCTACGTTCTCCTTCTCACCGGGTTATCATTCCTCTTCCATTCCTGCTCAACTGTCAGCACTAAAGACTGCACTAAAAATATGCATGAATTTGGAATCAACCAAGGACGCATGGGAAGCCCTAAAAAACTCACTGACCAAATTAGATATAAATGCAGTTCCAAAGTCCCAAATATTGACATAGAAGCCTACGATACGGGCTTCATGCAGGGCTGGAGAGAGTTTTGTCTGCCTAATAATGCCTTTGATATGGGAAAAAAATCTGACTCATATATTAGCTTTTGCCCGACTGAAAGTGAACAGTACTTTAGAAACTCTTACCTTCTAGGTAAAAAGCACTTTGAGCTCAAGGATGTTGAAAACGACCTAGAAGATCAAATGAGTGAATTAAAAAGTACAATCAATACTGATTCTGAGGATTTTAGTGAGTATAATCGATTACAATTAGAACTTGATCGAGTCAAAAAAGACATCCAGGCAGTCGAAGTTGAAGGGAAGAAAAATATTTTCAATTTTCACTAATCAACTCTAATCAACTCTAAAGAGAGCAAATTTTAAATACCTCAATTCATCCATGGCCAAAGGATAAGGGTGATCAAAAGGTTGCCCTCCCATATACACAAGAGTCCCCTTTTTTCTAGTCTTTGAAAAAGCATCACGACAAATATCTAAAAACATATCTGTGCTGATATGAGATGAACAAGAGCTCGCCGCAAACATTCCTCCGGCACTCACCAGCTTAAGTGAGCTGATAAAAACTTTTGTGTAGGCCACAGTGGCAGTCTCTACCGCTTTTTGATTGGGAGCAAAGCTCGGTGGATCGGTAATGACTAAATCCCATTTTGCTTTATTTTTAATTTGCTCATCTATATATAAAAAAGCATCAGCAGCGATTGCGGTGTGCTTAGTCTTAAGATGATTGACTTCAAAATTTCTTTCAGAAGCCAAAATGGCCGCCTTGGCGATATCAACGCTTGTCACTTCTGAAGCTCCACCAAGAGCGGCAAAAATTGAAAAACCACCAGTATAGCTAAAAAGATTTAGGACACTTTTATTTTTAGTAAAAAGTGAGATGAGTTTGCGATTATCTCTTTGATCTAAAAAAAATCCTGTTTTAGCAGCATCTCTTATATTGCTCGCAAAAACAGCTCCATTTTCTTTAAAGAGAACTTCGTCTCTGAGCTTGCCCAAGATATCGACGCCTTTAACCTCTTCATCATTCCTTTTTTTATAATAGACATTTTTTATGTAAGGCATTTCACTAACCAATTTTTTTGCAAGCCCTTCATGGCTATAAAAACGCTCGCAAGCTAGATGGTCGTGTTTAATAACTGCTGTATCATCGTAAATATCAATAACCAATCCAGGCATTCCATCACCCTCACCATTAATGAGGCGAAAGCTATTGGTTTCTTCTGTTCTAAAGTGAGCTCTAAGTTCAAGGGCCTTTGAAAACTGGATTTCACTCCACTTCGTTAAACTCTGAGGAATATTGTTCATGTGAAAGAAAGGTTCTTCCGTAAGGCAGAGAACTCGAAAGCGCAGCTGTGTGTCCCCTTGAACTAAACCTATTGCAATGATTTCATTTCTAGATTTAAGCAAAGCTAAACCGCTTGTCACCTTGGTGTTATCAAAACAATCAGCAAAAATCCAACGATGGCCACGAAGTAAATGTTTGTTTACATCTCTTATAAGAGTGATCTCAGGCAGTTTAAAGTCCGGAAGATTGATGAGTGCGAAGCTATCCACAAAGTGTTTCCTTTTAAAGTCGCGAAAAGCTCTTCATAGACTAAAATGTCACACTCCGGCAACCAAAACAAATGAATTTCCGTCTTTGCATTGTTAACTGAAAAACTCTCACTATTAGATATTTTGTATTTTTTTAAATTTTCCAAACGACATAAAAACACCCTATCTCTATGTATTTAAAAGACTACTGGATTTAAAACTAATTAATAAAATGTTGACTCCAGACATACATAATTTTTACACAAGGGCTAGAGACTTGTTTAAAGAAAAGCTACACTGCATTCAAGAAACAATGAATGAATTATTTTTTTGGCGAAAAATATGGAACACACAGATCTTCACACAACAACAGAAATGGTAGCCCCCACTACCACCCCAAAGATAGAAAAGCCCGTGATTTACGATTATGTAGATTATAGGGCTTTCCTTTCGGATTCATTAAATCACATTCAAACAAAAAATTCGAAATACTCTGCCACTGCCTACGTAAGACAAGCTGGTTTTGGTGAAAACTCTAGAGGTTACTTCAACCTTATTATGAGTGGAAAAAGAAATCTTTCTTCAACTACAATCTTAGGTTTTGCTAAGACCCTAAAGCTTAACGAAAAAGAAACATTTCATTTCGAAAATCTTGTTCACTATAATCAGGCCACAACAGAAAAAGAAAAAACTCTTTATTTTGATAGAATTAACAAAAATATGAGAGGAAAAACCTCTGAGGCATTTGAACTCTTAAAATCACAGTATAACTACTTTTCTCATTGGTATTTAGTGGCCATCAGAGAACTCGTTGCCACTGAAAGCTTTAAAGAAGATTATGACTTTATCTCAAAAAGATTGAGAAATAAAATAAGTAAAAAAGAAATTATCGAAGCCATTAATGACCTGATCACACTTGGACTATTAGGCCGTAATGAAAAAGGTCAGTTGGTTCAAACCGACAACTTCGTGAATTTTACAGACTCTTCAATGAATTACACTGTCGTGAACAACCTTCACTCGCAATTTCTAGATAAGGCCAAAGAAACATTGAGTGAAGATGCTTATGAAAATCGCTCAGCGAGTTGTGTTGTCTTGGCCACAGACAAAGAAAACTTTGAAAAAATACGAGAGGAAATAAAAGCTTTTAGAGAGCATATTTTAAATAAATATGGTGCAAGTAATCTAAAAGTTGATTGCGTTTTAAACTTAGGAATTCAATTAAACCATATAACGAATTTAGAATAACACAGGAGTTTTTATGAAAGTGACAGCGATGATTTTAGCGAGTTTAGTTTTTGCCTCATTTACGGCAGGGGCCCGCGATTTAGAAAGAGAGGTCTTACATGCAGCGGCAGAAAAAGCTTCTACTTCAAAAGGAAGTGGAACAAATGTCGGTGGTGGAAATAGCGGCTCAGAGTATTTAGCTTCATGGTGCAGAGGACAGTTGAGTCTCCTTCGAAGTTACCAGTCGCGCTCTCAAGCAAAACTTGAAAATGATTCAAGAAATATTAATTTAGCTAATAAAATTTTAACTGATGGAATTATTATTGCTCTAGAAAAAGGTGGCGCTGCGAGCGAAACATTCCTTCACAAGAGCCTTGTTAGAGGTCTCGCTATTTCTAATCATTTAGGTGGATCACTCGGTGGAACATCAGAAAAGCAAGCCCAAGTGGCCAACTTTGTTCTTAATAAATACTATGACTTCATGTTAGAAGTTGTTGCTAAAAATTTAGATCTTAATGGTCATCTTCCATACTTAGGTGCATTTGCAAATACACCGGAGCAAGAATTAAGAAAAACAAACTATGAATTTCGTTTTGTTGAATATGCTAAAAATCAATTAGATTGGATTCTAAATAACCTTGTTAAAGAAGTGAACATGAACGGAAAAAGAGTAATCGTACCGGTGGGTAATGCCGATTCTGTTTTGAAAGTGGCCCTTACATTATCGTCTGGAACTGCGGATGACCTAGAAGAATCACTATGGGGTTATAGATTTAGCTGTGCGATCTCAGACCTTAAGCTTTTAAATGAGATGCTTTCAAAATATGTTCAAGGAAATAAAGAGATTTATGAAAATGAGAGAGATGCATTGACATCGGTCACTCAAGAAATTGCACGTATCTCTAACGACATTAATTTACGTAAAGGGTGTCAATAATTTAGACACTTGATTTAAAGCTTTAAAATTATAGGTATTCTAGCCGAGTGTGATCATTTGATTACACTCGTTTTTTGCATTTTTTTTCGACACTTTTAAAATCACTTGTAAAGATTATCACATCCTCATTTGAAAGCACCTAAATCCATTAAAATGGGTTTATGAAAAAGTTATTTTCAGCACTCACCATTTTGGTAAACATCATTTGTTTTTCTGCTCAGGCAGAAGAGTCTATCTATAAGTTTGCTGCCGATAAAAGTACGTTTGAAAACTTAAGCAGCTCACAACAAAATTCTGCCATAGCCGCCACATCTGAACTTTCCCGTTTTATCAATGATCAAATTTTAGGACAACTTCCTGAAGATTTAAAAAAAGAAATTTCAGACATGAAAATAAAAATCCTTTTAACAGATAAAGAAGGTCGTGATGGATTATTTATTCCTGGTGATAATAAAGAACATACTATTTCAATCAAACTTATTCAGCTTCAATCAAATGGAATAAAATCTCTTTTGGCCCATGAATTTTATCATGCGATTCACTACCACGTTAATCCAGATGAACTTCCTTGGGTGCGCGAAGGACTTGCTCAAATTTTTGAATATATGACAACAGGAAATTTGAATGGTGCTAATTTAAGTGCTGCTATCAATAATCCTCTCACTCCACTATTGGGAGAATATCTCATTGATGAAAAAAATCCTGCGCAGTATGGTCACAACCAATTATATTTTCTTTATCTTTTTAATCATTGCGGTAGAGAAAATCTTTTTTGGAAAATCACTAGAGGAAAATTAGGTTTAAAAGGATCATACCTCATTGATCGAATTCTAGCTGATATAGAAAAAAGTCCATTAGAGTGTAGAGATTTCAGTGAAAGTGCAAT
>JAYSPR010000160.1:0-5359 GCA_043721975.1 Bacteriovoracaceae bacterium
GTGTGTCCGTTTTAACAGGGGAAGATCATCGCCGTAAAAGTTGGTTCATCATTTGATACAATTTCTGCTCTCGCATAACCCAAAACAGACTTACTTTCATGGGAATAAATGAGTAAGATGTCGCCGCTTGATATAGTTAAATTTGGATCGAGCCTTTCAACTCTGATGACGTTATCACTTAAAATTTCAGTTATAACGAATTCTTTTTCATAAGAAAAAGTAAACTGACTAAATAATAAAAAAGACAATGCAAGAATGTATTTCATTTATTAAACTACCATTACACGTAATCGCAGGAGGTCCTTATGCAAGTTGGAGAATTTTATAAAGAGAAACTTACCATAACAGATCTTCATATTCAAAAATTTGCTGATTTTTCTGGGGATTATAACCCTGTTCACTTCGACGACGAAGCTGCAAAAAAGCAAGGTTTCAAAGGAAGAATTGCCCACGGCATGATCGCGGCTTCTCATTTTTCAAAAATTTTTGCCAATCATTTTCCAGGGCCTGGGACAATTTATCTCAATCAGACTCTGACTTTCCATGCCCCCGTTTATCTCAATGAAATTTTGGATTATAAGCTTGAGGTTCTCTCTCAAAAGCCTAGTAAGCCTATCTATACAGTCAAAACTGAAGCTTACGGTGACGATGGAAAACTGAGGATTTCGGGAGAAGCCGTTATTAGGGCACTGTTGTAAAATCCTGATACTGAGACAGATGCAAAATTTTTTCTAGCATCATTTTCAATGCTTCATTAATTGGAAATTCTTTTTCTAAAAAACGTGGATCAAGTGAAATCAAACGATTTTTGCAAATACCAATAAATGGAAGTGATTGCTTAGTGCCTGCTGTGTTATCGTCGACCAGGTTTTGAAATTCATTCGGCTTATTTTCTTTTAAAGTTTTACAAACTTGAAATTCTACTTCTTTTTCAGTTTTTAAATGACGGGCAGAAACTCCAAAAGTGCGACATGTAAGAGGACGAAAAAAATACTGCTCGCAACTTGCCTTGAATTCTGTCTCACTAGAAACTTGTAAGAACATACACCTTTCATCTTTTTGTAAGAGACTTTTTTCTAGGTAGTTTTCGGCTTCCCCAGTATTTAGTAAATGCAAAGCTAGTGGAAGGAGCTCAATGGGAGAACAATATATATCGGGCTTAAAGCAACATTTCCCACAACCTGGCAGGCATGTAAGTTTTGATTCTTTTTGAAACTGTGAAAACTCATGAGTAATTTGATTATATTCGCTCAATATTGATTGTGATAATTCATTGTAATGTTGAACGCTATTAAAATGACTCACAAATCTTTTCTCTCTAGGTCTAGAATTAAATAATTTTCTTAAGTCTCAAGTAATCTTCAAAAACAATTAAAAATTTATTCATATCTTCTGGATAAATATCACCAATATTCGATAATCTAAAGGTATTAATACTTCCAACTTTTCCAGGATAAATCGTAAAACCTCTTTCAATAAGATAATCATGCATTTCATTAAATGAATAATGAGGACTTTTTGGATCGAGAATGGATGTTAACAATTTAGCATGATATTTTTCTTCAACTAAAAACTCAAATCCTAAGTCTTTCACTTTCTTTTTCATAATCTCATACATTGAAGCATAACGAGCATAGCGATTATGAGCTCCTTCAAGATTATATTCATTAATAGCTTGTCTTAAAGCATAGAGTGTTTGAACCGGTGGAGTAAAAAGAAATTGCTTATTTTTATTTAAGTATTCATAATTCGCGAGAAGATTAAAATAAAAATTTCTCTTGATTCCTGCCGTCTTTTTCAAACTTTCAAGGCGGGCGATAACAAAACTAATTCCGGCCATGCCTTGAATACATTTATTTGATGAAGACACGAGATAGTCAACTTGGTCTCTTTCAACATCTATATCAATGCCAGCAAATGAACTCATGGCATCGACAATATTTTCAAGTTTGTATTTATGTGTAAGAGCACAAATTTCTTTTAGTGGATTTAAAATCCCCACTGTTGTTTCATGATGAATAAAAGCCACATGAGTGAGTTTATCAAGGTTATCTTTTAAATGTTTCTCTAAAACTTCTAATTCAACTGGCTTTCCTGCTGGAATATTGTAGTCCACATGAGAAATACCATAGGCATCACAAATGGCCTGCATACGTTCACCGTAAGCTCCATTATTAATAATTAAAACAGATTTATTTGAAGGGATAACAGAAGTTAAGCAGGCTTCAACTCCACCAGTACCTGAGGAAGTTAAGAGCACACAAGTATGGTTTTTTTCTCCATGAGAGGCTTTTATAAGGTCATCACGAACAGAGAGAGTTAACTCTCCGAACTCTAGCTCTCGAGGGCAAATATCAGGGACAACCATGGCATTTTTCACTGTATCAGTCGTAGTTGCTGGACCAGGATTAAGAAGAATATTGCGTTTTACTGTTTTCATAGAGTTATCCAAAGAAAATATTTTTTGCTTAGCTATGGTTAACATAAACGTCATTCAAATTCAGCTCTTTTTTACAGGCTCCATAGAAGTGAATCCCCTTTTTTGCTAAGAGTGTGAATCAACAATTTTAGGAGTTCATTTTATGAAAAAGTTCATTGTTATTTTATCTCTGGCCTGCTCATTTTCGGCCATGGCAGATTCTAACTATAAGTGCTTCGGTACAGAACCTTTTTGGGGAATGGAGCTCACACAAAACAAGTTAATTCTTGATCTTTTTGGGGATAGTAAGATTTCAGAAGACGTCATTAGCCGTGAAACTGCTCAAGGTTTGGGAGAGGAGTACGCTTTTGTTGTAAGTACTAAAACAGCATCAGCTACAATTATTACTGGTGAATGTAATGATGGGATGAGTGACAATATTTACTCTCACCACGTTGTTTATAAAAATGCTTCAACAACTCTTTATGGTTGTTGCAACAAGACATCAAAGTAATTTTAAAAAATTAGATTAAACGAATGCGAAGTGATTTAAAACCACTTCGCTTTTTTTATTAGGCTTTAGATTGTACAAAATCAGCAAAACGCACTGAAACTTCAGCCGGCGTAACTTTTGGTCTTCCCAATTTCTCAGGAGATCCTTTCTGAGTTTTTAAATGAACAAAAGTTGTCTTATCAGTTGTTTTAAGTTTTTTAAGAAGCTCACTAAATTTTTCTAACTCATCAGTTGAATAGATTTCATCATAACCAAATCCTGCGGCAATTGCCCCAAAAGAGACACTGCCTGTAACAGTTCCCTGTCCACCTGTTGAATCATGGGCTTCATTATCAATTAAAACATGTACTAAGTTTTTAGGTTTATAAGCTCCTGCTGTGGCCATAGATCCAGTTCTCATCAATAGAGCACCATCCCCGTCGATTACTATAACTTTAAGTTTTGGCTTTACTAAAGCAAGTCCAATTCCAAAAGCAAGGGCACATCCCATTGACCCAACCATATAGAATTGATTTTTCTGGTCACCTACTTCATAAAATTCTCTTCCCGTTTTCCCAGTTGTCGCAATGACAGCTGCTTCTAAACCCATTTCTTTTTGAAGGGCCTCTAAAACAGGAGTTCTTGTGACTCTCGCTTTGTAATCAAGATTGAAATGATCAGTGTGAGTAATATTAAAGTCTTTTTTACTCGGTGCTGGTTTTTTTTGAAGTTTATATTCAGCAATATCATCTTTTCTCATGACGAAGACAAAAGGCTGGTTAGTGCTTTTCATGTAATCGTCAGCTAGTTTAAGGGCTGGACCCACTTCACTTTCAGTTTGTGGAAAGTAGGCCCATTTTAATCTCATTGTCTCAAGCATTGAAATTGTAATTTGTCCCATGAGTTCATGTTGAGGTTCATCGGCCGGTCCACCTGGTTCTCCTCTTAATGTCGTAATTACCATGACGGGAATATTGAAAGTATAAGTTAAAGATGTAATCGGATTAACGGCATTTCCAAGACCAGAATTTTGAAACATAACGACGGCACGTTTACCACCAATAGTTGCTCCAGCTGCAATGGCCACAGCATCACCTTCGTTCACACTATCGATAAATTCAAACCCATCTGTATCAATCACGTAATTGATAAATGGCTTTAAGTAAGAACAAGGCGTTCCTGTGAAAAAATTAAAACCTAATTCACGGGCTGGAGTTAAAAATTTGTCTGCTGTAATCATAATAATCTCGCTTAAGTTAAATCGACCCAATATCTTCTTGTTTTTTCTGCTTCATCGGGGAAAGCTAAAATATTTTCTAGAACTCCCCCGTTTTTCTCAATCGCTTTATAAGAACCAGTATTAAATTCACCACAAGTGATGAGAACTTTCTTTAAACCTAAAACCCCCCTGCAAAAATCAAGTGAAAGCTTCAGAATGAGAGTGGCTATTCCTCTGTTTCTATATTGAGTCGCAACTGCGTACCCAATATTGCCACCTTTTAATAAAAGATGATCATTCAAAGCATGCCTAATGCTCGATCTTCCTACAATGACTCCATCCAAAAAGGCATAAAGCATCGAATCTGGAACCCGGCCATTAATTAAATTTCTACCGTGAAAATTATCATCTAAAATTTTTAGTTGATCACTAAAAAGCATTCCTTCTTTATAAATAAAAGTATACCAATCTTCATCCATGTCACTAAAAAGCTCTAGCCCTTTATTAAAGGCCATCTCATCACTAGATTTTAAAGCTCGTAGTTCTAAATTCACTAAAATTTCTGTCCTTTTGAAACATCAGAGTAACTATCTACGTCCATCCAGTGCCCATCAATATACATGACATTGATTTTTACTTTCTTAGCTAAAAGAGCGTTCATTAAGTCTGGAAGTTTTAACTTATTAAAGTCTGGAGTTTTTGAAAGCTCAACTAAGGTTTGAGAAAGAAGCTCTGATCCAACTTTATTTGTTTTCACTAAACCAATCCATTCGCCACTTGCTTCTTTTGAAGTTGTGTATGAACTGAATTTAATTCCTTGAAGTTCTGCGGGAGCCTCATAGAACTTCGTTGTGTGCTTTCTCGAGCAAAGAACGAAATCTCCCACGTAGTCAGGAGCACGATTTTCGATACTAGCATCAACGACTATTGTGATATCGCCTTTTTCTTCTAATAATCTTGAAAGAATATATTTTCTATAAAGAATGTCTCCATAAGAAATAATTGTATGATCAACAATTTCTTTTTTGGCTAAAAACAATGAAGCAAGTTCATTAGTACTTTCAAAATTATCATTGTCGACATACTTAATATTAGGAAATTTGAAGGCTTCTTTTTTGTATCCACGAACAATAGAAATATCCTTAATATCATGATCATAAAAATTATTGATCGACTGTTCAATTAATGGCTTCCCATTAATATCAATAAGAACTTTCGGTCGATCTTC
>JAYSPR010000161.1:0-14968 GCA_043721975.1 Bacteriovoracaceae bacterium
CCGATGAAGTTTCTCTTCTATTGGTTATGTTAACAACTTCTTCGCGTCCATCTTCATAGATATACTTTACATAAACTGCTCTGATCGTTGGAAGATCGAGAGTTGGGCTGGCCGCTGTCGGTGCAGCTGCAGAGTTATAAGGAATGTAAGCAGGTAAATATAAACTCACACCGTAATCAAGTGTTCTATCGATAAAGTATCCTAAGTTTCTTTGTTCTTTTCCAGGTGTATCACAAGTCCATACATCTAAATTGAATGGCGCATATGAAAATGGGAAAGGCTGATAAGGAACGTCTGCATTCAGACCATAATAATGGTAGCCACAAACAAGTTCACCAACAGGTCCGGTATCAAGGCGAGTATGTCCTGCTGCTGGAAGACTAGTATAAGGAACATAAACACCACCAGCATCTTGATAAAGAGCAGTGTTTTCCCAACCACCAGTTGAATATGAATCATCTGGAGTTACTAAATTACTCGGGTCATAATCTCTCGGTGGAGTTACAGAGTAGCCGACTATATCTTCAAGAATAAATGGGATTTGGAAACATCCATTTTGACCGGGAGCTTTACAAAATTTGTCGTATTCTTTTTGATAACTAATTTGATTAACAAAATCTGTCGCGAAGCTGCTATAGTTAGGACTTGGAAGTGGAGATCTAAAATTTAAACAAGTAAAATTTGAAACATCAATATTAAGTCGATTTTTAACTTTCCAATCGTGAGTTCCGTCAGCAAATTTTCTTACCCATCCGCCACCGCAACAAGTTTTAGCACCAGTTTCATTAATAACTTTCCATTGCTCTGGTTCCGGTTGAACAGGAGTATTTACCCCTATGACATTAACTTTAGGAATTTTATTCACATCACCTAAAGCTTCTTTAGAAATTGTATAGCGAGAGTAGCGATTGCTGGCCGTCGGATTATCTGCAGTAAATTTCGATGTGTCTAAGTTGGAATTCGTGATCATGTTATCTGGGATAAATGAAGACGGTCCACTACTAAACATCGTAAAGTCTTTTCCAATTTCACGACAACAACGATTTTCACTTAGTTTATAGTCATAGTAACTTGCACTTCCTAATTGTGGAACAGGAGTGGCCTGGCCACAAATAAGTGATTCACTCCAATAGTTTTTTTCAGCATCCGTTCCACCAAAATAACTTAGGGCCGTTGAAAGGGCCACTTCTTCATGAAGTTTATTAGGGCCACAATCTAAATCTGTATGACAAATGGATCCCGCTCTTCTCAAACAAGCATCGGCGGCCAACGTCGGTTGAGTGAGTACTGGATTTAATCTGAGAGACTCTCTTTCAATAGAATAAAAAGCTGAAGCTCTACTTGGTGAAGTCGGAGTGAGTGTCTTAGCTTCTCCTCCACACGAGTTTTGCATGACTTTAAGAATGTCTTGTGAGATTCCAAAATCAGCATCCACAATGGCAGTATCAAGAGGAACATAATTTAAATCCTCTCCAATCGCTGGACAGGCAAGAGTTCTATTAATTGCACTCGTGTTGATTGATGAATCACATGAGCCAACTTGCGAAATATAATCTGTTCTCTTTAAAGTATCATCGCGAGAATGAGCATCTTCAGGGGCAAGCGCTGCTAAGGTTTTTCCAGGTCTGCAAACACCCATGTCATCGACTTGAACGGCCGTGAGTCCGATTCCACCTGGGCCAGCATTATATTTAATGTTTGTAATCGCTTCATTTGGTAGCGGCTTATTTGCCGTGACATATTTTAATGGACGGCCAAGAACATTGGCGTCCATACCGTAAAGCATATCATCAAATTCATTTGGAGATCTGGCCACTTCTTCATTGTAGCGGTTACTTCCTAAATCAGCACAATAAAAATTTGGTGCACAAGTAAGGGCCTTTTGATTAATATTACTATTAATAGAAACAATATCTTTCACGCACGGAGCACCGGCACCACGGTAGACACATCTAAAAGATGAATTTCCTTGATTGACCGTACTTGATAATAATTCAAAAATAGTTCCAGAGTTCTCTTGATTTTTTTGTTCGTCAGCTTCGCTGCTAAATATTGGCCACTTTGTTCGGAGTTGTGAAACATCAGCACAAGTATATTCCCAGCCAAGTTGTGAAATACAGTCAGCATCAGTGGCACACTGATGATACTGTTGACATGTTCCAGCGGTGTTTTGTTTAGGATCATTAATCGCGATGGTCGGATCAAAATCGAAATCGGCAGCAACACTAGCAGAAAAATCAGGGATAATATTGACGATAGTATCTGTTTTAGAAACGAGATCTAAAAAGGCACTGTTTAAAGCAAGGTATAATTTATTTGATGTGGCCGTAACTCTTCTTCCTGAACCAATCGCGAACCAAGTCACACCATCAAAAGACCCGATGAGGGCACCTTTATTAAATCCATACCAATCTTTTTGATATCCATTTATAAAATAAGCAGCTTGAGTTTTAAGACGATTTAATCTTTGTGTTTGGGCAGTCGATTCTTTTTTATGTGAAAAAGGAATCATCGTCACTGGCAAATAACAAGCGCGTCCGAAGTGAGTATCTTCATAGTTACCAAAAGTCGTATTATTTCCGTAAGTGTCTCTGCCGGTAGAGTAGCCACTGGCCCTTAGTCCACTTCCTGCAACCGTCGCAGGATGAGCAGTAAATGTTTGAAACCAACTATCTTTTGCACAACTCGAGCAAGGAGTAAAGTAACCACTAATTGATGAAAGGATATAAGTTTTTCCTAGTTCAACATCAACTTTTTTAGCTGGATTAGTTTGAGATAAATCAACATTCATGCTGCCTAAAATAGAATTGATATTAAAGCTTCCATTGATCGGAGATGTTTTTCCAACATTATCTAAATAATAGAAAGCTTCTCCTTCTTGAGTTTTATCAATAGCACTTTTTGGAAAAAGGCGGTGAGGAGCACTTCTGTTGGGAACATTCACATTTAAATTTGTAATGGGCCCAATCGGATTTTCTGGAAGTGGAGTGTAACAAAGAAAATCGACAATGTTGGCCGGTATTTCTACAGTAGATTTGTAGATTGGTCTTACACCCCAGTCAGGACATTTTAATTCCCTTTCTATATCGGTATAAGTTGCTGGACAACCACAATTAATGGCCAGGCGTTTTTTTGTTTCTTTATAGTAAGCATCATTACATGTAATGAGGTTATAAAGAGCAGCATCGGCGGCCACTGGAGCAGTTGTTAAAATTGTATTATTTTGCTTGTGAGCATAGAACGAATTAACTCCCACGCTGAGATATTGTTTTACGCAATTATAATCACTATTGTATTGAATCACTCTTTTTTCAGCAGCACTTTGTGGTGTCGTTCCCGGGGTTGTTACTGGCGGAGGTGTATGAGAGATGTTTGAGCAAATATAATAGATGTTGGGATAATTTAAAAAACTTAGTGGATTTGTTGCAAAATCAGACTGGGCCTGCAAGTATTCTGTTGGATAATTGGTTGAAGCGTTTGGTTTAGTTGCTGCATCCTTTACACACTGGCCTTCAATACAGCAGTCAAATCCTTTGGCAGAACAAGAACTATTAGTGCATGAACCTACCGGATTAGTTGTTGTTGATTGAAGATCGATTCTTAAAATTAAATTAGAAAGAGTTATTTTGTTGACTGGAACGAGGTCCAACTTTTTTGGAGTCGATGATAAAGTACTTTCGTAGAGTTTTAATCCAGAAGTTGTTGCAAAGCCAGTAGTCAAGCAGCCATTTAGTGGATCACAGACTTGTGGAAAACTGTAGGCGGCATTAGCATTTGATTTGGTATCAATAAGCGCTGCTAAACTACCATCGATAAGTGTTGCCACTCCGCAGGTTGATTGGTTTTCAGCTGCACTTGGAACATCAACTCTTAAAAGTCTTTCAGTGGTTTGTGTAGAATAATTACTGACAGCTATGGGCACTGCACGCAGACGAACTTGTTTAAAAGGGCTGACAAAATTTCCAATGATACAAAACGATTTACCATTTTGATAATAAGTAACATTGGATGCATCTTTACTGTTAAGAAAGTCATTGATTGATTTTCCACGAATATAAATAACATTGTCGTAAGTCTTATTGAGAGTAACAGTTCCAGTAACTTTTTCAGCGGTAAACCAATAGAGATTTTCATCAGAAGAAAATGTTGGAGAAGTTGGAGTTGTCTTTGTTCCAGAAGTGGAATTTGCGGTACTTACTTTTCTTTTTCCAGAAGGATTAGAGGCCACGCAACTTTGAAAAATCAAAGTCAAAAGGCAGATGAATAGTAAGTTTAATGAACTCTTCATTGTTTATCGTATCGTCCACGAGTCTGCGTTAGGTTAAAAGTTTAATAACACTGGAGCGATAGGAATATTTTACCTCTCCTTAAGAGCGGCCTTTAGTTGAATCGAGTGAAAAGAAAATAAAGTTTTAACTGCTTAGAATTTAGGGCCTTTAAAGATAGACATTAAAATAGCTGACTAAAGGGTATAAATGAGATTCGCCTCATAAGGTTGGCAATTTTAAAGAAAAGAGACTTAAACGCTAAGTTATTTTCCCAGGCCAAAATTAAATCCGCCAGTCGTAAGGGCGCTTTGTGAGCTTGTAATGACCCCTGTTTGCCAATTCATAACCAGTGGAGAAGTCCCAAAGGCACTGTAGTTATACATCCAAGGATTTTGATCGTAGACAGTCGCATTGTGAAGTAACTGCTTATTTAAAATCGCTTGATTCATGAGCGATTGAATATTTTGAGTGGAGGCAAATTGAGTAAACAGCATTGGAATAATTTTAGGTGCCAAAACAGGCAGGGCCCCTTCTGCAATTAATCTTCCAGTCGATTTTTTTGGCGTGAGTTTCATTTTTCCACTATCGTCGTAATCAACCCAATTTTCTTGATATCTTTTGTCCCATTTCTTTTCATCTTCGGCTACCACTCTTTCTTTTCTCGCTTGAGTGTCTAATATTGTACAAAGATCTTTAAACTTTGCGGCATTTTCACCTTGGCAATTTTTCGCGTACTGCTCGAGATTGGAAGCTCTGAGGGCCGTTCCACATTGATTTATATCGGTATTGATATCAGAGGCAAAATTTACTTTGAGAATAGAGCTTAAATTTTTGGTTAGATTATCTAATTTCGTTATGGTCATATTTTGCTTGTAAGTTTTTTGGCCACAAGTCGTTATATCAAGTTCTAAATTATCATTACTCTTGGTTATTTTTCCAGTTTTAGTTGAACATTCACAGATGTATTTTTCGGCCAAATATTTTTTTAACTTTTCAGTTTGGATAAATGAATCATTTGTTGAAAGTCGTTTCATTTCAGAATCTAATGCTTCAAGTTTTAATCCAAATTCACTGTCTCTTAATTCAAAGCCTCTTTTTAGTTGATCTAAATGAACTCGGCATTTGTCGATGGCCGAATCTTCTTCTGTTGATGTATTAAACTGAACTTTCTCAAAATTACAATCTTTATGGAAAGCCTCTGATTGTGAGTTGGCCTTTGTAATGGCCTGTAGTTCTAATTTTTCTCTCGCATCATCTATTGTACCTTCAAGTTTTGGTGGGATATAAAAAAATATCGCATCATCATTGAAAGCGGGCTTCTTGGATGTAGATCCTGAGTCTGCTGGTTTCATTTTGCGACCAATCTCAGGAGCTTTTTCTAAAACTGATGCCGCTAATTTTTTAAATCGATCTTTTGGATCGTAGGCACCACTGCTAAAACTAAAGGCCGCTTCCATTTCTCTTTGCTGCCTTTTAATCATTTCACCAAAAACAGGTGAAAAACCACTTTTAAGGCTTTCCTGGAGGGAGCTATTTTCCAGAGCAACAACTTTTTCTAGGGCCAATTTTTCTTTAGGATTTTTAATAATACCGTTACAAGCAAACTCAAAATTTTTCCCACCACTTAAGCAATCGAGAACTTTCTGTCTTGGTAGGTCTTGCGATAAAATTTTTGATAACTCAGGAGCTTTTGCATCGATCAGACTCAAAATAACTTCTGGAGATAATTCTTTAGGGATTGAATTAATAATATTTTCTAGGTCAACTTTTAAAGCGGCTTGATCCTTTTTCTCACCAGATTTAATAAAAGATTTTTTGAAAGCAGCTAAAAATGGTTCCAGTTTATGTTTATAATTTTTCGTACCAGACTCTTTATCACAAATTTTTTGGTCTTCATGACTTTGGCACAAAGAACTCATAGTAAGAGGAGTATCAGACTCTAATTGATCCTTCGATAGTAGAGTCGAAATCGCACTCATCATTAATCCATTTCGTATTGTCGATTTCAGTGGATCCAGGGCAAGAGTTTTGGCCTTCGGTGCACGGGCCAATTCAGCGATACTTTTTTCGTAGTTATCTCGCATCGCTTTGACTTCGCATAGTAAGGCATTTCGCTTTTTTAATTTATCAATTTTTTCACGAAGATTTTCGATATTCTCAAATTGTTCTTTATTGGCCTCAACTAATGGGGCCATTAATTTTTCAGCACCTTGTTCACAAAAGGCACCAGGATTATAAGCAAAGGGAGTCGCGATTTTTTCACCATCAGCACCATACAATTCACTCACTCCGCTTATGAGTAGAGCAGTGACTGAGAGTAGTTTGAATAGATGGCGAAGATTTAGACTCATCTTTAATAGCATCCTTAAGATCTTTAAGCCTATATTACCTTGATCTCATCGGATTCTTTATCAAATTACTAAAGTAATAAATAAATGAGGAACCATTCCGCGAAATTTTAAGGACTTATGATATGGAGTTTAAAATTTGATATGAATATAAGAGGAGGGATGCTTGGCAACTAAGTCTGTGCTAAAATAATAAAACTGGTGAGGATTGATGTGAAACTTGCAGGGATCAGTCTCTTTGCTCACCAGAAAACTTCCCAAATACTTAGTAAGCTTTTTACGATGACTTACCAATATGCCATTTTAATCTCAAATAATTTTCTTATCAGTTTCATTCATTTTTCATTTCTGAATACACATGGAAAAAAGATTGTAGAATAATTAAATGAAGTTTAAAAAAATTACAATATCACTCATCGGGCTATCACTATTTTTCTATCTTACTAAAATATTTCTTTTTCCAAAGATAGTCTGTGATGATTTTATTGGAGGGCCACTTCCATTCGGCACAGTCAGAGGTGTGCAATGTCAGTGCAAAGGACAAAAGTTTTTTATTGAACACAATGCCGCTTCAGACGATCGAGATTTAAGTTTATGTTTGGGTATTATAGAAAAGATCAAGAAGATAAAATAATTCTATCCATGCCCTGAAGTCATAAATGTATTATGATCCTGCAGTCTTTTTCTCTCGCCATTTTGTCCATGAAAAAATTCTTCAGAAAGTTTAAGCGTTTCACCGAGATCAGGTGTTTTAAAAATAATATCTCTAAACGAACTCACATTATTATAACCAGCGGCCATCCAAATGAGATGTTTTCTAATCGAAATTAAAAGGATGTGTTCGCTGTGAGCATAATCTCTCGAGTATTCAATTAATTTATTGAGCACTTCTAAGTGATCATTCGGAGTAAAATAGAAATCATCTGATTCTGTGAGATAAGGCTCAAGAAATAAAAATGGATT
This sequence comes from Bacteriovoracaceae bacterium, assembly GCA_043721975.1. GTDB lineage: Bacteria > Bdellovibrionota > Bacteriovoracia > Bacteriovoracales > Bacteriovoracaceae > Bacteriovorax. Next base: position 7,580 of record JAYSPR010000161.1, read on the forward strand.
TCTAAGAGGGCCTCGTCCGAGCATGAGCGCTTGGCACTTACTTGTTTGTAAACTCTCTCTCACTAGATTCGGCGTATGAAGATCACCATTGCCAATGATATCGAGAGGAGCTTTTTCTCCGAGAGTGTTGAGATAATTCCAGTCAGCAAGGCCAGTATATTGTTGTGATCTCGTTCGTCCGTGAACAGCGACGAAATCGACACCTTCTTCTTTGGCGATATGAATAACTTCTAAGGCGTTGATGGAATCAAAGTCCCAACCAATTCTAATTTTAATTGTCAGGGGAACTGATATAGATTTTTTAATTGTACTAAAAAGTTTAGGGAGCGCAGTAGTGTCTTTTAAAAGCGAAGAGCCCGCTCCAGTGCCCACAACTTTTTTTACGGGACAACCCATATTGATATCGATAAATTTAGGCTTGTATTCTTCTGCGACGATTGCCGCCTGGGCCATGGCCTCGGCACCTTCACCAAAAAGTTGGAGCCCCACATTTTTTTCTCGCGAGTCAATTCTTAGCATTTCAGTGGTGCGAACATTTTTATAATTAATACCGTGGCAAGAAATGAGTTCACTCACAGTGCCGCCAGCACCTAAGTCTTCCATCAGTAAACGAAAAGGAGCATTGCAAATGCTCGACATAGGGGCCAAAAGAAGAGGGGACTCAAAGCTTAGGCTTCCCAAAGTAATCGCTTTTCTTCGAGACTTTAAAAGATCGATTTTTTTTTGTAGTTCCGAGCTAAATGGGGCATTCTTAGTCATGGCCTTTGGTAACAGACTTTAAGGCATCAAGTCAATGAGATCTGAAAATTTATGGGTAAATTAACACAAGACGCACTAGTCATTTTTGATCACGATGGAACTCTCGTAAACACAGAGCTCAGAGATTATGCTTTATTTCCAGGTATCAAAGAACTTTTATTGTCCCTTAAGCTTCAAGGTTTTAAGCTCTCGGTTTGGACGGCCAGATCAAGCGAGTCTACTAAGGCGAGCCTAAGTCGCTTAGAAATTTATGGTTTTTTTGAAGAAATCTACGGCCATGACAATGGATTTCCTAAGCCTCACCCTATGGGACTGGAAAATTTATCCGCCGGCTTTGAAAAATCACAAGTTTTACATATTGGTGATAGTCTCGCAGATCTTGATGGGGCTTTGAATTTTGGGATAGATGTGATCTACGCTTGCTGGAATAATTCAAATCGGGTACAAAATTTTAAAGAAAAAACCACTATGGTGGCCATGTCTCCAAAAGAGTGTGACGGGTTGATTAGTAAAAAATTTATGAAGGGTTAATTATGTTTGATACTTTGAGTGAAAAATTTTCGAACGCCTTTAAGTATGTTCAAGGCAAATCAAAAATCACTGAAGAAAATATTGAAGAAACACTTAAAGAAGTCCGCACGGCTTTATTGGAAGCCGATGTTAATTTTAAAGTTGTCAAAGAATTCGTAAGCTCTGTGAAAGAAAAAGCTCTCGGTGAAAAAGTCATTAAAGGTGTTAATCCCGGCGAACAGTTTATCAAAATTATGCATGATGAACTCGCAAAGATCATGGGAGACGCGAACGAAGAAATTAATCTCGAGCGCCCTGGAATTGTCCCCGTTTTGATTGTTGGATTAAACGGTCAAGGGAAAACAACTTTTTCTGGAAAGCTTGCGCTTCATTTAAAAAATAAAAAGAAAAAAGATATTCTCCTCGTTCCGGCCGATACTTTTAGACCCGCGGCCAAAGCTCAATTGCAAACTCTCGCCAAACAAATTGATGTGGATTGTTTTGATTCAGATTTAAATTTACACCCAAAAGAAATTGTTAAGCTCGCTCTAGAAGAAGCTAAAAAACGCCATAAAAATGTCGTTATTATCGATACAGCTGGACGCCTGCATGTCGATTTAGAACTTATGGAACAACTTAAAGAAGTTAAAAATTCCCTTAAAGATTTAAACCCAGAAGTTCTCATGGTGGCCGACGCTATGACAGGGCAAGCGGCCGTGGAAGTTTCTAAAGCTTTTCACGACGCTATTGGCGTCACTGGAATTGTTTTATCTAAAATGGATTCTGATGCTAAAGGTGGAGCGGCCCTTTCTATTCGCCACGTAACAGGGGTTCCGATTCGTTACGTTTCGATGGGTGAAAAAATGAAAGACTTAGAGCTCTTTCATCCAGATCGTCTCGCAAAAAGAATTCTCGATATGGGTGATGTGCTTTCTCTAGTTGAAAAGGCCCAAGAAAATATTAATGAAAGTGATGCTGAAGGCATGATGAAGAATTTCCAAAAAGGGAAATTCACTGTGGAAGATTTTTTAAAACAAATGGATATGATGAGTAACTTAGGCTCCATGGCCTCTATTTTAAAAATGATTCCAGGAATGGGTGGAATGCTCAGAGAAATTGGCGATCTAAGCCCTGCTGAAGCTGAAATGAAGCGTATGAAAGTTATTATCTCATCGATGACTAAAGCTGAGAGACAAGATTATAAAATCGTCAAAGAATCTCGCTTAAAGCGCATCGCAAGTGGATCAGGCTCCACTGAACAAGCGGTGAAGGATTTTCTCGCCAAGTTTAAGCAGATGGAACAAATGATGGGAGGAATGTCGGCCATGATGAATGGCGGAGGTTTTCCTGGAATGCCTGGCATGGGACCTAAAAAAGGTTTTAGGGCCGATCCTAATGCGATGAATCCATTTGAAGCTATGGGCAAAGAGAAGAAAAAGGCCAGTAAAGGGCCATGGGGTAAGGGCTATTTTTAATTAAAGCCCTTTTATAATTGACTAATTAGGCTGTCTGATTTATTTAATTTAATCTGTTTTTTTATTCTTTAGGAGAATTTTCGATGTTAACAGTTAGACTATCGCGCGGTGGAAGAAAAAATGATCCTGTTTATACAATTGTCGTAACAGACTCTCGTAAGCCAAGAGACGGTGGATTTTTAGAGAAACTTGGTCAATATAATCCACATGATGCAACTTCACTTAAGAACGTAAAAGTTGACCGTCTTAAAGCCCTTGCTTTAACTGGTGCAACAATTTCTGATACAGTAAGAACTCTTCTTAGAAACCAAAAAATCACTCTTTAAGAAAACCTTTTATTTAAAAGTTTTTTTATTAGGTATTTTGGAGGTTTGAGTCATGAGTGAATTAAAAGACCTTATTACTTACGTTAGTAAAGCTCTTGTTGATATGCCTGAAGCTGTTTCTGTAAATGAAATAGTGGGAGAGCAAACGACAGTTATCGAACTTAAAGTTGACAAGACTGACCTGGGTAAAATAATTGGAAAGCAAGGTCGAACGGCCCGTTCTTTAAGAACAATTTTAAACGCTGCTTCAACTAAGCTTAAAAAAAGATCTGTTCTAGAAATTATTGAATAATATTTAAAATACTTGAACAAATAAGCCAAACAAAAATCATAAAAAAAAGGAAGCTCAAGGCTTCCTTTTTTTATTCTAAAATTCATTTATGTACTAGAATAGATGAAATGAAAGACAATACCCCCATATTGCTTCTGGTAGATGACAATGTAGATCTACTTGAAATGTACGAAGAAGTACTTCAGATTGATGGAGCAAAAACTCTTACGGCCAGTTCGGGAAAAGAGGCGCTCGCTATTTGTCACAGTCATTCAAACATTCAAGTTATCATTTCAGATTGTAATATGGGTGAAATGTCAGGCATGCAGCTTTTAACCCACGTTCGAGAATTATTAAAGCCTATGCCCGCATTTTATTTATTGACTGGTTCGCTTGAAATTAGTGAAGAAAGAATAATCAGTGACGGTGGACGAGGACTCATTTTAAAGCCTTTTGATTTGAGTGAAGTGATTGAAATGATCAAAGGTGATTTTAAGTTTTAAATGAAAAGTAATAAAAAATAATTAATATGAATGATAATAAAAATTCACTAGAACAAGCTCATGCTAATGAGTTTTTAATAGTCGCTCACGAATTTAAACTCGGGGAACTTCCTACTGAGTCACAAAACCCAAAAACTTTACATTTGTCTCACGATGCAAAGTCTAATGTCCTCGCGGCCATTAATTCGATTAAAGAAGTCGATGCAGATGTTTTCTACATTTTGAAATCTAAAATAAACGATCTCGAAATTCTTCATAAAAGTATTCAATCGACATTAAAAAATGGTGGGAACATTTTTCTATGTGGTTGTGGAGCGACCGGAAGACTTTCACTGGCCTTAGAAACAATTTGGCGAAGTCAGCATCGAGATGAAAAAAAAGACTTAAAAGAAAGAGTCATTAGTTTCATGGCCGGTGGAGATGTGGCCCTCATTCACTCGGTTGAAAAATTTGAAGATTTTCCTGAATTTGGAGAAAGGCAATTAAGAGAATTGGGATTTAAAGAAGGCGACTTACTGATTTCAACGACAGAAGGGGGAGAAACGCCTTTTGTTATTGGTGCAACAGAAGCCGCCAGTCTTATCAGTCAGAATTCACCATTCTTTCTGTATTGCAATCCTGATGATATTTTAAAAAAAAGTGCTCAAAGATCAAAAAATGTAATTGAGAATAATAAAATAAAAAAAATTAATTTAACGGTAGGGCCAATGGCCTTAACGGGCAGTACAAGGATGGAGGCCACCACTATTTTGATGTATAGTGTGGGGCTTGCTCTTTGGTTTCATGATCAAGAATTTATTAATGCTCATGATGAGCTTCGTAAGTTAACAGATATTTTTCATAAAACAGATTTTAGTTTTTTAAAAAATTTCATAGAAAAAGAAAGTGCAATTTATAAAAAGCAAGAATTTTTACTTTATGAGTCTGACTCAAACTTAGGAATTAGTATACTCACTGATACAACGGAAAGATCTCCAACTTTTAGTTTATTTCCGTTCGAAAACCAACTTGAGGCAGTGAAAAAGCCATCGTTATCATATTTATATTTAAAAGACACACACACTAATTCTGAAGCTTGGAATAAATTATTAGGTAGAAATCCCAGGGCCTTTCATTGGAGTGAAGTGACTTCTCAGACCTCGCTTGAAAGACTCATGGGGTTTGATATTTCTTCAAATTTTCCCAAGCTCAGACAAAGCTATTTAAGTAGTCAGCATCATATTTTTCACATTACTTTTGATCAGGATAATCACCAGATAATTTTTAAGTTTGAAGAGTTATTTTATACCCTTGATGTGGAAGATTTGAACCTGCTTTCAACTCATCTTATGCTGAAGATGCTAATTAATAACCTTTCGACTGTTATTATGGGCCGACTTGATCGCTATGAAGATAATTTGATGACATGGGTGAGAGCAAGTAATAACAAGCTTATTGACCGGGCCGTGAGATACGCCAATAAACTTCTCATCAAAAAAGGCATTACCGTTTCATATGAAGAATTGGTGAAAGTTTGTTTTGATCTCAAGGAAAAAACTCCGAGAGATCAAGCATTAGTGTTAAAAATGGTAGAAGTTTTTAGTTCAAAAAAGTTTGATTAAGACTTCTTTGTTTTATCTTCTTTTGATCCCTGCGAATCGTCATCAACTTTAGGAGCATTTGGATCATGCTTCATGCCTTCTTTGAATCCTTTGATTGATTCGCCTAGCGTTCGTCCTAGTTGAGGAATTTTTTTACCACCGAAAAAAAGTACTGCGATAGCAGCGATTAAGAGTCCTTCTGTAAGTCCGATTCCCATAGATTTTTCCTAGTATAATTTTGAGAGTTCCATTGAATATTTTCCAGGGGCATAGCTTTGCATTCTTTGCTCGCGCATTTGTGTGTACTGTTTATCATTTGACGAATAACTCGAGAAAGGAAAGATCGCTATACCACCTCTTGGAGTAAATTCACCAATGACTTCTAAGTAGTGTGGCTTCATGATTTTTGCAAGATCGTTACAAATTTTTTGAATACAGTCTTCATGAAAATCGCCGTGATTTCTGAAACTAAAAAGATAGAGCTTGAGAGATTTTGATTCCACCATTTTTTTATCGGCAATATAGTTAATAAAAACTTTAGCAAAATCTGGCTGTGCCGTTTTTGGGCAAAGTGAAGTGAATTCAGTACAGATGAAAGTCGTCCATGCACGAGAGTCAGGATTTTTATTGTCAAAGACTTCAAGAACCTTGGGAGAGTAAGTTTGAGGATAATTAGTATGACTTTCGCCTAACGCAAAATGTTTGAGCTCTTTTTGTCTAGTTGATTTTGAGGGCACTTTTGCTTTCTTTTTCATGGGATTCATATGGTTTCCATAGTCGTAACAGAGTTCTTTTGATATTACTTTACTATACTTTTATATCATTTTTACCCAAAGGAATAAAGCAGTGAGTGAAGGAAAAACGAAAGTTGTTTTTGTTCAACTAGGATCACCTAAAAGTCCCAAAGTCAGTGATGTGAGGGCCTTTTTAAAGGAATTTCTTGCTGATCCTAGGGTTGTTGATATTAATCCCTTATTGTGGAAACTGATTTTAAATTTGTTTGTCCTACCCTTTAGACCAAAACGCTCGGCTAAATTATACTCTCGCATTTGGGATGGAAGTTCTTTTCCCCTTTTGACTATTACCAAGGCCTTTACCGACAAAGTTCGAAGCTATTTGACTTCACCAAAGGTGGAAGTGAATCATGCTTTTTTACTTTCACCCCCAAGAGTTAATGAAGTGTGGGATGATTGGGAGAGAGATCCCAATCCGGCAGTCAAGTTAAAGGTCGTGCCGATGTTCCCTCAGTATTCAGAGTCTACGATTGCTTCAGGGATTGACGGGCTTGCTGGTGAAATTAAAAATCGCGTGAAGATTCCTGAACTCAGTGTCATGACTAATTTTCACACGGCCAAGGCTTTTATAGACAACAGTGTTCGAAGAATTGATGAATCACTTTTAGAATTTAAAAATAAAGGAGTGAAGGTTGATAGGCTCCTTTTAACTTTTCACGGAATACAAAAAAGAAGAGTCATCACAAAAGGTGATGATTATTATAAGCATTGCTATGAGACCTATTTTCTCATAAAAAATCGACTAAAAAATATTTCGCCAGATAAGATGACCATTACCTTCCAATCAAGATTCGGCTCAGAAGAATGGCTCACTCCTTACACTGAAGAAACGGTTGTAAAACTTATTGAGGGTGGAGAATTAAATTTAGCAGTCTATTCCCCAAGTTTTGTTGCTGACTGCCTAGAAACCCTAGATGAATTAGGGACAGAGTTAAAAGAAACGGCCCATACCCATGGGGGAAATACTCACTTCATTCCATGCCTCAACGACAATGATCAGTGGTGCAAAGATTTCGCTCACTTTATCGAAAATCAGTGCCTCGCAGATAGTGCGACAAGAGAACAAGATTTTTACGTCTTAGAAAAAAATGATTACAAGGAATTTGAAGAAATGTGTGCAGTTCATCTAAAAGAAAAATCTCCACCACTATCTAAAGAAGCAAAAAGTTCA
>JAYSPR010000162.1:0-12783 GCA_043721975.1 Bacteriovoracaceae bacterium
CTTCCTTCCGGACCTGGCGGGGTTGACCGAACATACCTTTGCCGCTCCCTAACTACCGTGGGCATCTTAGACAATCGCATACCCGTGTGTCAAGTTGAAGCAGCTTAACGCTGTTGCTTTGTTACAACATTTTTGCGACTTGAGACAACGCCAAAAGTATGAAATACAGCTATACATGAAATATAAACTCTTTCTTATTGATCTCGATGACACGCTTCTTGATTTTCAAGCTTCTGAAAAGCTCTGTTTTCTTAAAACTCTCAATTATTTTGGTATTCATGATGCAATTGATAGCATTCATCAAACTTATAAATTAGAAAATAATAGACTTTGGGTGCAAGTTGAAAAGGGAGAGATTAAGAAAGATTTTTTGAAAGTTGAAAGGTTTAAAAAAACACTAGACCATCATAATTTAGATTTTTCTCCAGCTCAAATGTCAGAGTATTATCTTTCAGAGCTTCCTCTCAATGTCGTACTTATTGAGGGTGCAGTAGAACTTTGTGAAAACCTTAAAAAAATAGGTCAAATTGGGATTCTAACTAACGGTATTAAAGAAACTCAAAACGCTCGCATACAGAACTCTAAACTCTCTAGCCTTATTGACTTCGTTGCCATCTCCGATGAATGTGGCCATGCCAAGCCAGATATTCGTTTTTTCGAATATGCTATGACTAAAATTAACCCTGAAAGTAAAAATACTATATTAATGATTGGAGACCGCCTCGAGGCAGACATTCTTGGTGCAAATCGTTTTGATATTGATTCACTTTGGTTTAACCCTCACAATCTCGCTGAGTCCAACACTGCAAAACCTACCTATGTTGTAAAAAATCTTTCTGAAATTCTTACAGTGCTAAACTAATGTAAACCATTTCGCAGGATCATCTATGTCAGAAAACGACTATTCGATTTTATTAAAATTGCTAGTGCCTTTTTTTATTTTCATTTTTGTCATGATTACTTTTTTCCTTTATAAAACTCGCAAGCAAAGCCTACCCTCAGAATATTATATTAAAAACGTTGAAGCACTCAGCATTGACCTAAAACCTGTCTTAACAAAAAGGTTAAATACCAACCTAATAATGATTAAAGTAATGCCTCATGTAATTGTTCTTTTGATGTATGTTTTTATCATGGGCATGATTGTCGTGGGTCAAGGGCCAGAAGGAATTCAAGAAATTCGTAGTCCAAGTAGCACACTCTTCAAAGTAGCACTGATCGTTTTCGCTTTAATGGCCACTGGTGCTTTTCTGGCACATTTAAAATTAAAAGAGCCTATCGCAACTTTAAAAAAAGCTTTATCACTTGCTCAAAATAAACCTTTATATTTTAAAATTAACCAAAATGAACTCACAATACCCGTGATTGCTTTAACAAACCCTGCTTTCTGGAGAGCGACTGATAAAAACTTATTTGAAATAGTTCTGCCCCTTCAAGACATTCTATCACTAGAGGTCTACCCCAAAGCTGGGAAGGCACCTTCTCAATATTTAGTAAAAGTTAGTGGTGAAAGCCAATACCTAGGAAACGGTGCGCTTGGTGGTTCTCATTTTGGCTTTGGTATTAAAAGAGAATATTTAGCAAAAGATGAAAAAAAAATTCTCTCTTTTTTCCAAGACAATTTAGGGGAAAGATTCATTATTGGAGACCAGCTAATTTAAAAAAATTACAGCTCTTTCCTTTAATTCATTTAAAACCAAATTCATTATCTTAGAATAAAAAGGTTGTTCAAAATAGTACATAGTCACTGGTCGCTTCATCTTTTGATAAGAACTAATTATTTTAATTTTTTTGTTATTAGTAATTAAATGTTTACTCATTACGGCCCTACCAATAGCACTTTCAACACCATCAATAATGCCGTAAACATCGCCCATAAATGCTCTACGATAAAACTTAGGTGGGCCTGTTTGCTTTGAAAAAAAATCTTCTGTGGCATTATCTTGAGGTCCATGATCTAGATAAAGGTCTTTTGGACCTAATCCTGTTTTATTTTCAACGACAACAAATTCCTCTGTTCCAAGAACTGCTTTATTAATTCCTTTTTTATCCCAATTATAATCAGTGATAATGATATCTGCACTTGCTGTTTTCAAAACATTTTCCAACTCACTCATTTCATAAGATTGAAAAGAAATCATTGCTTTTTTATTTGTCTGCAAAAAAGGCGTCAGTGCCGGGATGATTACAGATCGCAGGATTGAAGAATAAGCCGCAATTCTAATCGTACCTGCAACCTCATTCATGTCTCCGGTTAACTCTTGCAACATTTCTTCTTCGAATTTTTGATTTAATAAGGCAAATCTTAATAATCTTTCTCCAGTTTCGGTGAGCTTTAATCCTCTGGGCTCTCGAATAAATAAAGTCGTTGCCAAATCTTGCTCCAAGTGTGCAATTCTTTGAGAAAGAGCAGACTGAGTCAAACCCAATAAAGCGGCGGCTTCAGTAATATTTAAAGTTTCAGCCGTTTGAATAAAAGCCTGTAGGGCAAGATGAGATAACTTCATATTCATTAATTATATTAATGGCAGCATTAAAACAATTAATTTTTATTATTTGGTAAAATTTACTATTTTCCACTTGTTCCAACAATGGAGCCCAATGGAGGAAATTATGAAATTATCACTTACTTTGCTACTACTTCTCATATCTCAGCTGTCTTTCGCCGAAACCAATCTTAACTGCCTGGGAGATTCTGGGGAAACTTTAACCATTTTTCATTCTCGTCCCCCAGTCAATCGTGCCCCTTTCGAATTTCCTCTTGATGCGAATGTTGTCCTTACCGTCAGTGGCGTGAATGAAATTTTCAAAGGTACCTTTACACCTTTACTTAATGTATACGATCTAAAAGATCAAAATGGTGTACTGGTTGAATTAAAAGTTCGTAAACCTATTCGTCACGGTGGTCGTTGTGGCCGTTGCTCACCAGATCCACTTCCACCAAGTGAGCAAGAAATATATGCCAAGCTTGTCTTTAATCAAACCGAGCTCGACTTTACATGTACAGCAATAAAGTAATTATTCTTATCTTAACTCTCTCCTTTGGACTTTTCCTTGGAGAGAGTCTTACTTACTTTAATTTTCTCTCCCACCAGATTATTTTTATTGAATCAGAAGAATCTAAAACTAAAGAATTAACTTCAGTTTTTAATCAAATTAAGTGGATTAGCTCAAAAGAAAAGGATATTTGGATGATGAATCAAAGCCATTTTGGAGAAAATCCTGAAATTAAAAAATGGGAACGCTTGGCAATTGTCATTGATAAAACTAAAAAGCCATTGGTCGCAAAATTTTATCAGCTAAAGCCAGGCCCTCTTGAATGGAATGATTCACTTCCAAATTCCCAGGTCTCATTTCGAGCAAGCTGTTTTACTTGCCACTCAAATGGTCCCCGGGCCATTCGTCCGAATCCCAACGAATCTAAAATACAAATGACCAACACTCAAAATCTTCAAGTTCTTCTGATGAACTTAAGAATAAAAAGTTACGGACGCATCCATTTTGACAAAAGCCATTCATTGGCCAAGGTTTCTCCACCTTTTTTATATCAAGGTCCGGGAGAGCTTGATGAATTAAATGTTAAAACTTGCAACAGATGTCACAATGAAGATGGATTTATTTCGAGGGGAGCATTGTCACGGCAACAGTCTGGGACAATTAAGTTTATGCTTACTAAGGGGCACATGCCACCAACTGGCTTTAACTTGACTAAATTAGAGCGGAAACAAATTAATGATTTTATTAGAGGATTCTAGGTAATATTAGGTTTTCAGTAAACTAATTTACCTCTTGAAAATATCTACAAGATATTTAGAATTACTCTATGAAGCTAAAGATTCTTATCACCTTATTTTTTTCATTTTTATCCTGCCCAATCTATGCATTACCTCCTGTTGATTATCAATGTGCTTCAGAAATGCGAGAAGTAATCAAGGAGTGGGGGGCTCAAGAAAATTGGCAAACACGGGGTGATTTAATTTACTATACCCCGTGTGTGACTTTTGGTGATTGGGTTTTAATAGCCAAAGACAAAAAAAATGAAACAATTATTAAAGCCAACGAGCAAACTGAAATTCAAATTGCATTTGATAATAAATGCCAACGTCAAATGAAAGTACTTCAAAAAAAAGCACCTCACTTTGAGCTCCTTAATGATCAAGATTTAAAGAAATTAGTTGAAAATAAAAAAAAAGGGATTATCTATATATGGTCTAGGCAAATGCCACTTTCAATTAAAGGCATTGCTGAAATAACTAAAGCGGCTAAAGAGGCGCATCTGGAAATTATTTTAATAACTGACACAAGATCAAAAATCTCTTCTCTTGATAAGAAAATTCTATCAAATTCTCTTGTCGTTGATTCCTTCGAATTAATGATGAGAAATGGAAGCTTACATTATCCAAGTGTTTTTGCTTTTCAAGATGGACAAATTAAAAATAAAGTAAAATTTGGATATGAGAAAAAAAATGGATACTTACAAGATTTTAAAAACATTTTTAATTTTTAATCTTCTAACAATGGCGAATTTCGCCATTGCTGGAGAAAACAAATCTATTTGTGATATTTATGATATCCCTTATAAAAGACAAGTTAAGGTAAATGATCTTCCTTCATTTTTTTTTAAGGTTCATCCTAATGGTGAATACATCGGCTACATAGGGCAAAAAGGAAATAAACTTCTTAATCTCAATACTGGCCATGAAATATTTTTGCCTGGATATATTGATCCAACTTTTTCAACAGACGGTAAATTCTTAATTGTTCCAATGTCTAAAGACCAACTTGCTTCAGGAGAAGCTGGTAGTCCTCCAGATTATTCTGTCTCTTCTTCAGATAAAGATGATTTTAATACGGCTATTACATTTTTTGATTTTGATCTTTTTGTAAACCTTTCTCTTTCTAAATCGATTCGTCCGGAAATGACCAAAAAAGCCTTTCAATCACCAAGCATAGTGGACCTTAACAATACGGGTGTTTACCAATCGACCTCAGTAAAAGGCAGTGAGCTTAAGTTACTTACAGATCAAGATGGTGCAAGTTCAAGCACTTTTCAAACGGGTGCCAATCAACAAGTTACGTCAGTATCTGCTCCTCAGAAAATGTGCAAGAATGTTTTAAAATTTAAAACAGACCTTCCCATGCTTTCAAAAGATGGTAACTTCATTTCAATTTTTAATGATGAAACCAACACAACGCAAATTTATAAACTTGGCGAAAATAATAACTGTGAACTCTCTCTTGATTTAGGAATTGCAACTGGAAAAGTTTCATTTAATGCTGATTCTTCACAAGTTACTTTTCATATTGATCGTTTCGGAAAGCCAAATGGTGGTTACTTTTCAGGGGTCGCTAGCGATATTTCAAAGGAAGTTTTTGTTTTAAACCTAGATCAAAAAAAGAATGGAGATAAAACTATCCTTGTACCAACGACATGGGCCCGTGCTTCAAGGCCGGCTTCCCTCGGTGATGGTAGCTACTATTCTGATTTTGATAGCAATGGCGACATCCATTTTTTAAGTGACCAAAATAATTACTTTGAATTTGTCCAGGTTGACCAAAAGAAATTAAACTTTGTTCCCTTCATGAACAATGTTATTAGCAAGAAAAAAATTGAAACTAGTGATAAGAAATCAATTGATTGTATAAAGATTAATGAAGATGCTCAATCACCTTTTTTAATTGGTCTGATGTGGAATAAAGTTTGTAGTAAAATAAATGTCCCAAATGCCGAAGAGGTCATTTTTAATTTTATGTCACTTGATAAAAACAATTGTGAAGAACTCGTTAAGTCACAATGGGGAAATTTAACTCTCTCTGACTTACAAACAAGTAGTGGTCAATTAATTGTGCGCCCAAATTTTAGTTCTGTTAATTTAAGAGATTTACTAGCAGCTTGTCCTAAGTCAAAACCATTAGCGCCACCTACTGTTGTTGTAGGTGCCTGGAAAGAAAAAAGTTCTGCTGAATTTAAAGAAGTTTTAAAACAAAAATGTTTGGTTTGTCACTCCAGAGAAATTGATTATGAAAAAGATTTGCCCGTAAGACATTTCTACAATGAGAAAAATGACATTGTTAAAACAGAAACTGCAATTAAAAAAATTAAACTTACTCCATTTAATCCAGATGCTATTGATATCAAACTAGCAGCTAAGTTTATTAAAGCAATTAAAGCAACAGATCCTAAACTAAGAATGCCCAAAGTTGGATCCCTCAATAAAGAGGAGAAGGAATTATTTGATAGATATTACAAAGAGCTAAGACTCAGTTACCCAACAGTGCTTGAACCAACAAGTGATTACGAAACGTCTTATTTGTATTCAGAGGATGGACTTAAAAAATATTACGAAGATAATTATGTCACAACCAATAAAGCATTTTTAACAACTGGTGATCCAACCGCAGTTGCAGCATGGGTTAAAAATATTAAAAAAATAGTCTGGTGCCAGATGGGTCAACAAAAATGTCCTGAATTAATTGCAGACAAAATTCTTGAAAAAAGGGCCATACTAGAATCTGAAAAGAAAGATCTCGGGTTGATTGAATCAGAAATCAAAACGTATGAGCAAAGCATGAGATGTTATCTTCAATACCAAACGGTGCCGGGACAATGTCTGAATGTAACGCCAACAATCTAAGATCAAAATGGCGGAGAACATGGGATTCGAACCCACGATACGCTTTCGGCGTATACTCCCTTTCCAAGGGAGCGCCTTCGACCACTCGGCCAATTCTCCAAATTAATACTTATTATAACTCTGGCGCTTTTCTCTAAAAAACGTTGAGAGGATTTTAGAACACTCAAAGTGGCGTAGTCCACCTAAAACGGGAAAGCTGTGATTGAGTTTTTTATCTTTATAAAAATTGTAATTTAGGCTTAAGGCTCCGCCCTTGCTATCATAGGCTCCAAAATAAAGATGACCTATTCGTGCCTGAACAAGGGCACTTAAGCACATTGGGCAAGGCTCCAAAGTGACATAGATTGAGCAATCGACTAATCTCCAGTTCTTTATTTTTTTTGCTGCTTCTGTAATGGCTAAAATCTCTGCGTGCCCGCAGGGATTATTAACTTTTTCTTTTTGATTATGGGCCCGCGATAAAATCGTTCTTTCTGGTCCTACAATGACTGTTCCTATAGGGACTTCATCTTCGCGATAAGCTTTGAAAGCTTCAAATAAAGCCTCATCCATCATCCATAAATGATCATTAAAATTTTTATGCATGGGCAAACTTCATTTTTCTTTTACTATTTTTCTGTCTTTTCCACATTTTTAAAAGACTCACATATCTTTTTTTGTTACTTCGACTATCAAATTTAAACTGTACTCCGTAAATGAGTGGTCGGCCTATTATGTCACGCCTTTTACTCATGACAAGGCCTCTTAAAATAACCAGCTCATCATCTAATTGAGCATGAACTATGATCTCGTCTCCGATCTTTAAATCCTCAAAGACAGCTACACATCCAGCATGTCTCCTGAGGTCAGTCAGTCTTCCTTTGTATTCATGTTCATTAGACTTAATAATAATTTTTAAGTCATCTCTGTAGCGAAAATCGTATTCCCACCAACTTACTTGGGGGTAATAAATAGGCGAGGACAAAAGATACATTTTTAATAATAATACCAATGAAGAAAGGCCATATAAAATGGCAATATGATCGTGATCTAAAACATAGTACTGCTCATAGATTTTGAAGGTTAAGTAAAAAAACAATGTGATAGAAAAAGACCAATAAGTATAATATCGCTGCTTGATTGTTTTATAATAAGGTTTAGCAAGCCATAAAAAAAAGATGAGCCTAAGGCCAATTCGAAATTTTGGACTATCGACAAATTCGGTCATTATGGCCAAGTGAATTAAAAAAAATAAAGAACGCATCAAAAATTTGATTGTTTTAGTTTCTGACCTAAAGGTTTGTTCCATTTTATCCCGACTTCAAATTACTGCTTCCTTACATTATCCCTGTAATTCAAATTTTTAAAAGAATCTTAATGAAATTTTAATAAACAAATCATGATTTCTTTGCTTAACTTGTTAACAATGTAATTTTATCAACCGTTAATAAAGGAAACACAATGAAAAGTGCTATTCTCGTGACTGCTCTTGTTGCTGCGTCAACAACAGCTTCTGCCTTCGATTACAAATTTAATCTTGAAGGACGTGCTGACCTCGTCAATTCTACAGTTAAAACAACTACAGCTGGTGTGACAACAACTGAAAAGTTTAACAACTTCTCTAACGGATTAATTCGTTTAAACATGGCGGGAGCTGTGAACGAAAATCTTTCTTACAGATTTCGTTATAGATTCCTAGCATCAGCTGCTGTTCCAGCAACTGCTAGAGAAAACACCAACACAACAAATGGTGTTGATTATCTTTATGTAGATCATAAAAACTCAATGTTCACAACTCGTTTTGGTAAGCAAAACTGGGCAACTGCTTTTGGACGTGAAAGTGTTGTTTCTGGAACAGACGTATTTCTTGTTTCTCAAGCTGCAACAAACTACAAAGCTGGTTTTGGTTCAGACTACAGATACGGTGTAACTGCTATGTATAAATTTCTTGATACAAACTCACTTGATATCGCATTTTCTAACCCGAATTCAACTTTCACTGACACTACTGGTGTAGAAAGAAAAAATACTGGTGTTGCAATGGGTGTGTTCTACGGTGGAAACTTTTTTGATAAAGCCCTTCAACCAACACTTGCTTACCAAACAGCTAAGCAAAATGGTGATAAAGACCATGCAACTGCAAAAACTAAAGACGGTAACAACACTATGTGGAACGCTGGTTTAAGATCAGAAGTTGCTGGCTTCGTTATTGATGCTGATTACAAAAAATTCACAAAAGCTAACAGAAATGACACTGGTTCTACGGCACTAGTTAAAGAAGACACTAAATCGATGTATGCTAACGTTGCTTATGCTATTGGTGATTTCACTCCAATGGTTACTTACATCAGCGATAAATTTGATTCAGAAACAAACACAGCTGATTTCAAGAAAAATTCTTTTGCTGTTGGTACTTACTGGAAGCCAATGTCAGATGTAAACTTCCGTTACCACTTAATGCTTGCTTCAGCTAAAACAGAAAAAGAAGGCACGACTTCAACTGTTTCTGAAGTAAAAGACACAAAAGTTTATTTCGGTTTCAAAGCTGATATCTAATTTAAATGCTAAGTTCTAATCACGTCTGATTAAATTTAAGCATAAGAAAAAATGAGGGAGCTTTCGGGCTCCCTTTTTTTATGTTTCAAAAAATAAAAGTTTAATCATCAACAGCACCACAATAAATATAAGCATTGGCCTAACGATTTTAGCTGCAGATTGAGATGCATGAGTGGCTCCGATATAAGAACCTACGGCCATTCCCAATGCCATAATGGTTCCTTCTTTCCAATGAACAAAGCCATTTAAAAAATAAGTAACCAGTGCTGTACTTGCTGAAAATGTGTTGGCCAATTTCGAGATCGCAATAGAAGGCAGCAGCGGTAAGCCTGTTCCAAGAAACAAACTAAGGAACATGAAAGTTCCACCACCTGGACCAAAAAAACCATCGTAAAAACCACTTAATATTGCACTTAAAAAAAAGAGCAAGGGATGTGGCTTAATAAAATTGTCTCGCTCCTTAAAAAATCTTTCACGATTAAAAACAATCCAAAGAATAATTGGGCACATAAATATCATTAAATAACGAAAAAAATCTTTTGATACATAAGGGGCCAATGAACTTCCACCGTATGATCCAATGGCACACACCAAAGAAAATGAAAGTCCTTCTCTCCACTTCAGATGCCCTTTTTTGGCATAAACAAAAAGTGCAATAGCAGCACCCACTGTTCCAACGATTTTATTTGTACCGATGGCATGGGCTCCAGGCGATAGAACAAAGGACAATGTCGGTAGAGAAATAAGTCCACCACCGCCAACGACCGAGTCTATTAATCCAGTAAGAAATCCCATAACCGTGAGTAGCAAATTATTCATGTGTCTAATCCAAATTGATATATCTCATTTTTCAATTAGCATTAGTATAAACCAATAAATTTATTGTGAGAAAAAATGAAGCCAATAATCCAACGTTTTCTTTCTGCTGCTGAAAAATCGATACTAGGAAAAACCAAAGAAACAAAGTTGGCCCTTTGCTGTTTTCTGTCTCAAGGCCACTTGCTTATTGAAGATGTTCCAGGAACTGGTAAGACAACTTTTGCAAAAACCATGGCCGGGCTCTTGGATTTGTCATTTGCACGAGTTCAGTTCACTAATGATCTAATGCCTTCTGATCTTATTGGAATACAAATTTATGACAGCAAGGAAGGAAAATTTAACCTTATCCAAGGGGCAATTTTCAATCAATTTATTTTAGCTGACGAACTCAACAGAGGAACCCCAAAAACACAAAGTGCTCTTCTCGAAGCGATGGAAGAAAAGCAGGTTACACTTGATGGAAATACAATAGAGCTACCACTTCCATTTTTTGTTGTGGCCACACAAAATCCTCGCTCGCAAATCGGTACACATCATTTGCCTGAATCTCAACTTGACCGTTTTATGATGAAAATTAAAATTGGTTATCCTGATTATGAAAATGAAAAAATGATCATTTCAAGTGACAACCATTCCGATAATTTAAAACACCAACAGGCATTAATTAATTCTTCAGAACTCATGAATCTTTTCAATGAAGTAAAAACAATTAAAGTGAGTGATAAACTTTTGGACTATGTTTTAAGAATACTAGAAGCCTCACGTACAAATGATCTTTTTCAAGGATTAAGTCCGAGGGCCGGAAAAGATATTATTAAAGCTGCAAAGTCATGGGCGATCCTCGAGGGTAGAGATTATGTGCTTCCAGACGATGTTCAAATTATTCTACCTTTTGTTGTCTCTCACCGGCTGGCCCCCTTTCAAAATCAGAGTTTTACTCAAGACCTAGATTTAACCAAAATGCTTCTGAGCAAAGTAAGAATTGATTAATAATGATTCGTAAAATAAAGCTCTATTTTTATAATAAAATTGCTGATTCTAGGCGAGAACACCCGATCTACATTCTTCCAACCATTGATGGCTTTAAAGTCGTACTTTTAAATATGGTTCTTTTGGTCATGGGTCTTTCTTATGCAAACAACTACATTCTTCTTTTAAACTTTATTTTATTTTGTCTTTTTTTAGGTTCAATGTTTTACACACATTTTAATTTAAGTGGAATTAAGATTGTCTCTGCGGTCATTCCTCAACTCCATGCCGGTGAAGAAAGAGAATTTATTGTTCATTTTTCATCAAGTAGCAAACAGGGTCACCATTTTGTACTACCCAATCTGAGGTCTAATTATATTACTGTTAAAGACCCTGAAATGAAATATTCACTTACTGAAAAAAACAATCACTCAATTAAATTTCTCGTACGTGGAAGCAAACGAGGCCATGAACAATTGACCAAAATTTATCTTGAAACCTTATTCCCTTTCAATTTTTTTAGGTGTTTTACTTTTTTTACAATCAATCAAGATCTTTTTGTCTATCCTGAAATAAAAGCTGGAGCTACTCAGTCTAATAATCTTTTGCCTGATTTAATTAATAAAGATGGTGATGATTTTTTCATTCGAGAATATCAAACAGGAGATTCACTTAAGCGAGTTGACTGGAAGAAACTGGCACAAACAAATAAATGGTTTACAAGACAGTTTGATATTTCAAGACCAGAGCCCGTTATACTTACCTGCGAAGAATCTGTAAGTGAAGAGGCTTTAAGCTCTCTTTGCTTTTCAATTCACAAGCTTCATAACATGAATGCTTGTTACGGATTAAAACTTGGAAGACAAGTATTTATACCTCCCGGCAACTCTACTCATCATCTCTTAAAATGTTTAAGGGAGCTTGCCAGCTATGAAACTTAAACTTATCACAGCATTTATTATTTTAATTAATGTTCTTACCTTGAGTCAGGATCTTCCGCTTCCTGTTTCTTTTGGTGCCGTGTGTATGCTTCTTTTATCATTTTTCATCTCTCACAAAAGAGCACGGTTTATAATTAAAATTCTTCTACTGCTCGGTTCAATGTATATCTTAAGAATGCAGTTTAAAACACTTCTCGTTACAGAGTGTGGTGTTTCATTTGTCATTTTTCTTTCGTCACTCAAGTTCTGGGAACTCGACAGCGAAAATGATCACTTTAATATGTTCTTAATTCTTTTTTTAGCCGAATGCTCACTCTTTTTAATTACACCAAGTTTTCTCATGTTTTTTCTTGGTCTTTTAAAAATGCTTTTTTATTTCTACTATATTTTAAAAATACGGAACTATGACATTGGCCTTCTCAATCCTAAAAGATTACTTATTCTCGTCACACCTTCCGTGATATTTGCACTTTTACTTTTTTATACTTTCCCTCGTTTCACACAGGGATTTATGAACTCAAACGATATGCAATACCTATTGTCTGGCGGTATTTCACAAATGGAATTTAGTCAATTGGGGCCAATCAACCTTTCAAAAGATCCTGTATTTAAGGTTTATGGGCTCGTCGAAAGTAATTTAAACACAAGCTTACTCTATTGGAAGTCATCGGTTTTTTGGCAAATTTCTAATTCAAAAATTAATACTGCTAATGTTAATTTAAAAAACCAAATCCCGTCTTCTCAAACTTTTAAATATAAATATAATGTGACTGTTTCACAAAGTTTAAAAGAGTATTTGCCCGTTCTAGACAGCACAGGGAATATTGAAACCTCTTCACTCCCTTTTAATCGTTATGATGATGGAAGCTTCCGATTAAAAACAA
>JAYSPR010000163.1:0-3779 GCA_043721975.1 Bacteriovoracaceae bacterium
CTAACGATGGCAAGGAGGCACTTGAGCAGCTCAGAACGACCACTGCTCCATGTTTAATTCTATCAGATTTAATAATGCCCAATATGAACGGCTGGGAATTAATAGATATAATCAGCAACGATAAAGCTTTAAATAGTATTCCAATAATTGTTCTTAGTGCGTATGGTGGGGTGGGTGAACAAGGCGACAGAGAGTGTATTAATAAGCCAGTAGATTTATATTTAATGTTAAAGACCGTAATCAAGCATTGCGGTAGCTGTTGAAGATTAATGAAAAATAAAATTGCAATAGTATTAACTGGAGGTGGAGCGAGAGCATGTTATCAGGCAGGTGTGATTAGGGCCTTATATGAAATTCTAAAAAAAGATATAAATTTATTTGATATAATTACTGGAAATTCTGCTGGTGCAATTAATGCTATATTTTTAGCAAACAATGCCCACAGCTGGAAGAACTCAACGAAAAAGCTATTAGAATTTTGGAGTCGGATAAAGCCCGAAGATATTTTTGATATTAGTAACTATACCATGACCAACATGAGTGCTCGCTGGTTTAAGGGTACAATTTTTAAAGAAACCTTGGCCGGAACACCCTACAATGCAATCTTGAATACTAATCCACTCCACAAACTATTATCTCGTGAAATAAATTTTTCAAATCTCCATCAATTAATAAATGATAAGAAAATACATGCTGTGGCACTGTCTGCTACAAACTATTACTCTGATTCGAGTGTCGTTTTTTATGATGGAGATGAAAGCATCAAAGAATGGTCCAAGGTTGATAGATTATCAATTCGTACAAACTTGGGAGTTGAGCATGTAATGGGCTCTTCGGCCATTCCGTTTTTCTTTCCTCCTATAAAAATTAATAATAGCTTTTATGGAGATGGTTGTATTAGACAAATTACCCCCCTCTCCCCTGCCATCCATCTAGGGGCAACAAAGATAGTGGCCATTGGAGTAAAGAAATCAAGATCAATAGATGAAATAAAAAAAATGACTTTAGAAACAAACTTACCTCCTCCAATTACACAAGTTGGTGGTATCGTCATGAATGCTATTTTTCTTGACTCTCTCGAAACAGATGTTCAGCGACTAGAAAGAATGAATGCCATATCTACTTTAATAGGAACAAATTCTCCCATAAAGAATATTCCGATACTCGCACTTAACCCATCTGAGGACATCGGAGTATTAAGCAAAAAACTTTTACATAAAATTCCGACCATCTTGAGATATTTTTTAAAACAATCTGGAATTAATACAGAATCTGGTCTAGACGTGCTAAGTTATCTGGCTTTTGACTCCTCATATACTACTAAAGTAGTTGAGTTAGGTTACGAAGATACGATGGCAAGAAAAAATCAAATAATTAACTTTATAAAAGCTTAAATATCAAATGTGGTCAGCATAAGGTGGCTTCATTTTTGCTTAAGTGTATTCAGGAATTAAATTTATTACAACGGAGGAATTATGGTATCTAATGAGACAATAACACCCTTTAAAAAAACTCAAAAAAAGAAGATTACTGATGAACATCCCGAATATGAGTTACGTCAAATCATCAATGAAGTGCGCGCTGCCATTGATGACCGGAATGTAAAGAAACTCATGACATTTTATGCAAAAGATGTTGTGGCATTTGATATCGTTCCTCCATTACAATATATTGGCAAAAAAGCCTATGAAAAGTCATGGATCGAAGCCTTCGAGTCTTCCGTGAGCAGCCAAAGTGGAATAAGCGAAATGCATGGACTCAGGATCACCGTTTCTGGAGATGTGGCCTTTGCCCACTCAATCAATCATTGTCTTACGCTTAGAAAAGATGGAGAAAAAATGGATATGTGGATGCGAAGCACTCAATGTTTTGAAAAATTAAATAATAAGTGGCTGATCACTCACGAACAATTTTCTGTCCCTGTTGATTACGAAACTCAAAAAGCACTATTTAATTTAAAACCAGAGACTGGTCTTCATTAGAAACTGCTTGATCTCTACCACCTCTTTTGAGGTCTTATCACCACCTAAAGGGTTGACCCATCTTATGCTTGAAAAATCTTTGGCTGCCATAATTTATAAGTAAACCATTACTGCAATATGTGTTCAGTAGTTGAAGCTTTTATGAGATTTAAAGAAGGATCAAAAAGACGAGAATCAAGAGGAATGGTAATTGTAAAAGTTGTCCCCTTTTCACTTTCACTTTCTAATGCAATTGATCCACCGTGAGCTTCAATGATTCCTTTTACGAGAGTTAGTCCGATTCCCCATCCTTGAATATTAATATTTCGATTTTTTTTCAATCTTTGATTGTGTTCAATAATATTTAATTGCTCAACAGAAGAAAGTTCTTTTCCCAAATTTTGGATACTAAAAGAAACGGAGTTTTGATTTTTTTCAATCATAATATTTATTGGTGATAGAGTAACTCCATATTTTACGGCATTTGTCAGAAGATTTTCAATGACTCTTCTAAGTCCATCAATCGACCAATAGCCGCTAACAGAATTAGATTCTTTTAAAATAAATCGTCTTCCATGTATTAATGTTAAATCTGCAACTACATCCATTATAATTTGTTGAAGATCACAGTATTCAAAGTGTAAATTTAATGGGTTTCCCGATTCAATAGTGTTTGCATCAAGAAGATTGCTAACCATTGTACTAACTCTATCTAAGCTTGAAATGATTTTAAGAAAACCAATGTTTGCTTTTTGAATAATTTGGGCATTCATTATTGCACCAGTAAGAGGAGTTCTAAGGTCATGAACTAGATTCATAACATAATTTTCACGATCAGTCTTATTGGTTTTAGCTGCCTCTCGTTCATATAAATCACGATTAATTGATGAAAATCCAATGTGATTACCCTCATCATACATTGTTGATATGTTAATATCTGCCAAAAAAGTAGATCCATCTTTTTTAATTCTGATTGCCTCTTCTGAGAATTTGCCATTTCTTAAAGCAATTCCTAAAATTTTATTAGGATAATTTAATAAAAGTTGCTCTTTACCAAAAAGAATTGAAAAATGCTTACCTATGATCTCATGGGCCTTAAAAGCATAAATGCGTTCAGCACCAATATTCCACGTCTGAATAATGCCCTCAGGGTTTAGCATGAAAATGGCATAATCAATAGCTGACTCCAAGACGAGTTTAAATCGCAATTCATTTTGGCGAGAAGTTATTTCATTTAGTTTTATTTGCTCAATATCAGTACATGTCCCAATCCAATTCAAAATTGTCGCTTCACCGTCCATGACAGGTACACCACGAACTAGCCACCATTTATATTCACCATCTTTTCTACGAAGCCTGCACTCAAGTGAATAAGTCTCATGATTTTTTGTAGCATTTTGCCAAGATATTAAAGATCGTTTTTGATCATCTGGATGAAAGGGTTTATTCCAACCGTCACCATAACTTTCTTCTACTGTTAATCCTGTGTACTCGACCCATTGGTGATTAAAATATATATTCTTACCGTCAGCAGTTGTAATCCAAACAATTTGTGGCATAGAATCGGCAAATAAGCAAAAGTTGTGGTCATTACTTTTTATAAAATCCTGCAACATATTTTTTCCTCTCGGCTACACTACATAGGTATCTGCAAATTATATACCGCAAAGATCGGGGGGGGGGCATACCCGACTAAAACTAATTTAACCTTTTAAAATCAAACACTGATCTTCCCCTGTTAAAACGGACACACTTTTAAGCACATAACCCAACAAAGGGTATGTAGATGAAGTTGAAAACAAAGAAAATTGAACAAAA
>JAYSPR010000164.1:0-20858 GCA_043721975.1 Bacteriovoracaceae bacterium
AGGCAAAATTGGAAATCCACCGCCAAAGCCAACATCGACCATGAGTTTAGTTGCTTCGAGTGCATTTTTAAAAACCTTGCTTTCAGTTTGCGGTAAAACCGAATCAACAATTTGCTTTTGATAAAATTCTGTCGGATCAGTAATTCTAGTTAAATTGATGCCGGCAAATTCACCAGTAAGCAAATTTAGGTATTTTTCAGAGAATTCTTTCATTTTTTTCCTTAAACTAAGTTTCCGGCCACGTATGCTAGGGTAGCGGGTCTAATTCCATCAATTCTTTGCAATTGACCGAAAGTTTCGGGCCTGATTTGCTTAATTCGTAATTTACATTCAAAAGATATGTTTTTTGAATCTACTAAGACTTCCCAGTCGATTCTCTTTTTACTCATTCGATTTATTTTTTCTGTTTCAATAACTGCTCTATCAATATAGCCTTCGTATTTTGCTGCAATAGCGACTGTTCTAATAGAATCAGGGTGAAAAGCAGATCCCATTCTTAAACATTCTGTTTTTAAAACATCTACTGGATTTAAATTTGGTCTTCTTAGAAGTTCTTTAAAGCTAATATTACTTTCTAGGTTTCCGTAGTTTTGCGATGAAAAGTAGTCTTTGTTCTCTTGAGTTGAATAATACATAGTCGAATCAATGAGACTATCCAAGATTTCGACTTCATCTATGATGCTTTCTTGAAACAAATCAATACTTGAATTGAGATCTAAGTGCTTTCGGTACTTATTCATTCGTAAAATTGTATTATCTTCTCGAACATAAAGACGATTTTCTGATCTCGCAGTAAATAAACGATAAGGTTCATCTCGTTTGTTTGAGACTAAGTCTTCAATCATGACTCCAATATATGAATCATTTCGATCTAAAATGAGTGGATTTTTGCCTAAAATGCTTAAAGAAGCATTAATTCCGGCCATAATTCCCTGTCCAGCAGCTTCTTCGTATCCCGAAGTCCCGCAAACTTGTCCCGCAAAGAACAATCCAGGCACATCTTTGTACTCCATTTGCAAAGAAAGCATCGATGTGTCGACAACGTCGTATTCAACAGCGTAACCGTGAACGAGAATTTCAGCATTTTCTAAGCCTGAAATGGTTCTAAGAAAGTTTTCTTGAACATCTTTTGGAAGTGAAGTTGATATCCCGTTAGGATAAATCGTGTCCAGCTCTAAGCCTTCGGGCTCAATAAACACATGATGAGTGTCTTTTTCTGTGTATCTAAAAGCTTTATCTTCAATAGAAGGACAATATCTAGGTCCAATTCCTTTAATTTGCCCGTTAAATATAGGAGAACGATCTTTGTTTGCTCTAATTATCGATAAAGTTTCTGAATTTGTACGAGTAAGATAGCAGGCAACCTGCTTAGAGTTTCTTGTGAATGATTCATTGAGAGAATGGAAGTTTCTCGTGGTGAAATCACTTTCTTGAGGATCCATAACGCTATAATTGATTGTTTTTTTATCAATTCTCGGCGGAGTACCTGTTTTAAACCTATTTGGAAGTGTTTTTATCTCAGAAAAAAGATCATTTAGTCCTACTGATTCTTTACACTCTACTCGACCGCCGGCTTTTTGTTCTTCACCGGTGTGAAGCTTTCCGCCTAAAAATGTTCCAGTTGTAACAATAACTTTTTTAGCTGAAAGAGTTACTCCGTCCTCTGTTGTAATAAAAAATAGTCCGTCACTTCTTTTTATAGATTTTACCATCTTTCGGATGATCTCTAGGTTCTCTCTTTTTGTAAGAATTTCTTCAGCATATTTTGTGTAAAGATCTTTGTCGACTTGAACTCGTGTTGATTGAACTGCAAATCCTTTTGACTCATTTAATGTTCGATATTGAATGCCGGCCTTATCGGCGACAATTCCCATGAGTCCACCAAGTGCATCGATCTCTCGAACAACTTGTCCCTTTCCTACTCCGCCTATTGCTGGATTACATGGTGTCGAAGCAAGACTTGCTCCTGGTCCAGAAATGAGGCCAACTTTTAATTCACTAAATTGCGAAGAAATAAAAGCCGCTTCACTGCCTGCGTGACCGCCACCAATAATAAGAATGTCAAAGGTCTCTATCATAAAATTTGTTCCACGTAGAACATTGAGAATTAAGTGATCTGATAGTTAAACTATTTGAAGCGGATTGACTATTTTCCAATACAAAAATTTGCAAATATTGAATTAAGTACATCCTCTGGACTTACTATTCCAATGAGCTCACTTAAGTCGTGACCTAAAATATTTACTTCGGAAGACAAAATAGCAACATCGTATATCTCTTTGATATTATTGGAAAAAACCAAAGATTTAATATATATTTTATTTAATACCTGACGATGCCGATCTAGTAAAATCGGGTTGTTAGCTGTGGCATCCATGTATTTTTTAAGCAGTAATGCTCTTAAAAGTGGTTCTATAGGACCAATTGTTTTGAGTGGTTCTATAGAACCACTTTTTTTAGATTCTGGTTCTATAGGACCAACTTTCACTAAAACTGGTCCCATAGGACCAGAAATTTGTAGTGGTTCTATAGAACCACTTTCAGTATTTTCAAAACTAGCTTTAGTAATTTTTTTTACTCTAATTTGAGAGAAATCAATTGATGATATTTGACTCTCGAAATTAGCTTTATCAGAGTGAGAAACGATTAATAAATCAAATTCAACATCACTAAATTTTGCTAAATATGAATTCGCAGTTTCAAAGGGATTAACAATTAAAATTTTATAGAAAGCACGAGATAAAATCTCAAAAGCACGCTTAATTCCGATATTTTCAATGACATCATTTGATTCTCTTATGCCGGCCGTATCGACCAATTTGAAGTTGGTCCCATCGATATGAATGACCTCTGAAATATAATCCCGAGTGGTCCCTGCGATATTTGAAACAATTGACCGGTCTTCTTTAACCAAAATATTAAAAAGTGAGCTCTTTCCTGCATTAGTTTGTCCAACTAGAACAATTTCAGGAGATAAAAGTGAAGCAAGGTTACCTTCTGTGCGAGACTTGAGGCTTGAAATAATTTTAAAGAAATTGTTAAAAGAAGTTTGAAAAAGTTTTTGAGTCTCCTCTACTCCCACATCTTCCGAAAAATCGATTGAAATCTCAATAGCTGACTTAAGTTTAATAAAAGCGTCATATAGCGCCATATACTGGGCATGAAGGTCACCTTGAAGGATATCGAGGCCCTGAGAAAGCATAAGACTTGAATTCGCATTTAAAAGCATATCAAGGCCTTCAACTTGAGAAAGACTGAGTTTTTTATTTTTTAAAGCACGGTAAGAGAACTCGCCTGGATGAGCAGACCTAAATCCACCCTCAGTAAGGAATAAATTAATTATTCTCTGAATGTTAAGTTGATTGCCGTGAACACTGAGCTCTAAAACATTTTCCCCAGTGAAACTTTCCCCTTCTGGGAAAAAAACCATAAGGGCGTTGTCATAAATCGTCTCATTAAAAATAATATTTGTAAGATGACTTGTGCGTTTAGTATTTTTTTTAAGATTAAAAGAAAAGAATTTTTGTAAATCTTGTAAATTTTTAAAACCAGAGAGTCTTATTAAGGCAATTGCAGTATTGGAATTGACTCCAGTACTGCAAGCTATAATAGGTAAATCATCTCTTAAAAAAATCATGAAACATTAATCTGCCATTCTGTAGACAAGCATTTGTTGAAGAATACCAACAACTGTTGAAACAAAAATATAAAGAACGAGACCAGCTGGTAAACTCTTCATAATGAAAGCAAAAATCACTGGCATGAAAAGCATGATTTTAGCTTGAGTAGGATCCATTGTAGATGTTGGTGTCAATTTTTGTTGAGCAAACATCGCTCCTGCCATCAAAAGTGGAAGAATATAAAATGGATCGTGAATACTTAAGTCGTGAATCCATCCGAAAAAAGGTGCACCGACAAGTTCAACAGAGCTGTATAAAACGCGGTAAATAGCAAAGAAAAATGGCATTTGTAGTAAAAGCGGAAGACATCCTGAAAGTGGATTAGCGCCAGCTTTCTTAAAGAGCTCCATTGTCTCTTTTTGCATTCTCTGAGCATCGTCTTTATATTTTTCTTTAATCTTTTGTAATTCAGGCTGAATGGCCTGCATCTTCTTCATACTCTTAAAAGACTTGTATTGAAGAGGGAAAGTAATAAGACGAATGAGCATCGTTACAAGAATGATCGCAATACCGTAATTTGGAATAAATTTATAAACGAACTGTAATGCGCGTAAAGTTGGTACAGCAAGTACCGCGAAAAAACCAAAATCAACTGCTAAGTGAAGATTGTCTCCAAGAGCAATTAAAGTATCGTAGTTTTTCTTAGTAAAAACTAAATCGGCTGAAAATTCTTTTGTTTCACCAGGAATATCAACAGTCATAAGACCTGTCTCATGAGTTTTCACGCGAGCTGGAGTTTCTTTACTAAAAACAAGTGCAAAAAGATGAAAATTAAAATCTGTTCCTACCCAATGAAAATTACCATCTTTTTCTTTATCAGAGGCAACTTCAAAAGTTTTCGTTTCATTAGTATAAAGAGTGTAATGTCTAACCTGACCGTTATCTAATTTCTTAGCTTTGGCATCAAAAACCAATTTATATTTATAAGGTTTGACTGAAGTTAATTTTAAATTAACACGACCATTGTCTCTAATGAAAGCTTCAAAATTCACACCATAATTCTGGTTAGTCCCAGTAATTTTGTTCGGGCCAGCTTGTTCCATTTGAAAAAATAAATCAAGAGCACCATATTCTGTTACGACTTGGATCTTAAGAGGCTTAGTACTATCAGAAATAGATTTAAAATCAAAAACCGAATTGGGATTAGCCATATCAGTGATAGTTAAATCATTTGTTAAAGAGAACACAAAATTATCTTTCTTAAGTGTGAAAGTTTGAAGTGTGATGGGAGCATTAGTAGTCCCAGTTGCTGGTGCACCTAAAGTCGCAGCACTAGAGGGAGAATGAGTTGTATTGGCCTCATTTTTAGCTCCTGGTTCTATAGGGGCAGTCGTGGTTCCAGGTGTGCCCGCCACTGGTTTTGGTGCAAAATAATATTGCCAACCAAAAAGAACGAGACCTGATAAAAGAACTGCAATGAAAGCACGTTTTTGATCTGTATTAAACATTAACTAACTCCAAGAAATTATTTTTCTGGAACGGGGTCATGACCGCCGCTACAAAAAGGATGACATTTAGATAGACGTCGCAATGAATACCATAGGGCACGGAAAATGGGAAACCGCTGGAAGCATTCTTTTGAATATTCTGAACATGTTGGGTAGAAGCGACAATTGGGACCCAAAAGTGGCGATATGAAATACTGATAAAAGCGAATCAAATAAATAAAGACGGTCTTCACGACTTAGACCTTAAAAAAACATCCTCGAGAAAGTGAAAATATTCTTGAAGATTCCTAATGATCACCTGTTCTTTAATTTCCATAGGCTCAGGCGCCAGGGATTTGTTCCAAGAAACAACAAACAAAATATCGTAACCTAAAAATTTATAAGGGGAATTACGGTAGTATTCTCGAATGATTCTTTTAAGACGGTTCCTGTCGTGGGATTTACCAATTTTTTTAGGTATAGAAAGACCTATTCTAGATTGATTAAAAGAATTTTTTTTATAATAAATGATAAGTGAGGCTTTTTTATAGGAAGAAGAGCCAACTTTTAATTCATCGAAATCTCTGGCCGATAGGAGACGAAATTTTTTTTCAAATCTACTATCGACCACGAATATTACTTAGTGCTAGACGATACCGTTAAGCGAGCTCTACCCTTAGCGCGACGAGCTTTAATAACGTTTTTTCCGCCTGGACTAGCCATTCTCTTAAGAAATCCATGTACTCTTAATCTTTTTAACTTCTTTGGTTGCCAAGTTCTTTTGCTCATAACGCTATCCTTTAAAATTCATAAAATATTTGGAAAGATACGATTATATTTTCTTTTCCAAAAGGTCAACGACAAACGAAGTGCGTCACGTGTAAGATAATGTAAAATTATGTTTTATTGCTCTTAACTTTTGGGCCGTGCTACAAATTCCACTCCCCATTTTATGACCAATTTTGCAAAATAGCTTCGGAGCTAATAAATGACTCAAGACTTTCAGTCCAGTTTAATAAAGCACTTCTTCTCTATAGAGACTGATTCAAACACCAAAGCTCCAAATTTAGTTGAAAGCGCGAGCTCTCTTCAATCGACAAATGAAACAAATAGCGAGTTAACTAGTATAAATCATGAAGTTCTTAATCATTTAAAAACGATTGTTCCAGAACTTAAGTACAAAACTTATTTTGAAAACTCAATGGAACTTGTTTCTATAAATGATGAAATTGCGACATTTATTGTTCGAACAGCATTCATTAAAAAATCAGCTGAACAATTTAGTGAAGAGATAGCTAAAGCCCTTTACAGTGTTTTAGGCACTCATTATAAAATTGAAATCAATGCGAAAGATCTTAGTGAATCAAAAAATGCCCCTTTGTTTTTTAACCATCATAAAAGTGATGAATCAAAACCAAAAATTATGGGAGCAACCAAATTTACCCTCGATTTAACCCCTACTCGCGACGATTTAAAATCCAAAGTTAATGCTGAATATATTGAGCACATGAATCCTACTAAATCTGGAATCAGAGTCGATCATTCTAAAACTTTCGAAAATTTTGTTGTCGGACCAACTAATAATATTGCTCAAGCGGCGGCTAAAGCGGTGGCCATGGCGCCAGGTAAAGATGGAAAATACCCTTCTTTATATATTCACAGCAATTCAGGCTTGGGAAAAACTCACTTACTTCATGCTGTTGCTAATGAAATTGCCGACAAACATCCAAATTATAATATTTGTTTAATTACGACTCGCGATTTTATGGAAGAAATGATCAGTCTTTTAAAAGTTAACAAGATAAACGATTTCTTTAAAAAGTATACTGAACGAGTTGATGTTTTAATGATCGATGATATTCACGAATTGAAAAACAAAGAAGGAACTCAAGATCAGTTCTTTCATGTCTTCAATGAAATGCATAATAAAGGCAAACAACTTATTTTCACCTCTGATAAAAATCCTAAAGAAATTACCGGAATTTCAGAAAGAATTAAGTCTAGACTTCAGTGGGGGCTGGTTGTTGATATTCAACCACCAGATCTAGAAACCAGAATTGCCATTTTAAGACGCAAAATGGAAGCTCTCGACCTTTATATTAATGAAGATGTCCTCTCACTTATCGCTTCAAGAATTAAGACCAACATACGCGAACTAGAAGGCTCATTAGTCAGGCTAAAAGCCGTCAGCGAACTCATGAACGTTGAAATTGAAGTTGAACTCGTTAAAGAACAACTTATGTTACCTAATAGTGAAAACGAAGTTGAGCTTACGATAGAATCTGTGGCCAAGGCCACGGCTCAATACTTTAGGCTTCCTCTTGTCGACTTAAAATCAAAAGGGCGAAATCAAGACATCACCAGAGCACGTCACGTGGCCATGTACCTCGCTAGAAAAGTCGTCAATGCCAAACAACAAGAAATTGGTGCTTACTTTGGTGGTCGAGATCATTCATCTGTTATTCACGCTGTAAATACTATATCAGATAGAGTTAAAACTGATCCTAGTCTATCAAAAGATATAAATGCAATTGAAGCTAACTTTTAATTAGAAAAAACTTAAATCTATCCTATAATTTTTCATGCATCTTAATTAACTCTTTTTTAAAGAGGTCAATATTATTTTGATAAAATTCAAAAAAATAAAATTGGGTTATCCACAAACTACCAACATACAATCCACATAGTTTTCCACAAAAATATGCTTAAAATTTAAAATTTGAGCAAAAAAAGAAGTTACTATGAAATCAAACTTCGCATAAGCACTTATCCACAAAAAGTTATCAACAATGTGAATAAGTCTGTGGAAAACTTTTTATAAAAATGCAAAAAAACCATCAAAAAAAGCAATCTAAGAAGTAATGTGAATTGTATGTGGATAAGATGTGAACAAACTCTAAAAAATACCGAACAAAATAGGAATATACGTCAAAAACTGGCTTTAAATTAAAAGTTATCCCTAATTATCAAGGTTGCCTATTTTAATAAGATCATGAAATCAAAAGCATTTCATATCTTTTCCACTTATCCACACTGTAATAATAAAAGTCTTTATAATAATAAATAATATAAGAAATAAAGGCTGATTAGATTTGAGATATTTAAGCTTAGATACAATAACCCAATGAAGCTTGATTGAATGACTGCTTATTGCTAAAACTTAATCTATAAATTAAGGAAAATAATAAGCTTATGTTAATAAAAATATCTGTTCATGATTTAAAAGAAACACTCACAAAAGTATTAAGCGTCGTTGATAAAAAAAATACGAGATTAATACTAAATTTTATTCAGATACAAGCATCGGGAAATAAAATTGAAATAACAGCAACTGATTTAGAAGTTTCAGCAAAGTTAACAACTCACTGTCTCGTGGAAAAGCCTGGTACATTTTGTGTAAATGCCAAGAATATATTTGATATAGTAAAAGAACTTCCAGAGAAAGAATTAACAATTGAACTTCCAGAAGGGTCAAATAATCTTAAGCTCACATGTGGAACAATTAATTTTACTCTTTTAATTTATACGAGCGAAGAATTTCCACATTTACAATTTGAAACTAATGCTAATGAATTTAAATTAAAAACATCTCAAATATTAGAAATCATCAATAAAACCTCTCATGCTATTTCAAATGATGAAACTAGATTATTTCTCAGTGGAATCTATTTGCAAGAAATTGAAGGGATGCTTCGGGCAGTTGCCACAGATGGATTTAGATTGGCTTTAATTGAAACAGAATTATCAAATAATAAAATTGAAGCGCTTATAAATGGAATCATCATTCCTAAAAAAGGTGTGACTGAACTTAAAAAAATAGCTGAAAGTTATCCAGACCAAATGATTGGGATTTCTGTAGATGAATCATTTATTTATTTAAATGCTAATAATACTTATTTATTGGCCATTAGATTAATTGCAAAAGAATATTTAAAATATCAGGCCATTATACCTAAAAAAACAAATAACCATGCTGATATAGATAAAAATTCATTTTTAAATGCTGTCAGAAGAATAAAAATTATGGCTAATGAAAGATCAAATGGTGTGAAACTTATTTTAAAAGAAGGCGAAATGACAGTCGCTGCCAATCATCCTTCTTTGGGTGATGCCCTTGAAAAATTTCCAATAAATTATGCAGGTAAAGAATTTGAAATTGGATTTAATGCCAAATTTTTAATGGATATATTAGGCATCTTTGGAGATGAAGATATTCGAATGGAATTTAATAATGAATTAAGTCCGGCCATTATCAAATCAACTAAAAATCAAAATTACCTCTGCATAGTTATGCCGCTAAAGCTTTAATATGAATTATAAAATTTCTAAATTACAAGTAACCAACTTTAGAAATTTAAATCCAGACATTATAAGTTTTTCATCAGGTATTAATTGTATCTTAGGCGAAAATGGAAATGGTAAAACGAATATACTTGAAGCCATTAATGTTCTCGCAACTAAAAAATCTTTTCGTAAAAATACGAGTTTTCCACAATTTTTGAGCATAGATGGTGGAAAACCTGAAATAATATTTTCATCAGTTCTAAAAAGCCAAGAAGAAGAAAATATTAGTTACACTTCTAAAATGAGCACGGAAGGAATTCTCTGGTTTAGAGATGGAACACCGGTAAAAAAGAAAATTGATATCAAAGTCGTTTTTATCAATCCATTTGATTCCTACGGATTTCACAATAATGCCAGTGACAGGCGTGAGTGGATTGATTATTTTTTAAGTCAATTAGATGACTCTTATAAAAAAGCTTTATCAAAATATTCGATTGCTATAAAATTTAGGAATACGCTTCTTAATAAAAAGCCAAGTAAATTTAAAGAACAAGTCATTGCCTCAGACCAGGAGCTTGCAAATCTATCAGAATTTCTCACTTATAAGCGAGTTGAATTCTTAGAAGCACTCGAGCCTTTAATCGGAGAAACTTTTCAATCTCTTTTTTCAGAAAAGCATAACTTAAAAATTAATCTCGATTCGCGTGTAATTGGAATGAAAGCAGTAAATATTCAAAAATTATTGCATAATAACCTGGAAACAGACTGTGAAAGAGGACATACATCTTACGGTCCACACAAAGATGACTACGTGCTTCTCTTTGATGGATTAAATTCTTTCGATTTCTGTTCTTTAGGCCAGCAAAAAATGAGTTATTTAAGCCTCTTATTTGCCTATATAGAGCTTTTTCGGTATAAATATATGTCTTATCCCATAGTGCTAATTGACGACGTTTCAGGCGAGCTTGATCAGCATCGATGGCGAAGACTAGTTGAGTATTTAGAAAAACGAGAATTTCAAGTTTTGATAACTACGGCCAACGAAAAATTTAAGGAAGAATTAGATCGAATTAGTGGCGCCAATAACATTCATGTAAAGAACGGCTCAATAATTCACTGATACTTCTCTTATCCAAAAAATGGAATTTGCAAATCTTAGAGGAGTACCGTCTTGGAAGAAATTAAAGGTAATACTGAACAGGTCCATGAATCAATTTCAAAAGTCACAACAGAGTATGGTTCTAATCAAATCAAAGTTCTTGAAGGCTTAGATGCCGTAAGAAAAAGACCTGGTATGTATATCGGTGATACAGGAATGCGTGGTCTTCACCACTGTGTTTATGAAATTGTGGATAACTCTGTTGATGAAGCATTAGCAGGATATTGTACACACATTGATGTTACCATTCATATAGATAACTCTGTGACTGTTGTCGATGATGGACGAGGAATTCCGACCGACATTCACCCTACAGAAGGTATTTCAGGTGCAGAGCTTGCCTATACAAAACTTCATGCCGGTGGAAAGTTTAACGAAGATGGCGGGGCTTATAAAGTTTCTGGTGGGCTCCATGGTGTTGGGGCCGCAGTTGTTAATGCACTATCAAAGTGGGTTAAATTAGAGATTAAAAAATATGGAAAGCTTCACGAATTAAATTTTGACCACGGTAAAGCCACGGCGAAAATTAAAGAAATCGGTGTTCTTGAAAATCCCAAAGAGACTGGAACAAAAGTTACATTTAAAGCCGATAACGAGATTTTTGAATTTCATGAATATAATTACGACACCCTCGCTAATAGATTTCGCGAGATGGCTTTTTTAAATCGTGGACTAAGAATTTCACTTAAGGATGAAAGAACAGAAAAATCTGATCTTTTCTTTTTTGAGGGTGGGATTTCTGAGTTCGTATCTTATTTAAATCGAGCAAAATCACCTATACATAAAAAAGCCATTTACTTCGTTCAAACTAAAGATGATTACGAAGCTGAAGTGGCCATGCAGTGGACTGATTCGTACAACGAAGTCATTACATCGTATGCCAATAATATTTCTACTCCAGAAGGTGGAACTCACGTTTCAGGATTTAAAACTGCTTTAACTCGCGTTTTAAATAACTATGCAAAAGATAATAATTTATTAAAAAACATCAAAATCGCTCTAACGGGTGATGACATGAGAGAAGGTTTAACCGCTGTAGTCTCGGTAAAACTAAAAGAACCACAATTTGAAGGTCAGACAAAATCTAAATTGGGTAACTCGGAAGTGGAGGGAATTGTGAATTCACTTGTTGGTGAATCATTTAAAACTTTTTTAGAAGAAAATCCTGAAATTGGAAAAATCGTCATCAAAAAATCAGTTGATGCTGCTGCCGCAAGAGAGGCTGCTCGTCGCGCCCGTGAACTTACACGTCGTAAAAACGTTTTAGAATTCTCAGGTCTTCCTGGGAAAATGGCAGATTGTCAGGAATCAGATCCTGCTCAATGTGAACTTTATATCGTAGAAGGGGACTCTGCTGGTGGATCGGCAAAGCAAGGTCGCGACCGTAGAGTTCAAGCAGTGTTGCCACTAAAAGGTAAAATTCTTAACGTTGAAAAAGCTCGTTATGAAAAAATGCTTGCTTCAGAAGAGATTAAAAACTTAATTCAAGCTTTTGGTACAGGTGTTGGTAAAGATACATTTAATATTGCAAAACTTCGCTACCATAAAATTGTCATTATGACAGATGCGGACGTGGATGGATCGCACATTAGAACACTAATTCTCACTCTACTCTACCGTCAGTTCCCGCAATTAATTGAGCAAGGCTATATCTACATCGCTCAACCACCTCTTTATAAATATAAAAAAGGTAAGATGGAGACCTATTTAAAAGACGATAAACGTCTTGAAGAATACTTGGTTAATAATGCTACTCAAGACTCAAAAATCACTATTGATGGCGAAGCTATCACTGGGGAAAATGCGAAACTTTTAATTAACAAAGAAAGTATGTATAGAAAAACTCTCTCATACTACGACACTCACTACGATACAGACCTTCTTAAAAAACTAATTGAAGATGGTGATTTAAAGCCAGATGACTTAACAAATTTTTCTAAAGTTGAAGCGACAGCTAAAAAACTAAGTGATTATTTTAAGCCTTTAGAAAATCAAACCTTGAAATTTTACAATATCTTTGCAGAAGAAGATGTCGACACAAAAGTTTCATCACTTCGTTTGTTAATTAAAACGGCTTCACGTACGAAAAAATTTAAAATAAGCGCTGGTTTCCTTCGCTCTCCAGAATATGCAGATTTAGTAAATAGCTATGACGGAATTAAGAAATACGCTCACGCTAAATTTAAAATTGAACGTGAAAAAGATACGAGAGAGTTCTCATCTTTAACAGAGTTTTCAGAATTTGTTATTCAAGATGGTAAGCAAGGCGCCTACATTCAACGTTACAAGGGACTAGGAGAAATGAACCCAGAGCAACTTTGGGAAACAACTATGAACCCGCAAAATAGAACGCTTCTTCAAGTAAAAATTGAAGATACTTTAGAGGCAGATCAGGTCTTTACCGTACTTATGGGTGATCAAGTTGAACCACGCAGAAAGTTCGTAGAAGAAAATGCGTTGAATGCAAGAAATCTAGACGTTTAATTTTTTTAAAAAAGTATTTAGAGGATTTATAATATGGCTGAAGATAACAATACACCAATTAACCACGGAAACATTACACCTGTAGTGATTCAAGATGAGATGAAAAGCTGTTACTTAGACTATGCAATGTCGGTAATCGTTGGTCGTGCACTTCCAGATGTTCGCGATGGGATGAAACCAGTTCACCGCCGAGTTTTATTTGCGATGGACTCACTTAATAATTATCATAATAAACCGTTTTTAAAATCAGCGAGAGTTGTTGGTGATATTATCGGTAAGTATCACCCGCACGGTGACTCTGCTGTTTATGGTGCCATTGTTCGTTTAGCTCAGGATTTCTCAATGAGATATCCTCTCGTTGACGGACAAGGAAACTTCGGTTCAATCGATGGTGATAACGCTGCGGCCATGAGGTACACAGAAATTAGAATGAAAAAACTGTCAGAACAAATGATGGCCGATTTAGATAAAGAAACGGTTGATTGGCAACCAAACTATGATGACTCTTTAGTTGAACCAAAAGTTCTACCTACAAAAGTTCCCAATCTTTTAATCAATGGTTCATCTGGTATTGCTGTAGGTATGGCAACCAATATTCCACCTCATAATCTTACTGAGATCATGAATGGACTCCTCGCTTTAATTGAAAACCCAAAAACATCAATTGATGAATTAATGAAAATTATTCCAGGGCCAGATTTCCCTACGGCAGGTGCAATTCACGGCACAGAAGGAATTCGCTCTGCTTATCACACAGGAAAAGGTGTATTGCAGATTAGAGCGAAAATGGACGTTGAACATAACGCTAAAAAAGATCGCGACTCAATTGTTATTACAGAACTTCCTTATCAAGTTAACAAAGCAAAACTTATTGAAAGAATTGCTGAACTAGTCAATGAAAAAGAAATCACTGGAATTAGCGATCTTCGAGATGAATCTTCCAGAGAAGGTATACGTGTTGTGATTGACCTTAAAAAAGGCGAAATCGCGACAGTTATCATGAATAAACTCTATAAGTCGACTCCACTTCAAACGTCATTTGGTATTATATTTTTATCAATTGTTAACGGTCAGCCGAAAGTTTTAAACATTAAAGACCAGCTTCTCTATTTCTTAGACCACAGAAGAGAAATTGTTATTAGAAGAACTGTTTATGAGTTAAAGAAAGCAAAAGAACGTGCACATATTTTAGAAGGCTTAAAGGTTGCCGTTGATAACATCGACGAAATTGTAGAGCTTGTTAAAAAGTCTGAAGGGCCATTACAAGCTAAAACTAAATTAATGGCCAACTACTCACTATCTGAAATTCAGGCGCAAGCTATTTTAGATATGAGACTTCAACGCTTAACTGGTTTAGAGCGCGATAAAATTATTAAAGACTATAACGACATCATGAAAGAGATCGCTCGCTTAGAATTAATTCTTGGAAGTGATGAAGAAATTACTGCGATTATTCGAACTGAATGTCAGGAAATTCTTGAAAACTTTGGTGACAAGAGAAGAACAGAAATTATTGCGAAAGCTGATGAAATTCAAATGGAAGATCTTGTTAAGCAAGAAGATGTCATAGTTACAATTACCCATAAAGGTTATGTAAAAAGAATGGCCATGGATACTTACCGCACTCAAAAACGCGGAGGTACTGGGGTTAAAGGAGCTGACGGAGCAGATGATGATTTCTACACATCAATTTTCACAGCTAACACTCACTCTACACTATTCATCTTTACGAACAAAGGGCAGGTCTTCTCAATTAAGGTTTACAATATCCCAGAAGGAAACCGCACAACCAAGGGAAGAAATATAGTTAACTTAATTCAGATCCCACCTGGAGAAGCAGTTAAGAAAATTATGTGTATGCCCGATTCAATTGAAGGCAAATTCCTAATGATTTCCACCGAAAAAGGAATTGTTAAAAAATCAGAGCTATCTGAATATAAAAATATTCGTCAGTCTGGACTCACGGCCATTAAAATTATCGAAGGAGATAATTTACTATCGGTTCGTATAACGGATGGAACGAAAGACGTACTTCTTTGTTCATCTTCGGGAAAAATTATTCGTTTTGCTGAAACAGACTGCAGGCCACTTGGGCGAGTTTCTCAAGGGGTAAAAGGAATAGAGCTAAGTGATGATGAAAAAATAATTGGTATGGAAATAATTGATGATACTGTTGAAATTTTATCAGTAACGGCCAATGGATACGGAAAACGTACAAGTGCTTCAGAATACCGCAAACAAACTCGCGGCGGAAAAGGTATTTTGGCCATGAGATTGACTGAGAAAAATGGTGACATCATCGATATCAAACCAGTTACTGATAAAGACGATTTGATGATCATTTCTGATAAGGGCCAAGTTATCAGAACAAAAATTTCTGGTATTTCGCTTATGGGAAGAACAACTCAAGGGGTTCGTTTAATTAAATTAAAAGAATCAGAGCTTGTTGTTGCTGTAGAAAAAATTCTTGATCCAGATGAAGAATTAGAAGGTGCAGAGACAAGTGAAGCACCTAAGTCTGAATAATAAAAAAATAAATTTCCAAGTGAGAGTAATGAACATCATCATTGCTCTCACTTTGACGTTATTTTCTTGTGATTTCACACCACCAGTAAGTCGAAAGATTATCGATGCTCAAAATTATATTAGTTCACAAGAATATGCTAAATCAGCCTATCTTTATGAAGATATTTTAAAAAGTAATCCTTCTGAAGAATTAAGACTTAAAATTTCTTATCAATTGGGTGAGCTTTATTCTATTTATCTCGGCCAATATAAAAAAGCCGTTTTTCACTATGGTGAAGTCAAAGAATTAACTGAAGATTTACTTTGGCTGATAAAAACAGAAGAAAAGTTAGCTGACATTAATTTTAATTACTTAAAAAATTATAAAAATGCGATCAAGAATTATACAAAGCTTTCTCAATTTACACCTAAACTTAAAAATTTTGATTTTTTTGAACTGCAAATTGCTTTATCACATTTTTATCTTAATGAACATAAAGAAGCGCTTGAACAACTCACAAAAATACAATCAAATCCTAATCATGAATATTTTGTAAGATCCTTTTATTACTCGGGTTTAATTTATTACGAGCAAAAAGATTTTAGTAAGGCGCTTTATGTTTGGCAGGAATACTTAAAAAGAGAAACGAGAAAAGACTTAACTGTTCAGGCGAAATTCATGGTCGCCAATGCTTATGAATCTACAGAAAATTTAAAAATGGCCTACGATATTTATTATTCCATCGCCAATGATTATCCAAATCCAGATGTTATTCAAAATCGCTTAAATTCACTTTATCAACGCCGAGTTTCTCGCAGAAGATAGGAGTTAAGTTTATGAATAAGAAGTGGCTCCAAATTATGGCCCTGGCCATGAGCCTCCCATCGACAATTTTTATTGCGGGATGGGGGTCTATGCAACTTGTAAAAATGGGGATATTAACGAAGCCAATAGCAGTCTTGATTTTCTTGGCATTAATTGTAAATATTTTGTTCCTCATGGTTTATTATGCATATAAGCGAAAAAATTAACTTAAAAAAATACACACTAATGTCCTGCTTTCTCTTGGTTATTTCTTATTTTTTTTCTAGAAATAATGATGAATTAAAGGTCATGCTCACCGTTTTTGTGGCAGCGTGCCTTAATCAATGGATGCTTGTGCGTGTTGTTGAAAAAATGACAAATTCTGCAGCGGGGAAGGGAGAAGCTAATAAAACGAATTTGGTTCTTTTGTTCATAGGAAAATCAATTGTCCTCATTCTTGCCCTAACTTTAGGTGTACAAATTATGGGAAAAAGGATAATTATTCCTCTATTAATTTATGTATTACAAATAGCTGTACTCTATCTCAGTTTAAATAAAGTTGAGACAGATCTGGGGTTAAATAAATGAAAAAGCTTTCGCTTGGAACTCTACTCGCTCTTTTTACAACAAGTGCTCATGCATCTGGTGGATTTACTTGGGTGACTCAATTTGGTCAAGCCGTAGGAATTGATTCTCTTTTTCATGTTGGTGATAAACACCTTCATTACGATCACATTCTAACTTTCTTAATTGTTCTCGTTTTATTATTAGGCATCGGATTTTACTATAGAGCAAAAACTGCAAGTATGGATAAGGCCATTGTACCTGATAAGGGAATCACGCTGAGAAATATTATTGAGCTGTATGGCTCATTTATTTACGCTCAAGTACGTGCTGTTCTTGGTGAAAAAGATGCTCCAAAATATTTTCCATACGTAGCAACTGTATTTATAGTTATTTTTATTTCAAACATGATCGGACTTGTGCCGGGATTTCTTCCACCAACAGAATCTATCAATACAACACTGGCCCTTGGGGTGTTTTCATTTCTTTACTTCAATATTAAAGGTTGTAAAGAGCTCGGTACATTAAATTACTTAAAACATTTCGCTGGACCCCTTTGGTATATGGCGATTTTAATCTTCCCTATTGAAATTATTTCAACCTGTATCCGTCCAATTTCACTCGCACTTCGCCTTTATGGAAATATGTACGGTGACCACATGGTTCTTGGGACTTTCTCGGGACTTGCTCCATTAATCGTTCCAATTATTTTTATGGTTCTAGGGATGCTCGTTTCATTTATTCAAGCTTATGTATTTGTTATGCTATCAATGGTCTATGTTAGTTTGGCAACTGCTCACCAAGATCATGGTGACGGTCACGCTCATCACTAATTGAAACCATAATTATTAATTTTCTTTAGGAGTATTTATGTCAAAGTTTTCAAAAGTTCTCTTAGTGGTAACTCTAACTCTAGCAACTGGGTCACTTTTCGCTCAAGAAGGTGCAGCTGCAACAACTGGTGGATGGTTAGGGTCTGCAGTAGCTGTTAAGTATTTCGCTTACTTCTTAGCTCTTGGAATTGCAGTTTATGGTGGAACAACAGGACAATCAAAAGCAGCGGCAGTTGCTCTTGAAGGTATTGCACGTAACCCAGCAGCAGCTGATAAAATTCAAACTCCAATGATTCTTGCTCTTGCACTTATGGAATCACTTGTAATTTTCGCTCTTATCTCTACATTCCTTGTGTAATTTTTTAGACAAAGATTTTAAGATATAAAAAGAAAGGGAGCCATAGAGGCTCCCTTTTTTATTTTGAAAATAATTCTTTATTAATGAATTGCTGAACTATTCTATATTGTTCTGAAATGAAACTTTCTTGTTTTTTAATTGTGTTGTTAAGTTGTGGATCTTGGATTTCCTGAACTGACGAACCACTTGCAGAAGTAGCCGTTACCTCTCCAGAGGTTCCGGGGATTGCAGTTGTTGATGGATTAACTGCAAAGTAATTGTAAGCTGAGACTGCAACAACACCGAGCACACCTACTTGAACTAAATTTAAATTTGTAAAATCCAAAGTTGTTAAATTTAAAACTGTTAAATAAGCTTTCTTCATTGTCGACATTGTTTCTGGATCATCACTCACATTTTTATTCATATAGAAGCTGCGCCAAACTCCACTTATTTTTTCTTTATTTATTTGTGATTTTGCAACCTCATCGTCAGCACCAGTTAATTTCAACATTTCTGCTTTAAAAACTTTGTTATCAATTTTAAACACACCGTAAGTGGAGGGATCAAAGTCTGAACTTTTTAAGGCATTGGTCAAAGCATAGTAAAGTTTCGTTAATTCTTCACTTGGCGAACCAGTATTCTTGAAAGTAAATTCAACTTCTCTTTGATATATAGTTACAATATCTTTCAATAAGGCTTGTTTTAAAATGCGCTTTTCTAAAATACCAGGCTTAAAGGCACGGCCATTAAAATCAATTAATTTTTTTCTGTATTCATCTATAACTAGCGGAAGATTATTATCCTTCCTCCTAATCGTATGAACAATTTTTACATTACCAGAAGCTTTTTTAGTAATAAGAGCGATATCAATAGGCTCATCTTCCAGCGTTTTTCCAAGCCTTTTTAAGTATTCAATGTTCCATTGCAAAGAGGCACGTTCATTAATTATGGCCTCAATATCTTTTTGATAATTAGTAAAACTGTCGATGTCGGATAAAATTCTAGTGAATAATTTACCTTCTTCTTCACTGAGATTTCCACCAACTTGCTTCTCCAAAAGTTCAGGTATGCCTTTGCCAATTTTTTGGTAGTCGCTATTTTTATCTAGATAAAAAATTGGATACCTGCTTTTGTTTCTAGTCTTGAAATGGGAAATTAATGATTTACGAACAGAGTTGAACCAATCGACTGGTGGTAAATTTAATACAAAAATTTTATCTTGAGCTGTTAAATGATTATTTTTTCTTATTAAAGTTTCGGAAGAATCTTTTTTAGCAGAGGCTTCCCAGGGCTTGGTGGCATCTGCTGATTGATTATCTTTAGCTAGGATTTTATTAACCAAGGATTTGCAATCTTCTGAAGGTGTACCTGCTGGGTATCTCTCCAAATCATTTTGAACTGGATTTATAAGCAGTTGCGAACAACTTGAAAGGAGTAATAAGGTTAAAAAAATGGAAGTAAATTTAGTTTTTTTCATATTACTAACTATTCGGAATAAAATAAAAAAACCTTAAACTTGGTTATTAATAAAATTAGAAGATCAAAGATATCAAGTAATTGAGGTAATTACTCAGAAAGACTAATGAAATTGAAAATTTGACCGATACGAATCTGTACACTATTCCCCTCGTTAGGTTCAAATATTAGATGAGTGAAGGGACAAAAAAATTTATTTTTTTAATCACGATTTTTTTAGTCAATTCGTGTGCTCATACTATTGAAAAAGAAAATCTAGTAAATTATCGTGAACTGTCTTCAAAAGAAACAGATTCATGTAATGAGATTGTTTCATCTATCATTCAAAACAATAGAGTAAAAGGAAAACAATATTCAGAACTCGGCGAAATTTACACTAAAAGGAAAGAACTAGAAAAAGCTTATAGCTCAATTAGTGATTCAGTTACAGATATAAAATTACATCCAGATTTACCTGTTGAGACGATGGCAAAATTAATTCTCGACCCTCATGAAGCTCTGCTTGCGAAAGTACTTCTGATTAAAAGAGCTAAAAAAACAATAGATATGACTTATTATTTATTTGATGACTCAGAATCTGCTAAGCTCATTTTACATGAAATGAGACTAGCTGTTAAACGTGGGGTGAAAATCAGGATCATGTATGATCCACTAGGATCATTTCTTAGAGACTTAACAAATCATGATTTAAAATCACTCATTGCACTTAAGGGTAAAGAAATTATAGACCAGTTTGGGCAACCTACTGGGGAGTTTGCAGGGGTGGAGGCTGTCGCCTTTAATCCAGTAATAAATATTCGTGCGACAATAACTAATTGGTACCGAAAAATTTACAACATAATCGCAAAAGAAGAAAATATGAAACCAATAATAGACTTTGGTTGGAATCATAGAAGTCATGATAAAATATTATTAATTGATGCTTACTCACCAGAAGACTCGATAGCTATAGTTGGTGGAAGAAATATCTCAGATAAATACTTTCATATCTTTGAAGGAAGTGAAGATCCAGTCACAGATACAGAGTTTATTGTAAAAGGACTTAGTCAAAAAGATGAAAAGG
This sequence comes from Bacteriovoracaceae bacterium, assembly GCA_043721975.1. Classification (GTDB taxonomy): domain Bacteria; phylum Bdellovibrionota; class Bacteriovoracia; order Bacteriovoracales; family Bacteriovoracaceae; genus Bacteriovorax. The sequence continues at coordinate 20,621 of JAYSPR010000164.1, forward strand.
GAAATATTCGAAACCTAATAGAAGAACATTACAATCGGCTCTTTTTTTATATGGCCAATGTAAATTTAAAAAATCATTTAACCAAAATTAATAGAGGTATAGCCAGAAAAGAATTTAAAGAAATGAGGAGAGCAGCAAGAAACACTGATCTTCCCCTGTTAAAACGGACACACTTTTAAGCACATAACCCAACAAAGGGTATGTAGATGAAGTTGAAAACAAAGAAAATTGAACAAAA
>JAYSPR010000165.1:0-13692 GCA_043721975.1 Bacteriovoracaceae bacterium
TTTTGTTCAATTTTCTTTGTTTTCAACTTCATCTACATACCCTTTGTTGGGTTATGTGCTTAAAAGTGTGTCCGTTTTAACAGGGGAAGATCACTCTCCCCGCTAGTTGTGCTGCTCTCTTTAATTTTGGCCGGAACAATTGCAGGAGTACCAGCGATGATAGCGATTCTACCCGTCGTAGCAACCTATGGAAGTATTGAGCGGATTTGGTTTAAAAAGAAGAATGCTTACTAGAACATTTTGATATAAAGATATTTGGCCCTATTGGTTTTGTACAGGCCTATTTTACATGTGCGTTTAATCTAAAATTTGGACTTACTATTATTACAAATGATTTAATTTGGTGGGTTCCCTTTTATTTAATTTTAAAAGATTCCAAAGAAGAAATTTTTGCAGAATTTCGATCCTTGTTGAAATAATTTAAAGTATTCCGATTATGAAATTCGATTCAAGCACGATTGGGTTATTTAGGTGTCAAAATTAGAACTACATTTTTAACGTAAACGGGTTTGGATATTAAAAACTTAATCTCTTCAGCACCCTCACCCATAAAATAATCTCTATCTAATAAAATTAAGAAACTCGATGCATACGGACCGAGTTCAAGGTTTTTTTTCTGCAAAATGTTGTTAACAAAAACATCTAAAGTTGCCGACTCAACAAGCGCACCTGCCTCGATTTGAATTGCAGTCAATTGAAAACCCAAGTAGTCGTCTAAATTTTTAATATATGGGCGAACATTCACCTCGCTCATTACTGATGTGTATCTTTCAATTTTGAGGGGTAATTGTAAGCTTTGAGCTCTAGAAAAAGGCAAATTAATAAGCATGAGTGTAAAAAGAATTAAAATGATGAGGTGTTGCCGCATGTGTTTTTTCATATGAGTCTCCCAAATGGTCATTAGAACTCTGCCCGTTTAGGCTAAGCATTATTGGCTCTAAAAAATATACTTAATTGGACTCCTTTTGCCAAGGCTGAATGAAGTGTAATAAAGATTCAATCTGAAGATTAACCCAGTTATCTTTCATTAGTTCTTACTGAGCTATGACCTACTATCTTTCTAATTGAATAAATATCCATCCCTTCTTTGTGACTCTGTCTAATGAAGCTCACTCGGGTAGTGTGTGGATGAATGGCTCCACCCTTTTGTTCGAATTCTAAAATATAATCGCCGAAATCGCATTTAATCGATCCGAATTTAAGATTTAATAACTCACTAATTCTCATTCCTGTTTCAAACAAGAGGGTGATCATGGTTAAGGATGATTAGCTAAATGTGTACCAAATAAGGCACCTTTACATCCCTTAAATGACAAGAAAAAACCTTGGCACATTGTAAGCCTCAGATTTTACGGAACTTATTTCCAGCCAAAATTAGTAAGTTATAATTTATGAAAGTTAAACCTCAAGTCTTTCGATAAGGATATATGCTTAAAAATAATTTTCTAATAATGATATTCACTTTTTTAGTAGTTGGCTGTATTGCCAAAGGTCGAGTCGATATTACTATGAAGAGCCCTTTAAAAAAGTCGGTTCTTAATTTAAATATCGCTACAGTTCGCTTTCAAAATAATCAACTCATAATTAATGGATCAAATTTGACTGGTGTGACCACCATTAAACTTATTGAAGGTGGAAGTGAACAAGTTCTCACCGTTGAGAGTTCAACAAACAATGAAATTATCGCCAATGGTATTGCTGCCATCTCTTTAGGTGTAGGAAAAGTTTTCGACATGGTTTTATCCAACGCAAATGCTGCTGCCACTTTTCCAGTGAGTTTTACACTGAACGACGGCAGTGTGACTGCCGTGAAGCTCGCTCCTATGGGAGCTTTATCGGGACAAGTTCTTAAATTTAACGGTACAGCTTGGGCACCGGCTTCTTTAATAGATGCTCAACTCTATAAAGGGACCTGGGATCCAACTGATGTAATGACAGGAATACCAGATATAAATCTATCTTCTCCTGGAGACTATTGGGTTGTCAGTGCTGCTGGAATTTATCCTCCTGTGTCTGGTACGTCTTATGCCATAGGAGACTGGATTATTTCCGATGGATACAGTTGGAGCAAACTAGCTCTTTCAAAAACATCGGTTACAAGCTTTAACGGCAGAAAGGGCCTAGTGAATTTAATCCCTGGAGATTATCCCAATTTAAAAAGTGGCGCGAAAATTCCAGGCTCGAATTTAAATGATTTTTCAAACGTGGCAATAGCGACACCAACGACCGGAGATGTCTTAAAATATAACGGCACAAATTGGGTTAATGGAGCTGGGGCTGTTAGCGCAAGTTCGGTTGGTTCAACGGAAATAACAGATCTCTCGATCACTGGAGCCGACATCGCAGAGAACACAATTAACCCATCTAAGATTTACAGCTCATCAATTGATTCGGCTTTATATTTAAGAGGTGATAAAACCTGGGCGAATTTTGCGGCAGATGTTTTAAATGTGCCGCTATCAACCTACTCATTAAACGCAACCGTTAAACCAACAATAGGTATCACAGATAAAATTGGCCCTGCTCTTGGGAAAATTCAAAAATTTTTAAATGATTTAGATGGTGATTATGTTTCGAAGACTGCTAGCTCACAAGTCGTTTCAGGAACATTTAGCTTTACCTCGCCAACTTCCTTTTTGTATACTCAACTTCCAACTGGCGCCAGCCCGACAGAAGTCGCGAATGTTCAATATGTAAATAATTATGTGGGAGCAGCTGTCAGTGGATTAGGTGGTTCTGCCCCAGTAACTCTTACAACTGCAAACGCTGCGGCCACTTCTGGAGACACAACTCTCAATGTTGTCTCGACATCTGGATATCCTTCAGCTGGAACACTTTTGGTGGGTAGCGAAGCGATTACCTATACAGGAACAACTGGAACAAGTTTTACGGGACTCACAAGAGGAGCCTACGGGACGACAGCGGCAGCTATTTCAAATGGAGCCACGATTAATAATTTTTTACTAGTTTCTAAGTCAACTTCGACGGTAACACCGAAAATGGTTGTAACAGGGAGTGGTAACGTTGGTATCGGCACTACGAATCCCGCAGCTTCGCTCGAAGTCGCAGGCGACATCAAAGTCGGTAACAGTTCTGCCACGTGCAGTATGACAACCAAAGGTTCGATTCGTTATAACAACACATCAAGTGTTCTAGAATTCTGCAACGGCAGTGCCTGGAACCTTGTTCAGGCCGCCGCTTGCACAGACCCCACTCCTAACGTTATCTCCTTCGCCTGACGAAGCCAATGCGACTGCCAGCACACTTTACACCGCAACTACAACTCAGGTCACAGGAATCAACTGTAGCGTGCCTGTGACCATTTCAGGTCAAGGGAGCCCTCAGTATCAAATCTGTAGCGATGCTGGTTGCTCATCAGTCGTTCAAGCCTGGACGTCTAGTCCAAGCTCAATCACGAATAACCAATATATTCAAACCAGACTTACCGCTGATAGCGTTGGAGGCTCAAACTTTCAAGCGACTATCATCGTGGGATCAGGAGCGAGTGTGTGGAGTGTGACAACAGCAGGTGGAGACTGCACGGCAAGCCCAACTCCCGGAACAGTCTGTGCTGATGGCACTATATACGCTGGCCTCACCCCAGACGGTGGCGTAAAAATGTTCACCACGCGTTGCGATTTTGGTCAGACTTGGGATGGTTCGAACTGTACAGGGAGTCGGACAACCCTTTCTTGGAATAACGGCACGAGTAACTATTCAAACAACGGGTACACAAGTTCCATAACGGGCAAATCAAATTCTGCTTCAATTGCAGCGCTTGCCGATGCTGGAGCTCCCTATGCTGCTACCCAAAATTGTGAAAATTTGAACCTCAACGGTAAAACAGACTGGTACCTTCCAGCACTCGCAGAACTGAACTTGCTCTATTCGAACCGTGCAGTGATAAGGAATTTCGATACGAGTGGCACTAGGTATTGGTCGGCGACCGAATCTGATAATATGAACTCCTATTTAGAGCGATTCTCAGACGGTCGTCAGGACAACAACGTCTTCGCGATCACCTTCAAAACGATAACGCACAATGTTCGTTGCATTCGGAGATAGTAGATCATCTATGCAAACGGCGTTAACGTTGGGATCGGGACGACTTCTCCAATCAATAAAATGGATACTACAACCCCGAGATCCGCATTAGATATTAATGGAACGATTTTAGGAAAACCGGCAGTTATCAACGCAGGCGCTACAATTGATTTTTTGACCGGGAATATCCAATACACCACTGCCGACTGTGGAGCCTTTCAATTAAATAACTTAAATAATGGCGGAAGTTATACTTTTATTGTTCAAGGGGCCACTTCAACCACGTGCAGTTTTACAGCTTTTAGCGACGCTGGTGTGACTGGATTGACAGTGCATATGCCGCCGGATCACTCAGCGACGACAGTTAACAAGCACACAATTTACAATCTGATCATCGGTGGCACTCATGCCTAAATCGCTTGGACGCCAGGATATTAAAATGAAATTTTTTATTATTTTTACAATGTTTATTTTTTTTCAGTTCGATTCACAAGCTCAATTTCAAAACTTAAGTTTTTGGAGAAAACGCCCTCCAGTAGGCCCGGCAGTCACAGAGAGTTTTGAAACTTGGTCGGCAGGAATTCCTGTCGGATGGACGTTTGGTTACTGCGATGGATATATTAATCAGACTACCGCCAATGCTTGTCATGGTACTTATGCGATCGAAGGGTACCGAGAATGCGCCATCCAAAAAACTTTTGACCTAACTGGAAAAACCAGCTTAAAAATCGATGCCAATGCAACGAATTGCGCCGGTAACATCCCTCAGGGATACGTTACCATAGACACCACGACATATACGATAAATACAATGGGAACAAACACGTTTAATATTTCAGCTTTTACTGGAAATAAAAATATTACGATTTTGATCGGTGGAGAATATAACCCGGTGAACTGTAAAACTTGGATGGACAAACTCATAATAGAATAGCTTCGGTTCGAGTAATTATAGGTTGCGGAGTGAATGCAAAATAGAATCTTTTCACAACTGACTTGCTCGAAATGAAAATATGTATTAGAGCTTGCTCTAAAATAATCTCCACTAACATAAACCAAAAAAGATTTAGCTTAAAAACAGACTATTTTCATATCGGACATCACGATAACCTTTAATGTTATCAAGTTTTTTAAGTTCACCATATGAAAGGGCCTTTTCATTGTTTATAAGTTTATTTCGGACATTAAGACTTATTATTCGCTCTTTTTTGTGCCATTCAGGCAATAAAGCACGCATAAACCTTGCATGTCTCATAGATTTCAACATCCACCGACTTGGAGAAAAATCAAATTCAATTTTCTTACTGCCGATATCGAAACTAGGTCGATTGATAAAAGTCTTTTTCATTCTAGTCCCTAGATTTTCATACTCACTCTGGTCACTAAGTCTCCTCATTGGTGAAATCATAGCGTGGGCAACAAAAATTTCATCTTTAACAACATACGTTTTAACTAATGTTCTTAAGGATATCGCTAGAAGCTCCGGAGAACTCTTATATATTTTGCAAAGAATTTCTGTATTACTAAAAAATTCTTCCAGCTTAAGTCCTTTGTCATAAATGATAAGATCATGAATATACTGGGCACAAAAATCTGAAGATATTTCTTCATCTCGCCCAATTATTTTTAAAAGCCTCTCTAAAGATTTTTCAAATAAAAAAATCAGGTGTTTTTGATTAATAAAAAAACATTCTTTAATTGATTGTCGATATAAGTCAGTTTTACTAACGGCATCTTGATCATTTGATAAAATTAGCTCACCTTCGACTAGACTTCTTCCAATAAAGAAAGCTTCAAGATTATTATCCAATTCATTTTTCTTCATTGTTCTACTAAAGGCACCAACAAGATCATCTTCTGAAAAAGGCAATAAACCTTTTTGATAGGCAGATCCCAAGATCATGGCCGAAGCATAAACGCTCTTACCTATTTTTTTCTGAGAAATCTCTTTAAGAGGTAAAAGAGTCAATCTATCATGTAAGACATTCGTTAATTTTTCTCGTAGGCCCAGTTCTGTGATTGGATTTTTTTCTGTCCCCTTATCTAATAAAATAGACAATGGGATTTGAAAATTCATATCTAAAATAGCATTTCCTTTTAAACTTAAAAAATTTAAATGATGAGAACCATCGAGAAGATCAGGTGATAAAAGAAGATCCGCTCCTCCTAAAGGTGTCACTTGAGCATGGGACTTTCCTTTTTTATAAAGGGCCAAATGACTTGTGACATTCCCATTTCTTTGCGCCAGCCCTTTTTGATCCACGAATTTAAAATCTATATCTGATCTTCCATTCATCTCTTTGGCGGCTTCGGCCAAGACTCGCGATATTGTCGTCACTCCTGATCCGCCAACACCAGTGACCACGACTCTAAAGTCACGGCCGTCAGCAATCATATCTAATGTCACTTTCAATTCTGGAGATTTTAATGAGTTTGTATATGCAGAATGCTCAATTTTATTTTGATATTTTGTAGGATGATAGTTAAAAACTTCGACGAGTTCAAAACTTGGACATACTTTTATTTTTGTACAGTAACTATCTCCCACGCATATCTGAGGATCTATTGTCACTTTACTTCCATAAGCATCAAAGGTTTGCGATAGGCCCGGGCATCCAGTCATCTCGACACAGGCCCGACAATCTTCACAAGCATCAGTGTTAATTTGATAAAAAGATTTCTTATCTAGCGTTTCGTTTTTTACAAATAATTTTCTTTCAAGAGCTTTTTGTCTTCCGTGAAACGTTAGAGCACACTCTTTATTGGAAATAATAACCTTCGTGCCTTTTTTTAGAATCATTTCTCGCATGAGATTTTGATAAAAATAGCGGTCACTTGGATTAACTTCAATGGCTTCATTGACACCTAATGCTTTAACCAATTTCAGCATATCTTGAGCGGGCCTTTTAAATCCTTCTACGGATTCTCCAGTTCGCGGGGTCATTTGATGGCCTGTCATGGCCGTATTGTCGTTATCAAGAAGAATATAAGTAATATCGTGATTCATCTGAACAGAGTTTGAAATATCGGTAATTCCAGAGTGAAAGAATGTCGAATCTCCCATGAGAACGACTGAAGGGTTCGTCGTGAATAAATCCACTCCTGCTCCGAGAGCACCTCCTTGTCCCATCGCTGATAAGTTATGCATTTCCTTAAAAGGTTCAAGAAATGAAAGTGAATAGCAACCAACATCACCGTGAGAAATCAAATTAATATTTTGTTTTTTTAAGTGTCCCCTTAAATCTTTTAGGAGTGAGAGAGTTTCTCTATGGGGGCAGCCGGGACAAAATGTCGGAAGTCTTCTTGGCATGACTTCACTTAGGGTAATCCCAGGAATAGTTTGGTGACAGGCCCCTAAGTTTAAAAGGGTCATCACTTTTGATATTTTATCACAAACGATATCGTAATTAAGACCACCAAAAATAGGAAACCCTTCTTCGCTTCCAAATTGTTTTCCATAAACTTTGCATTTTAGTCCGTGGCGATTAATAACTTCAACAATTTCTGTTTCGAGAAATCCCCTTTTTTCTTCGACAACAACGAGCTGGTCTAAGTTTTTTAAAAAAGGAACTAAAAGATCATCTATAAGTGGATAAGGTGCCGCTATTTTATAAAGGCTGAAACGATCGAGAGCGTGATTGTCATCTAAAACTTGTTTTAGAATTTCAAAAACGGCTCCGCTGGTAATAAAACCTAATTTCGATTCTTTGTTTCCGAAAATTCCATCGAGACTTAAATCTTTTAATTTTTGGATAACTTTAGGAAAGCGCTCTTTAATCATGGTCACATCGGCCCGCATAGAATTTGGGGGAACCATAACATTTTTTGCCAAATCAAAAGTACTGGGATCAAGTTCGATGAGTTCACTATCAATCTTTTTTTCCACCCCCATTTCTACTCGCCCACCACCTTCGGCCATAAAAGTCGTGAGAAGAACACCTTGGTAAACAGATGTAGAGACACTTAAATCAAGGGCCACTTTCATCCAGTCTTTGAGTTCTTGTGGTGTCGATGGATCTAAAAAAGGAATATGCAAATGTTTAAATAAGTAGCGTGAGTCAGCTGGACTTGAAGTTGAAATTGACCAGGGATCATCACCTACAACGACGACGACACCGCCAGTTCCAGGATTAGCAAAATTCCCAACTGAAAGAGCGTCACTTGCGACGTGAAGTCCCATTGATTTCATGGCCACTAAAACATTTTTATGAGCTTGCTTGGCCCCAGAGGCCATGGCCGCAGCGTTGGCCTCACTGTTAGCAATAACAACTCTTATACCTTTTTTCTTAAATTCATTTTTTCTTTCATAGAGAATATTAAAATAGTCTGCAAGCGGAGAACCTGGATAACCGGTGTAAAGATGAAAGCCTGCTTCAAGCCCACCTTCAATTATTAATTCATTTCCATTTTTTATATCTATGGCCATAAAGCATCTCAGTAATTGTCATTAAGTTGAAAAATAAAATATCTCACACCTTAATGGGGAAAGAAAACCTATAATTTTTTCAGATGGACTGCCCTAAATTGACAAAACGTGAGAAGAAATCAAAAAAATTGGAGCGACTATGAAATTGACATTAAAAATGACTTCTTTTGTTCTTTTTTCATTAACTGTTCTTTCTCAAACATTGCAAGCTGGTTGCTTTGAGGACTTTAGACTTTTACAAGACAAAAAGAAGGTCAATTTGGTTAAAATGAGAGAAGCGACAGTTCACTCAACTAAAGAAATAGCCAAATTAAGAGAAGCTGAACAAAAAGCGGTAAAAAATTATATCAATTACCTAGAATTTAAGTTTGACGGCGAAAATTCGCTACATTTAATCAATCAACAATACCAAAATAAAGCTGATAAAACTTCTTTAGGATACAAAATTTCAGTTGATGGCCAGGGTGATGAATCAACTGTTCACTATTATATTAAAATCGATGTAGGTCTAGAAGATGTAGCCTACCCTATTTTGTATAGGTCTTGGTCAAATCAATCTCCAGAAAAAGATTTTTTATGTGAGACTTACTGAATTAAACCGCATTCACTTTTGTCCAACACTTTGCACTAAGCCTTAGCTTAGCATCTGCATAATTTCCATCCCTTCATTTGCTAAAGAGAAAATTCTAGTGCTACAATTTTTTTGATTTCATATTAAAATGACTTAAATAAAGACAAAGGATTATCTATGTTTAAAATGATCGCGATCTACAAAGTTCCGGCCGATGTTAGTGCATTCAGTGATTGGTATAAAGGCCACTCAGAAATCGCCAAAAAAGTTCCCCTTGTTAAAGAATTTCGTTTCACAAAAATTACCGGCGGTCCTCGTGGCACAAGTGATTTGCATTTTATGGCCGAGCTTTGTTTTGACACAAAAGAAGATTTTAAAACGGCCATGGCCAGTCCAGAAAATATGGCAGCAGGTAAAGATGCTTTTACCAATTACAAAGATATTGTCTCTGTTCATTTTGCTGAAGAAGAAGTTTTCAAGGCTTAATGACAATGGAAAATATTCTTTGTGAATACCCTTATCAAAATAATGAGCACATTGCTCTCGTCACTTTAAATCGCCCAAAAGTTTTAAATGCACTTTCAACTGATTTGATGCAAGAACTAGCTGATTGTTTTTTATCTCTTGATACAAATCCTAAAGTGCGAGTGATTATTTTAACTGGAAGTGAAAAGGCTTTTGCTGCGGGAGCTGACATTGCTCAAATGGTGACAGCAACACCTGTTGATCAAATTAATGACCAGCGTTTTCGAACATGGGAGATGCTTAAATTAATCACGAAACCTATTATTGCGGCCGTCAACGGTTTTGCCTTAGGTGGTGGCTGTGAACTCGCTATGTCTTGTGATCTCATTATTGCTGGTGATGAAGCAAAATTTTCTCAACCAGAAATTAAAATTGGAACAATTCCTGGTGCAGGCGGAACTCAAAGACTCACTCGGGCCATTGGAAAATCTAAGGCCATGATGATGGTTCTCACGGGAGACATGATAGATGCAAAAACGGCTTACGAATGGGGCCTAGTTGCGAAAGTTGTTCCTTCTAAAATTTTACTGCAAGAGGCTTATGAACTCGCTAAAAAAATTTCGGAAAGAGCACCTGTTGCTGTCAAGCTCGCCAAAGAAGCTGTTAATAAATCTTTTGAAATGACTTTAAAAGACGGGATGGATTTTGAGCGAAGAAATTTTTATTTAACTTTTTCATCTCTCGACCAAAAAGAAGGAATGAAAGCTTTTATGGAAAAACGCTCTCCTACTTATAACGGAAATTAATATGTCAGAATTTAAATTTATTAAATATCTCGAAGACAATCAAACAGCGACCATCAAGGTTAATCGCCCTGAAGTCTACAATGCGATGAATGCTGAGACTAAAATGGAAGTAGTCACAGCACTAAGAGAAGCCAACAAATCAACAAGTGTTCATTCCATTATTTTGACTTCAGAAGGAAAAGCTTTTTGTACCGGTCAAGACTTAAACGACCGTAGTGTTCAAGCCCAGAATGGTGGCGTTGACCTCGGTCACACTTTAGAGACGGAATGGAATCCGCTCATCAATGCCATTAGAGACTCTAAAAAAATTGTGATCGCGGCCATCAATGGAGTTTGTGCTGGTGCTGGAGTATCTGTTGCCGTGGCCTGTGATCTCATCGTTGCTAAACCCAATATTAAATTCATTGGGGCCTTTAGTAAATTAGGACTCGCTCCTGATGCAGGTTCAACTTATATTTTTTCTAGGGCCTTAGGTTATCAAAAGACGATGGAATTTTTTCTCATGGGTGAATCACTTACGAGTGAAGACTTGCACATGGCCGGCATTGTGAATGCTCTAAGTGAAGATGTGGTCAAAAAAGCTAGTGAGTACGCATTCTCGATCAATAAACTCTCACCTTTATCTTGTGAGATGATTAAAAAAAATATTAAAGCCTCTCTCGATAGCACTTTTCTAGAATCGATGGAAAGAGAAACAAAAGTTCAAAGATTTTTAGGAAGAAGTAGCGATTATAAAGAAGGCCTGAGTGCTTTCTTAGAAAAAAGAACACCGAATTTTACCGGACACTAATTAAATATCATCATGGAGAAAATAATGACTGCACATGCTTACGGACCTGAAGAATTAAAACTCTTTCAAGACATTAAAAATGGTCGTACTTTTGAAGCCACTGAAGAGATGCCGCCATTTTACCGCAAACATCTTCTCAATCTTCTTTGGATGCAAGGAGACTCTGAATACTCAGGAGCTCTAGGCTATATGCCATGGATTGCAAAAGCTCCGACACTTCAAGAAAAAGTACTCGTTGCTCAGATGGTAAAAGATGAAATGAGACACGCATCTGTTATTTATCGTTTATTAGACGAATTAGGACAAAACACCACTGAACACACTGCAAAGTGTGAACTTGGCTATAAAATCCCTGAAGACCAAGTCAATATTGGGTTTAAGAGAGTGAAAGACGACTACCGTGTGAATATATTCTACTATGACATCAAACACTGGACTGATTATATTCTTTTTAATTTTTTAATGGATAGAGCGGCAGGACACCAATTACAAGACACTTTTAATTCAAGTTATCTTCCATGGAAAAAAGCTATCGAAGGAATTTATAAAGAAGAAGTCATGCACCTTGCTCACGGAGATAAGTGGGTTAAAATTTTATCCAAAGATCCCGAACAAAAAGCTTTCTTGCAAGAAAGGTTAAATCTTTGGTGGCCGAGAGTGATGAACGTTTTTGGTTCAACTCAAGGGGCCTCTAATGATCTTTACGTTAATCTTGGATTAAAACAAAGAACGAATGGTGAAATTCGCGAAGTTTTTGTTAAAGAAATAAAAGCTATGTGTGATGAAGTCGGTCTGACGATTCCCACTTACCGCGAAGAAGATCAGCCGCAAAGAGATGCAAAAAAACCTCTCGAAAAAACTCTATGAATTTAAAAACTGTCGTCGTTATTGGCACTGGAACCATGGGACAAGGAATTGCTCAATGGTTCCTTCAACAAAAACTCCATGTGGAAATGGTTGATGCCAATTATGAATTTTCACTTAAAAGTAAAAAGAGCATTGAGAGTAACCTAGACGTTTTAGTCACTAAGGGAAAATTAACAAAAGATGAAGCATATGAGATGAAAGCCTCACTTAAGGTCGTTAAACTAAGTGAGATATCGCCCGAGTGTGATTTAGTTGTTGAGGCCATCATAGAAGATAAAAAAGTTAAAACTGAACTTTTTTCTTCTCTTGAATCTTTAGTAGGACCTGAAACACTTATCGCTTCAAATACTTCCTCTTTTCCAATTACAGAGCTTGCTCAAAGCTTAAGTTCGAATAAAAGCCGAGAACGCTTTTTAGGTCTGCACTTTTTTAATCCTGCCACCATTATGAAACTCGTAGAAGTGATTGATGGAAATTCCACAAATAAAAAATTATCAAAAAGTTTAGTAGAGTGGTTTAATTCTAAAAGAAAAGTGGCCTGTCTTTGTAATGATGCCCCAGGATTTATCGTCAATCGCGTTGCTCGCAATTTTTATGGCGAATCACTTCGCGCTTGTATCTCATATGACCTTCTCCGCATCACTGAAATTGATTCGGTTATGAAGTCTGTAGGTGGATTTAAAATGGGACCTTTTGAGCTGATGGATATGATCGGCATTGATATAAATTTAAGTGTCACCGAATCAGTCTACAAAGCTTTTTTTGATGAAGCCCGCTTTAAGCCTCACCGCTTACAACAAGAAATGGTGGCCAGTGGAAGACTGGGAAGAAAAACAAAAATAGGATTTTATCAATATGAGTCTTAATATATTGGTGGTTGCCGAAGAAAGTCATCCTCACTACGCAGAGATATGTAAGCATTACGAAGTAAGAGGTATTGAAGAGGCCATGGCCAGTTTCGATATTTATGACTACGTCATTGACTGCAGCCAACTTCGAACACAAAAAAAATATTATTTCATTAAGGAACTCGCTAGAACCACTAAGGCCCATGTGATTACTGATCTCAGTCTTTGCTGGGGAGAATGGATTTATCGCAATTGCTCTTACGTAAAAGGGTCTATTTCAACTCTCTTTTATGCTCCCGCTGACTCACTAGAATATTCGCTAAAAGATGAATCCGATAGTGAGACTAAAAAAGTTATTACAGATTTTTTTCAAGCACTGAAAAAAACTCCTTTATATCATCATGATTTAAAACTTACTTTTCACTACCCTCGGGTCATTTCAATGATTGTTAATGAAGCCTATTTTTCTCTTGAAGAAAATTTAGCCAGTAAAGTCGATATAGACCTCGCCATGAAAAATGGTGTGAGTTACCCCTTGGGCCCATTTGAATGGGGTGAAAAAATTGGCTTATCTTTAATCATTGAACTCCTTCGAGAGCTTCGCGAAGTCACTGGTGAAGAGCGCTACAAAATTTCACATCAATTAAAACTAGAGGCCATTAAACTATGAAAAAAACTTATATCGTGAACGCTAAACGAACCGCCATTGGAAAACTCTCTGGGAAACTCTCTTCAGTTCGAGTTGACGATCTCCTCGCTCATGTTTTATCAGACCTGAAACAGAGTTTAACATTTGATCCAAGCTTAATTGACGATGTGATTATTGGCTGTGCTAATCAGGCCGGTGAAGACAATAGAAATTTAGCTCGCATGAG
>JAYSPR010000166.1:0-6619 GCA_043721975.1 Bacteriovoracaceae bacterium
CTGAGAATCACGACATCCTTGTACAATTCCTTTCATGATAGATTCTAAAACCGTTAGGTCTAAATTCGCCGAAGCAATATAATCAAGAAAAAATAAAGGCTTTGCTCCAGAGCAAATAAGATCATTCACACACATGGCAACTAAATCTATGCCAATGGTATCGTGAATTCCAAGCTCGATTGCCAATTTAATTTTTGTACCGACACCATCTGTTGAAGAAGCTAAGTACCTTTCTCCATCAAGATCATAGAGCGCGCAAAATCCACCAATACTGGAAACAACTTGCTTATTGTGAGTGGACTCCACCATACTTTTTATTCTATCGACAAAAAGATCACCTTTTTCAATATCAACACCACTGTCTTTGTAGTTCAAGGCCATAAAATTTTCCCCTTAATGTCTAAAGTGTCTCTTACCAGTTGTCATCATAGCAATATTGTACTCATCACAAGCTTCAATGACTTCATCATCTCTTATACTTCCACCGGGCTGAATAATGGCCCTAATTCCAACTTCGTGACAAACTTCGATAGAATCTTTAAATGGAAAAAAGGCATCCGAAACTAAAAGCATATCTTTCATGGATAATTTTTTTTGTTCTACTCGAACCTTTGCAAGGAGGCGAAGCGAATCAAGTCTATTAGGCTGCCCCATTCCAGTGCCTGCTAAAATATTATAACCTTTAGCATTCTTTCCGATTAACGCCACTCCATTACTCTTTAAATGTTTGCAGGCCATTATTCCAAAATTTACCATATCAGTAGTTCTTGAATCCATTTTTGATTTTGTCACAAGTTTTAATTCTTCAGGCATTCCAAGAGAGTCATCTTCTTCTTGCAATAAAAGCCCGCCAGAAATACTCTTTGCAATCATTTCTCTTTCTTCTTTTAATCTCAAAGGAGCTTTAAGTAGTCTTACATTTTTTTTCTTAGCAAATAATTTTAAAGCACTTTCACTAAAAGCTGGTGCAATCACAACTTCTATAAATTTCTCATTTAAAAACGTGGCCGTCTCTTGATCAACTTCGTGAGAAAGCGCAATGACTCCTCCAAAGCTACTCATGCTGTCGCCATTCCATGCTTCGACTAAAGCTTCATAAAGTGTTGGAGCCGCACAAAGACCACAAGGATTAGCATGTTTTATAACCGCAGCAACATTATTTCCTTTTGAAATATAGACCACATCACTCATCACTCTCCACGCGGCATCTGCATCAACCCAATTATTATAAGAAAGTTCTTTTCCTTGTAATACTTCCGCATCTAATAAAGACTTTCCTGAACTCGTATTTGAAAAATGATAGACATGTGCTTTTTGATGAGGATTCTCTCCATAGCGAAGAGTTTCTTTGCTTTCAAGACTTAGCCATTTTTTGTCGGTGACATCAATTTTAGATTCTACTTCATTTGGCATAAATCTATTTTTTAGCTCATCGGCTATCCATAAATCATACTGCGCAATTCTTTCAAAAGTTTTTATGGCAAGCCTTCTTCTAAAGTCAAACGTAAGTGAACCATCAAACTTGGCTAAAAATGTTTCATAATCACTAACATCTGATAAGACGGCCACTGATTCATAATTTTTAGCAGCAGATCTGAGCATCAAAGGCCCACCAATATCGATATTTTCAATTAATTCATCTTCAGAGGAATTTTTATTTTTAGAGGCGGCATGAAATGGATAAAGGTTACAAACAACTAAATCGATAGGAAGTATATTCAATTCTCGGGCCTCGACTATATCTCTTTCGTGGTGTCTGCGAAAAAGAAGTGAACTCGTGACTGGAAATGAAATTGATTTCATCCGTCCACCAAAGGCTTCAGGATTACCTGTTAAAGTGCTCGCCTTTATAACTGGAAAACCAAGACTCTCTAAATATGTTTGAGTCCCACCTGTTGAAATCATCTCAACCTTGTGGGCGTGTAAAACTTTAGCTAATTGATCCAAGTGAGTTTTATCTGTCACACTAATTAGAGCACGCTTAATGGTATACAGGGATTCTTTCATGACTTCTCCAAAAAAAAAATCATTTATAAATTATTTTCACAATACTTAAGTCCACTTTCAAAAATAAGTAGCCCTAAACCCGTTTCAATAGATTTCTCTTTTCCACTTGGATACTGCCACATGCTTATAGCCGCTTCCGGGTGAGGCATTAAGCCAAAAATTAATCCACTTGGGTCACAGATGCCTGCAATCTTTTCATAAGACCCATTCACATTATTTTCATAAGTCAGAGCGATTTGACCTTTTTCTAATAGATGTTCGTAAGCATTATGTTGCTCACTCTTTGCACCTGCAAAAACGATTTTTCCTTCACCGTGCCTAATAGGCAAACTGATTTTCTCTCCCATCAAGTCTGTCGTCCAAACACAGATAGATTTTGTGACATTGAGATCAACCCAGAGGTTTTGAAAATGTCCTTGCTCATTATGAGTGAGTGTCATGACTCTTTTTTGAAAAGGCCGCGGTAAAAATCCCAGCCTTACTAGGGCCTGAAAACCATTACATATGCCGATGATTAATTTTTTTTCTTCAATAAATTCTTTAAGGGCATCACCCAGTCCGTATTTTAATTTTAAGGCTAAGATTTGTCCTGAGCCGATTTCATCTCCAAAAGAAAAACCTCCTGGCAAAACTAAGACGTGAGATTTTTTTAGCTCATCTTTATTTTCGATAAGATCCGCGATATGAATAATTTTTGTCTGTGCCCCTAATTCTTTGAAAGCCAAAGCTGTTTCTTCCTCACAGTTAATACCGTCGCCAGTGAGTATGAGAACATTAATTTGATTTCTTTTTAACATCGGTCAATCTCCTTCGCTTCTACTCTATAAGCTTCTAGGCATTCACTTCTTGTTATATTGAAGAGAACACTATCTCCTTCGAAAACTTTCATTTCACCCGACTTATTTGTTTTCCCCAAATTGGTAAAAGGATGTCCTGTTAAATTCTCTTCGAATTCTTTTTGATTATCTTCTTTGACTGTGACAATAAAACGCCCCATTCCCTCATTAAAGAAAAATGCCAGATAA
Source organism: Bacteriovoracaceae bacterium (assembly GCA_043721975.1). Taxonomy (GTDB): domain Bacteria; phylum Bdellovibrionota; class Bacteriovoracia; order Bacteriovoracales; family Bacteriovoracaceae; genus Bacteriovorax. The sequence goes on from JAYSPR010000166.1 coordinate 3,033, forward strand.
TCTTGTGCTCTTAAATTTTTAACGACAGTTAAATGGATATCTACACCAAACGAGGTTCCCATCATAGATTCTAAAACAGCAATGAGCATTCCCCCATCTGAAACGTCGTGAGAACTCTCTACAAGTCCTTCCCGCATTGATTTATGGAGAGAGCGATATAGATCTAATTGTTTTTTTCCTTGAACCGTAGGCATTGGGTATTCAACTTTATAATCTTCATAAAGCTCTGCTAACTCAAAAGCAGAAAAATATCCTTTCATTGTATCCCCGATAAGATACACGAGAGCATTTTCATTTTTAAATTCTGAAGTGGTCACTGTCTTTAGGCTTGGAACTTTTCCCATCGCTGTTACTAATAAAGTTGGTGGAACACTAATTTTTACTTTCTCACCATTTTCCATGGCCCCGATAAAATCATTTTTCATGCTGTCTTTACCACTGACAAAAGGCATTCCGTAAGAAATGCTTAAATCCGAAATGGCCTGTGATGCACGAACCAGCTGCGCAAGCTTTAACTGTGCATCTGGATTTCGGCTCGATTCAATAGGGTCCGGCCAGCAAAAGTTATCAACTAAAACCATTTCATCTGGATTAGCTCCAGTAGAAACTGCATTTCGAACAGCTTCATCTAGTGCAAATTCGGCCATAGAGTAAGTGTCGTATTTCGAAACTTTTGAAGTGATCCCACATGATATAGCTATAGCAGTATCTTTATTTCCACCGTGAGGTTTCATCCAGATCACTCCTGCGTCACTTGGAGCACTAAAGCCTAGACTTTTTTCACCGGTGAAGGGCTTCACAATAGTTGCACCCTTCACTTCATGATCGTAGCGACGAATTAAATGCTCCTGGCTTCTGATGTTAGCGCTAGAGAAAAGATCTAGAATAATTTGCTTAAAATTATTTTTAGGAAGATTGGGCTTAATTTCTTTTTGGCGAATCCAGTGAGGGGCTTTTGTACTTAAATCGAAATGGGCCTTAAGTTTCATTGGCAAGAGTGATTCATGTAAAAAATCTAAAGAAAGATCCGCTACAATTTTTTTATTATATCGAACAACTAGTTGCCCTGACGAAGTAAACTCACCAATGACTGATGATTCGACATTGCGTTTTTTAGAAAGCGCTAGAAATTCTTCAATTTTTTTAGGATGAACAGAAAAAGTCATGCGCTCTTGGCTTTCACTGACCATGAGTTCAAAGGGTGATAAACCTGGATATTTAACAAGTGCCAGTTCAAGGTCTACGATTGCTCCCCCTGTAATGAGGGCCATTTCACCAACACTAGAACTAAGTCCCCCTGCTCCGTTATCCGTCACACTTGAAAAAAGACCTCTCATGCGCGCTTCAATGAGAAAGTCTCCCAATCTTTTTTGAGTAATGGGATCTCCAATTTGAACCACTGAAGAAGGCACACCATCTACTAGTTCCATAGAACTAAATGTCGCCCCATGAATTCCATCTTTACCAATTCGCCCACCTGACATGACAATATAATCACCAGGCTTTTGACCTTTTAATGAAGTCGCATAATTATTTTCGACTTGAGGAATAACTCCAATCGTTCCACAAAAAACTAAAGGCTTTCCAACAAAGTCGCGGTCAAAAACAAACGCACCATTAACAGTAGGTATTCCACTTTTATTTCCACCATCTTGGACTCCAAGATGAACACCTTCTTTAATTCGATCAGGATTTTTTAAAAGGAGTGGCAAGGCCTGTTTATTTTTTTTAAAATACTGACTTTCTGATAGGCAAAAAACATTAGTGTTGGCTATTGGTTTTGCTCCAAGACCGACACCATAAATATCGCGATTGACTCCTAGAATTCCAGTCAGTGCTCCGCCGTAGGGATCAAGTGCACTGGGAGAATTATGAGTTTCAACTTTGATACAGATATCAACATTTTCATCAAAACGAACGATACCAGCATTGTCATGAAATATTGAAACAAGCCAAGGAAGCGATCGAGCTTCTTTAATTTTTAACGTAGAGCCTCTGATAAATGTTTTAAAGAGTCCATTGACTTTAAAGCTCCCAAGAGCTTTTGCACCTACTGGCAAAATTCCTTCCGAATAAGTAATTTCTGAAGCAAAGATTTTATGCTTACAGTGCTCACTCCAAGTTTGAGCTAAAATCTCAATCTCGACATCTGTTGGAGTTTTTCCAATTTTTTTAAAGTAAGATTTTATATGGTGAATTTCTTCTAAAGAAAAGGCCCAGCAATTTTTTGAATTCAAATCCATGAGTTTTTCATCAGAACAATTTAAATCGATGAGCTCAACTCCCGATGCCAAAATTTGAACCTTAGGAATCTGAATTTCTTTTAATCTCTTATTATGAACAAGCTCATTTCCTTCAGTGATCTCAACTTTATGAAGTAAATGATTGGCAATTTTCTCATATGAAATATTTAAAAGTGATTTTTGATTTAAATTTTTACCCTCGATAAAATACATCAGACCTGAGGAAACTGTCATTTCAACCGAAGAGAGTGTTGGCAATAGCTTTAAAGCATCCAAAGCCGCATGAGCAGAATTATCTGTTACTCCTGCTCTAAAATATCTTTCAATTAAAAATGGATTTTTAAAGCCTTTTAGTTTGAGCCAATTATGAACTTCTTCCAGATTTTTCGACTCTGAAGAAAAAAGAGCCTCTACAACATCATCGCAGAAAACTTCTTCGGCGAGCTTGTGAATGTTTTCAATTTTATCTTTCGTCTCCAAAAGAAAGAAACGAATTTCCCAAATATTATCAACCTTCATATCCATATAATCATGAAGCCACTTTTTTAGTGAATCTTCTTTCAAATTCGATTCACTAAGAAATGATTGCTTAGGATAAATTTCAAAACGATAAGTATGACTCATAGAGCTTCCTCTTTAAAAAACTTTTTAACTAACTCTTCAATAACTTTCGGGTAAAGACTATTTTCTAACTTAAGTCCTCTTGATTTGAATTCTTCGAAAGATTCATCTTTTATTCTTTTAAGCTTTTCTTGAATGATTATTTCACCTGTATCCATTCCCTCATCAACAAAATGAATGGTGCAGCCAAATTCTTCATCATTCGACTTAAAGGCTTCTTCATATCCACTCATCCCTGGGTACTTTGGAAGTAGTGAAGGATGAATATTAATAACTCTCTTAGGATAAGTATCTAAAAAAGCCCCACTTAAAAGACGCATATAACCTGCGAGTAAAATATAATCTGGCTTAAATTCATTTAACTCCTTGATTAATTTTTTATCATAATCAAGCATTGATAGATTTTTTTCTTTTTTCACATAGAGACTCTCCACATTATATTTTAGGGAGCGCTCTAAGGCATAAGCTTTTTTTTTGTCACTAATCAGACAAACAACTTCCGTATCTAACCTAAATTTTGCCCAAGACATGATGGCCTCAGCATTTGACCCCGATCCAGAAGCTAAAATAGCTAGCCTTACTTTTTTCAATTTAACTTAATCCTTTAGCAATATCTTTTCGGTAATGAGCATCTAAAAACTTAATTTGAGAAAGATAATCATAGACTCTCGATCTCGCGTAACAATACGTTTCAGCCCTGGTAGTTATTCCGAGAACTCTTCC
>JAYSPR010000167.1:0-1522 GCA_043721975.1 Bacteriovoracaceae bacterium
AATGAAGAAGCACCACACTCGGGACTTGGAATGATGAGCCCGATAGAGTATAAAAAAGCAAATTAAACTAGGTGTCTAGTGATTTGGGGGCCAAAGCATGTGACATTTCTGTAATGACAAGAGGTCTGTCACTATGAGACCTAAGTATCGAGGCAATGATTGTATTTTCGGTATTTTTTAGGCTGTAATAGAGTGGTTCTAGAGTTTCAATTTTTTGATCCCTAATACCATAGGCCAGACCTAGAATCAGGTTGTGAAAACTTTCGTGCTCGAGAAGCAATTTTTCATTTTCACTCAAAAAATCAATCACTGTGCTATATTTTACTAAAGTCATTTCCTAATAATTACATAAAATGAAAATCTAGACAATAATGTTGCAATGGACCAGAGGCTTTTGACTCGTCTTTATCGTTTGGGGAGAGTAGTATGCAGCTTCTCAAAGAAGAGGTGCTCGTGAGTGACCATTCGCCAAAAATTTTAGTTGCCTTTCATCCAAGTCCTTATTCAAGAAAATTAATTTCTTTTGCTAAAACTATTGCTCAGAGCTATCGCTGTGACTTGGTGGCCATCTATATTAAAGGGCAAAAACCTTTAAGTGATTTGGAATTAGAATTACTAAAATCTAATGAAATACTGGCAAGGTCACTAGGAGCTGAAATAATTGTTCTTGAAAGTGATGATGTCCTAGAGTCTCTAGTGTGGATGTGTGAAAAAAATCATATTACTCATGTGGTTTTGGGAAAATCAGCGAGAATCTTTAATTCACAAACCATCGCAGAGAAGCTTCTAAAAAGATGCAATCATCTCGATATCTCCACACTTTCTCCAGATAAAAATGTTCCACCAAAGCACAAAGAATTTGTCAAAGAACAGGCTTCCTTTTTTGAAAGATTAAAAAAAACGGTCAACCTTTCTTTGATTCCTCCTCTCATTCCTTTTAGTGTTTTTGTCGTTTTGATACTTACTTGTCTTAATTTTCTTTTAATTGGATGGGTAGATTATAGAAGTTTAGGGATTATCTATATTTTAGGAATCAATATTGGGGCCCTTTATACCAGTCGATTCTCTATGGCCCTTGCAGCAGTGCTTAGTTCTTTAGCATGGAACTATTTATTTATTCCTCCTCGATTTACACTCCATATTTATTCCCGTGAAGATTGGATTATGGAGCTCATGTTTATTGTGGGAGTTTTGGTTATTGGTCGTCTAAGCAGACAGCTTAAAAATAAAGAGTTGTTTCTTATTCAAGAGGGCAACCGAAAAGCAAATCTCTATCAAGTGTTAAAAGTTTTTTCTAATGTAAGGGAGATTGATAAGCATCTAGATCTGGCCCGTAATTTCATTCATAAACTAACAGGGGCCCAGGCGGATATTTTTGTTATCGATGAGAATTTTAGTCTTGATCACATTTTAAATCATACCAATAATGAGTATAGAAATATTTTCCAATGGGTTTTAGAAAATAAAAAAGCTGCAGGTAAAATGACAGTACATTTTGATAAATCAGATTATTGGTTTATTC
>JAYSPR010000168.1:0-7809 GCA_043721975.1 Bacteriovoracaceae bacterium
GGTTATGTGCTTAAAAGTGTGTCCGTTTTAACAGGGGAAGATCATACCGCTTTTAAGAAAATTGCCGAGTGTAGATATTTTTGAGCGTTCAATAATTAAAGAGTTTAATGAGTTAGGACCATTAAAAGAAATTGCACAAGAATTCGGATTACAAGACATAAATATCATATTTCAGGGAAAAGCTTTTAATAAAACTTTTTTAGTAAAAAAATTGCTTAAGGCCCACTCAATTGGTGAACTTTCAAAAATGCAAAAAGTTTTAACATTAGCACAAGAGAAGTCACTGGAAAATGATATCTATGCACTTGCTGTGACTGTGAAAAAAAAATTAAACCTTGATCTTGATATAAAGGCTGAAAATTTGGCTTGGGATCCTAGTAAAAAACGTTTCGTTATGTATGGATTGAGTGTTCGAAATTCGGGTGGATTTTTATACCCAGAGGGTTTCAAAGGATATTTAGACTATTTCACTAATCGATTTAATACTTTAAGTCTTCAAAGAAAGCCATCTTCTCTTCTCGCGAATAGTATAAAAATGTGTTCAGATAATTCGCTAGGAATTCCAAGTGAATTTAAAAAAGAGTATGAATCAAAAATTGCAGGATATAAATTTAATTTTAAAAGCCTTTCTATTGATCTCAATGATGTCGATTTATCCGGTTGTTTTAAAGTTTCGGACATTAGTTACCAAGGATCTCATCAGCAAATAAACTTTTTATTATTCTCAGATAAAAGTTCATTGGAATTTATAGAATTCGCCATTCATAAAGATGTCAGCACGAAAGAAGCATCATTTGGTTTTACAATTAATAATAATGGAGAGATTGCAAATTCTATTGAAGATGGTGTTGTAGAAAAATAACATCATTATTAAAAAAACCGAGAGAAGGTGTAAGCCGGATCCTGTTTTTAATCATCATTCATCTAGGCCTCAAGTTGCCCTGAGGCTCGAGCACCCTACCCGCAATCTTCAGAAGTGGCCCTTCCTAGTTTTTCGTTTAACCAAAAAACAACTTTGCCTATTTGGACTTGCACCACGTAGAGTTTACCTGATTTCACTACAGCATTACCTGTACATCCTTTCTGTTGCACTTGTCCTCACCTCGCGGTGGGCGGGCGTTACCCGCTACGTCGCCATGTGGTGTCCGGACTTTCCTCCCGCTTTATAAATTACTTTATAAAACCAGCGATGATTCCCTCTTCTCGGTATTAGGTTTATCGAACTTTTAGCCATTGATGTCAATCCCCACTAGGTCAACTTAATAACCTAGAGGGGAATTTTTAAATTGCTATTTCAGACTAGTATTCACATTTATAGATAGTTCTACCGTATGAACAAGTGTAGGCAGCGTCTTGTGCAATGAGAGAATTATAAGTCGCCTCAGTTCTATTTCTACCAGTTGCCCCAGTTGCAAATGAGGGATCAATGTCACCAAAAACATTCATACAAGCAGCAACACAATAAGTAGCTTTTTCTTGAGACTTAATTTCTTCTGTCGAAACGATACCTTGTCCATAATTACAAGTGTATTTTTTGCTGAGTTCTTTTTTAGAGTTTGTTTCTGATTCCAGAACTGTTCGACCAGACGAAATCGCTATAAATTTATTACCAACAGTACCAAAAACATCTGTGCATCCAGCGATTGAAACAAAACTTTTTGCCCCATTTGTTTGAGCGGCAGCTAAAGCTTTTTGAAGTTCAATGACTCTTTGAGATAAGAGAGAATTACTTAAAGATAATTGAGCAATCTTTGAGTTTGCTTCAATATTGGTAGAAGCTAATCTTCCGTTATCTCTTGAAAGATCTTGGTTTGTTCTTATTAAGCGTTCAATTTCTAGATTTGACGTTTGTGGCTTTTTCTCACACGAACTTAATCTCTCCCTGATGTCGGTGTTTTGAGAAAGTAGTCTTAAGTTTTCTCTAGAAAGCTCACCATTTTGAAGTCTGATTCTTTCAAGTTCTTGTGAATTTGCTGGAGTTTGTGGACGTTTTTCACAAGTTGTTAATTTGTCTCTCAAGTCTGTATTTTGTGAGAGTAATCTAAGCGTTTCTCTTGAAAGCTCACCTTTTTCAGTAAGACATTGAGTTAGGTCCATTGCTTGAGCAGAGACGGTTAATGTTGATAACATAACGATAGATAGCAGGGAAAATTTCATAGTTCTCTCCATTTTTGAGGGGGGGTATTTTATAAATTTAAAATATCACGTCTCCCAAAATGCTCCTTATTTATAGAGAAAAATTACACACTGTTATTTTTTAGACAGTTTTTATTTTTACATTCACAGCTAATAAGTGAATTTGACATTAAGGACTCCAAAGCCCAAAATTAATGAGTTAAAAGAAGGAGATAAAATGGCAACAAAAGTGAGTAAAAAAAACATCAATGCTCAAGCTAAGTCTCCCTCTGTAAAAAATGACTTAAAACTATCACAAGAAAAGAATGATTTACCTTTCCCCATTGTAGGAATCGGTGCCTCCGCCGGAGGGCTTAAAGCATTTGAGCAATTTTTTTTAGGACTTCCAGAAAACAAAAATCCTGGCATGGCTTTCGTGATCGTCCAACATTTACAGCCAGATCATAAAAGTATCCTCACTAATATCGTTCAACGATTTACCTCGATGGATGTTTTGGAAATCACGAATGGGCTTATAGTTGAAAAAAATACAGTATATATAATTCCTCCTAACAATGACTTGGTGATACAAAATAGATCATTGCAATTATTAAAGCCAAAAGAAGCTAGAGGCCATCGACTGCCAATTGATACATTTTTTCGATCATTGGCAAAAGATCAGCAGGATCATGCAATTGGAATTATCCTCTCAGGGACTGGTAGCGATGGGACTCTCGGTGTTAAAGCCATCAATGCAGAATCGGGCTTGGTCATAGTGCAAACTCCTGCGAGCTGTGAGTTTGACGGTATGCCAACAAGTGCAATCGCCACTTGCCGAGTTGATTTTCAGTTGCCACCAATTGAAATGATGCCAGAGCTTTTACGTCATTATGAAAAATCTTTTAATAAATTGTCGAAAGAATCAACGGATAATAATAATACTATTGAAGAAAATTTAAATAAAGTATTTATTATATTAAAGGCTCAAATAGGTCACGATTTTTCACAATATAAACGTAATACAATTAACCGCCGGATTGAAAGGCGCATGTCTGTGGCTCAAATAGATTCACTCGAAAACTATGTGGAATATTTGCAAAAAGAGCCTAGTGAAGTTGAGGCCTTGTTTAAGGATATGCTGATTGGCGTGACCAATTTTTTTCGAGATCCAGAGATTTTTTTAGAAATGGAAGAAAAAATACTTCCTAAAGTTTTTGATAATAAACCTGCCATCGGTGGCGTTGTTCGAATTTGGTCAGCAGGATGTTCCACGGGGGAAGAAGCTTACTCGATTGCCATTTTAATTCAAGAGCACATGCAACGTTTGAAAAAAAGTTTTACTGTGCAAATTTTTGCTACCGATATTGATGCTGAAGCCATCTCTAGGGCCCGATCGGGAATTTACCCACTCAATATTGGCGATGATATTTCTAAAGAACGATTACAGCGATTTTTTTCCATCGAACCAGATGGAAAGCACTATCGAATTCATAAGAGCATTCGAGATATGCTGATATTTTCTGAACAAAACATCATCAAGGATCCTCCTTTTTCAAAATTAGATCTACTTATTTGCCGTAATCTTCTCATCTATTTTAATATAGATTTGCAAGAAAAACTCATTCCACTATTTCACTATGCACTCAAACCAACCGGCTTATTATTTTTGGGTGCCTCTGAAGGCCTCGGCAATTTTGAAGAGATGTTTAATGTATTAGACAGGAAATCTAAGTTTTATCAAAGAAAAGATCATCCGCAAAATGTTAAACGTCCAGGAAGTCATCATGCAATTTTGCCAAAGCAAGAATCACACTCAATCTCTCCAACATTGGTAACAAGGACAACCCCAATTAATAAATTACCCTATCGTGAAATGACCGAACAAACACTTTTGCAACAAATTGCTCCTGCTGCGGCTTTAGTAAATAAACAAGGTGATATTTTTTATTTACATGGACGCACAGGAATGTATTTAGAACCGATGCAGGGGGAAGTCGAGACTTACAATATCTTCAATATGGCACGTGAGGGCCTTAAGCCAAGTTTGTTGGTGGCACTTAAAAAAGTTGAAGCGATTAAAGAAGTTGTTCAAGTTTTAAACTTACGAGTTAAAACCAATGGACATTTTACGCAAGTTAATTTGAGCATTCATCCAATAAAAGGGGAAGGTGAAAAAAAATTAGAGACAGCTCTCTACTTAATTATTTTTGAAGATGTTAAAACCACCACTTCTATTGAGGTTATTCCAACCAGTTCTCAAGTTCCGAATAATGCTGTCATTGTCTCAGAGGATCAAATCGTTTTACTTGAGCATGAACTAAAAGATAAAGATAAGGCCTTAAAACAAAGTCTTCAAGAATTGCAAAGCTTCACAGAAGAACTTAAGTCCTCTAACGAAGAAATGCAATCTGTGAATGAAGAATTACAATCTACCAACGAAGAACTCGAAACCTCAAAAGAAGAATTACAATCTTTGAATGAAGAGCTGGCCACAGTTAACAATGAGCTCAATGCGAAGGTTCTTGATTTATCTCGCATTAATAATGATATGAATAACCTCCTAGCAGGTGCAGAAATTGCGATGATATTTGTGGATCTTCGACTCAACATTATGCGCTTCACGCCGACTGCTGCTCAAATCATAAATCTTATAAAAAGCGATATTGGCCGCCCTATTGGCCATTTGGTTTTAAACTTAGCGGGATATAACTCCTTAATTGAGGACACGCAGTCTGTGCTTGAAACTCTTCAGCCAAAAGATTTAGATGTTAAGACACTAAACGGCAGAAGCTTCATCATGCGAATTTGCCCTTACAAAACTATGAACAATGTCACAGAAGGTGCGGTTATTACCTTTGTAGATATTTCAGAGAAGGTCTTACTTAAAGAAAAACTATTGCGCATGTCGACCGTAATTCTTGATTCCCGAGATGCCATAACCATGCAGGATCTAGATGGACGCACAATTGCGTGGAATCCGGCTGCAACTAAGATTTATGGTTGGACAGAGGAGGAAGCTTTGAGCATGAACGTTCGCGACCGAATTCCACTCGATATACGCGAGGATGCTGTCACAAAGCTTGTGCAATTAAGTAAATCAGAAATCCTAGTGCCTTATAAAACAAAGCGTATGACAAAAAGTGGAAATGTCATCGAAGTTTGGATTACAGCTACAGCATTAATTAATAATGCTCACCAAGTTTACGCCGTGGCCACCACGGAACGTATGAAAATTGAGTAAAAAAATGAATGAGCATTATCCATCAAAAAAAATTAGAGAAATCGCAGAGGCTCAAGTTCTCAAAGAAGAAACTTTGAAAAATGAGATAAATTCTAAAGAGCTTCACGAATTGCGAGTTCACCAAATTGAATTAGAGATGCAAGCAGAGGAGCTCGTCAGATCGCAAGAAGCCTTGAGATCTTCCCGCGAGCTTTACTTAAACCTCTATGAATTAGCTCCGGTCGGCTATTGCACGTTGGGTGAAACTGGAATTATCGAAGAAGCTAACTTGACCACTGCTGACTTGATGAAAACAGACAAGAGTGCCCTTATAGGAAAAGCATTTACTGATTTCATCCTTAGTGAGGACCAAGATATTTATTATTTGTATAATAAAAAAATTGTAAAAACCCAAAAAGTTGAATCCTGTGAACTTCGAATGATCAAGCAAGATGGCACACTCTTTTGGGGCAGGCTTGAAGCCATAATGCTCAACGATGTTGAGGGTAAACCAGTTATCCGCATTGTGATAAGTGATGTTAGTAGTCGTGAGCAGCACTTATTGCTCTTAAATGCTGAATTAAAAATTGCTCGCGACCAAGCTCAAAAATCTAACCTGGCAAAGAGTGCTTTTTTAGCCAACATGAGCCATGAACTCAGGACTCCATTAAATGGTGTTATTGGCTTTAGTTCCCTTCTGGAAATGGAAGAACTTTCTCCCAAACATAAAGAATATTTGCAATACATTTCACAATCTGGCAAAAATTTACTGGCCCTTATCAATGACATTTTGGATCTATCAAAAGCAGAAGCAGAAAAAATTGAATTGCACAATACAGTTTTAAATCTTAAAATTTTAATAGATGAAGTAGTGTCTTCACAAAATCTCATGCTTGTAGCAAAGAATATCTATCTTAAAAAAAATATCTCAGACGAAATACAAGAAATTTATATCGGGGATGCTTTGCGCTTAAAGCAAATTATAAATAACTTAGTTAGTAATGCTATTAAATTTACTCAAAGTGGAGGAATTTTAATTTCTGTAAACTTAATTTCAAGTAGTATTAATTCAGACCTGGTGCGAATTAAAATTACTGACACCGGAATAGGTATGGATGGGGAAACACTTAAAATAATTTTTCTTCCTTTTTCTCAAGCAGATGGCAGTATCTCGCGCGTCTACGGGGGAACCGGTCTTGGCTTGGCCATATGTAAAAAGTTAGTAGAGTTAATGGGCGGGGAGATCGGTGTGGTCAGTTCCCTTGGTGTGGGGAGTGTTTTTAGTTTTGATCTATCTTTATTAAAATCAGCAGAAGCTATTAAACCAGTCGAAAAAATAAAAAAGCCAATCGGAGTCCATCAATTTAATAATTTAAAAATATTATTAATTGAAGACAATCCCATTAACTTACAATTAATTTTAGAGATACTCAAAATTTTAGGTTGTCAAACAACTACAGCTAAGAAGGCGAATGAGGGTTTAGTGCTCCTGGAATCCCAACAATTCGATATGATCTTTTTAGATATTCAGATGCCTGAAATGAGTGGAATGGAAATGCTAGAAATTTTCAGACAACGACATTCCAAAAATTCTCCTTATCAAAAGATAATTGCATTGACGGCTTTTGCATTAGATGGCGACAAAGAAATTTTTTTAAATGCAGGGTTTGATGGTTATGTGTCGAAGCCGATTGAGATGAATGACTTAATTAAAGAAATGGAGCGAGTTACAAAACAATAATTTTATTGATGATCTTTGAAAAAAGTAATGACTTATAGATCCAGAAGTCCCTTCATCAGATCGAAGCAAGATGTCTTGTTTTTCTTGAGCTTCGAATTTTTAATCGTAAGACTTACAAATTGTCTCAATACTTTTTCCCCAGTTTCATTTTCCATAAGTTCTGGATGAAACTGCAAAGTAACACCCATTCCATTTCTAAACTCAATGGCCTCGACTGTAGGGGTGGAATCTAGGCTGGTGGCAACGACCTTATAATCTTTATCCCCGTCGGGAACATAAACAGCTTGGTGATGAAGTGAATTAACAAGAATTTTCTTACTATCAAACACACTAAAAATTTCACTGTTTTTATCGATTTCAATTTCATGATTCCCATTAATGTGAATGTCTGAGGCTTCTTCTTCAATTTGAATATCTTGGATTATTTTTTTATGGTTAGCGACAGCACACATTTGGTGGCCACGACAAATTCCAAAGTTCATTCCACGTTTTGATTTAATAAATTGCCTGACAAACTTGAGTTCACTGACATCTCTTCTTCTGATAACATCGCGAGCGAAGGTTTGCTTATCACCATAGAGGTAAGGATCAATATCCGCTCCACCCAAAACGAGTTGAGCATCAAATTCTGAAATGAGTTTATTTCGAAAAGCACGAGCCTCTTGTGCACTTAAAGTAAGATCATGCATGACTGGTAAAACTAAGACTTCTGCCCCCAGAGACTCTAGTCGTT
>JAYSPR010000169.1:0-14851 GCA_043721975.1 Bacteriovoracaceae bacterium
AAAGGCCATTTATACTAAACAATTATTGCCCAACTACGATCTTTATGAAGAAAAAAAATACTTCACTCCTGGGCATCAAACGACCATTTTTAGTTTCCAAGATAAACAAATTGGTCTTCTTGTTTGTGAAGACATGTGGTTTTCACATCTTCATGACATTGACCCGGTCGAACTCATGAAAGAAGAAATGCAAAGACGCCAAATTAAATGTGACCTCGTGGTCAATTTAAGTGCCAGTCCTTTTCACCTTGGTAAAGTTGAATCGAGAATTAACCGGGCCTTAGAGATTTCACAATTCTTACAAGCACCATTTGTTTATTTAAACCGAGTCGGTGCCGAAGATGAAATTCTTTTTGATGGCCATAGTTTTGTTGTTGATGGCAATAGTGTAGTGGCCCGTGCAAGTGGATTTAAGTCCCAAGTCTTAAGTTTAGAGACTCCCAACTATAGAGCGCCTGAAAATCTTAATAAAAGAACTTATCATACTGATACAAACTCATGGGCCACTTTGTTTACGACAAGACTTTCTGCCGACACAAGCCAGCTCTTGCCACTCGGTGACGAAGCTTGCGAATTAATATTACAAGGTCTTATGCTGGGGATAACAGATTACGCTAAAAAAAATAATCTCAAAAAATTTTCCATTGCTCTTTCTGGTGGAATGGACTCGTCTTTAGTTTTGACAATTTTAAAATTGATCCAAAAAAGCTTTGCCATAGAAATTGAAGCGATCTTTATGCCAGGATTTTTTTCTAATTCTATCAGTTTTGATCTCTCCTACGATCTTTGTCGCAATTTAGGAATCAAACTGACCACATTGCCCATTAAATTTATACATTCAACGATAAGAACAGCCTACAAAGATAATTTTGGTAATGAACTCAAAGGACTTGCAGATGAAAATATTCAAAGCCGCCTTCGTGGTGCTCTGATTTATTTGCGCTCTAATGATCAAGGTTCAGCTGTCCTCAATACTTCAAACAAATCTGAAATTGCAGTAGGATACTCAACTATCTATGGAGACTCTGTGGGTGCCTTGAGTGTTTTGGGAGATTTATTTAAGACTGAGGTTTTCGAACTCGCTCGCTATATTAATCGAACCCTAAATAATCCAATTCCAAGCGACATTATTAATCGCCCGCCGAGCGCTGAGCTCCGAGACAATCAAGAAGACAGTCAAAGTTTACCGCCCTATGATCGCTTAGATCCTATCTTAGAAGCCTTGCTCTCTTCGCGTTTTTCACCTCAAGATCTCATTAAGAAAGGACACAATAAAGACGAAGTCGTAAAAGTTTATCACCTTTTATCAAATTCAGAGTATAAACGCAGACAGTTTTGTCCTATAATAAAAGTGAAAGCTAAAAGCTTTGGCTTCGGCCATCGCGTTCCGATTAGTAAAAAAAGTCTTTAACCACGAATAGGAGTTAATCATGAATAAAAAGCAATTACTGAAATCTTTTCAAGACCTAAAAATGGAGATTGAAACGTTAAGAAAGAAACACCTCGTGCAAGGACTTGTTGACAAGTTCCATTCAGAAAAAAAAGTTCTTGAAAAAAGAATTGAAAAAACAGTAGTTGAAGAAGTGAAGAAAGCAAAAAAATTCATGACTGAACAAAAAAAAGAACTCAACAAAATTCAAAAGAAAGTTGAGGCCATGATGTCTAAGAAAAAAACAGGTGGAAAGAAAAAAGCTTCTAAAAAAGCTGCACCAAAGACTTCTAAGAAAGTTGCAAAAGCGACTAAAAAAGTTTCAAGAAAATAATTGTTTTATAGTTTTTAGCGTAAGAGAGAGACCTCTCTCTTACGCTTGAGATTTTACATTTTAGATGGCCGACACTTCTTCTCTAAAAGGTTTCCATTCCCCTTGCCAGAGATTCATTGTTCCCGTCAGAAGAATTCTTCTTTCTTTATCAACCCGTATCTGTACATATGTAAAACGGCTTGAAGCTTCCACTTGTCCAGCATCTAGATGAGGAATAGTATTCCATGTTCCAGTATTAAAATAATATTTATTCTCTGGAAATCTCAACCACTCTTGCACGTGAGTATGCCCCATAATAACAGTGTGTATTTCTGGATGTCGCCTTAGTATTGCTTTAGCTTTTTTCCCATAAAGTGGATAAATAGTAATTTGCTTTAAAATTGAAAGGGTTGTTTTAAAATTTCTATTTTGAGCAATGTATTCATCAAAATTACTTTGAAATAAATAGCCCAAAACAATTTTCGCCATCTTTAAAAAAAAGGCAAAATCATAAAAAAAGCACCAACGGACATAACTACCTAAAGGTCTAACCTTATCAATATTCGGTCTATCTTTTCTCAAAATTGGGAGCAAATTCACACAAAATAATGTTCCCCAAGGAAGATTCAAAATTAACTTTCCATTAGGGCCTTCCATAAAATACTTATCGCTGGGAACCGTATTAATAACTTCAAAGCGGTGCCCGTGTTCCACATGCACTCCAGAAAGATTCACTTCAAAACAAAACTCAACCCCTTCACCTACATAGCGGCGAAAAACTTGTTGGGCCTCTTTAAAGGCCATGCCTGAATCGTGATTTCCTATAACATAGGTAATTTTTTTATTGGGAATTTTTAAAAATCGGCGTATTCCTTCAAAAAACTTGGGGTGCCCTTTAACAATCGCATCAATGGCCCTTACTGTGACGACGTCATCAATAATGCTGGTGAAAACACCATCAACATCAATTTGAATGAGATTTAGAATATCACCGTTTAAGACAAGGTGAACTTCTTCTTTTTCGTAGTCGCCTTTAGAGTAGTATTCACAAAAGTCAAAAAATTTATCATCTTCAAGAAAATCCTCGAGGAGATTAAGTTGTCCATTTTGTAAGAACTTCCCTTTTCCAAGGTGAAGATCACTTAGGACTAAGATGATCATTTAGGTTCCACCGTTACTTATTTTTTTTTGCTCTAAAGACTTAAGTAAACTTGATTTGAAAACGTCTTGAGTATTAAAGACTACTCCACGACCAGATTCTTTTGCTTCGTACATCATGCGATCTGCAATAGATAAAATCTCTTGAAAATTGACAGCGTCGGTTGGAAACTCGGCAACTCCGATGGAAACACTTAATGGAATTTTTTTAATTTCATTTTTTATTTCGACTTCATAAGCTTTTTTTGTGATTCCACTTAAGATACGCTCGCCGACTATTTTGCCTGCCAGACTGTCTGAATTAACTAAGATGGCGACAAACTCGTCTCCTCCATATCTATAACTAATATCAGAGTCTCTCAAAAGATTTTTTATATCTTTCGCCACACACTCAAGAAGCTTAGTTCCTACTAAATGTCCGTAAGAATCGTTTACTTTTTTAAAATAGTCGATGTCAATAAAGAGCACACAAAATGGATCTCTTTCTTGCTGAAATCTCTCCACCAGCATATTTAAATCTTTATAAAGCTTGCGTTGATTATATAAACCAGTGACATCGTCAATATGGATGAGCTCATGAGTTTTATAAAGATCTTCAAACTTTTGGATAACTTTCAAATGACTTTCAGAAAAATGCGATAGACTTTTTAAAATATCGGTTGAAATTTCCGAGGGGGCAGAAAAAACAGCGAAATAAAATTGATTTTTCTTAAAACCTAAATTCATATAATAATAAAAACAGTCATCAACTTTCACGCTTAAACATGGAAGAGATTTAATGTCTTTTCTCGACATGAAAAAATTATCTAATAATTTTGCACTATAAAGTTGCTGTCTATCACTTTTACCTAGGACCATACGGCACTTTTTAATATCAATATGATCAATTTTGTTTTCAACTGAACAAACGAGTACTGGTCTCACCAGATAATTTTTTGCTAAAAATTCTTCCATATGTGCAAACAGATTCTTCTCATTTTCAAAAAATGGGAATTCACTTAAAAAAGAATTTAAGGTCATACTCATGAATTTTTATCCTTCAAATGGTCATGATCGTTTTCAACGTGATCGATATCGTCTTCTAAGTTTTTAATTGAATTTCGAAGCGTCTTCATAATTTTATTTAGACGGTCTTCTAGTTTTCGTTTATCATCTGAAGACTTTTGTTCCTTCATAGAAGCATTCTCCATATTAAATTCAAGAGCGTCAATTTTTCTTCTCAATTCTAGAATTTTCTGATCGCGACTTTGAACCTGAGAATCTACATCCATAGAGAGAAGTTCGAGCTTGCTTTCTAGTTCTTTTTCTCTTTGTTTGACTTGATTAAAATCTATACGCACTTTTTGCTCTAATTTTTCTCTTCGAAGTTCTGCCTGGCGGGCTTTTTCTTCGGCCATTAACTTCTTTTCATCACTCATTCCAAGGCGATATTTTAAATCTTCAATTTCAACCATGTGCCTTTTTCTTAAAATCGTAATTTCAATTTTAGCCTCTTCGAGATTGGCCTTTAGGGTCAGCGAATCTTGCTCTACTTCTTTATTTTGAGCTTTTAAATTTTTTAATTGACTCAATAAATCTTCTCTTTCTTCTCGAAGTGACCTAAGTGTCGAGAGATTTCTAATCGATTCTTCACTAGTGGCCTGATACTGCTCATGAGAATATTGTGAATCCGACCGGTGAGAATCAAAATTTTCTTTATAGTTGTCCTTGACCTGGATGATTTGAGGTCCGGTATCCTTTTTATTTTTTGGAGTTTCAACAATGGCCTGGGCGGTAAAATCAGGATCATCTAAACTAAAATCACTGGCCGATTCCGCTAAATCTTGCAACTCTGATTGGGCGCTAGGTGCACCTATTTTAAAGTTGAAAGAAGGGTCATTTGTAGAAAACATTTTTGTTTTATCAAGAAGATCATCAAGGGCGTGATCAGCTCTCGTCATTTCATCTAAATCAAACTCATTTGTTTGAGATGCTTTAGGACGAATAATATCTTTAATCGTCGATTCAATGTTGGCTTTCACTTCATCTGTAGACATTAAATCTGCTGATGAAACTGCACTTCTTGAATCATCTTCTGAAGTATTTTTCATTAAAGGAGCATCGAATGTAAAATCGTCCGTTAGATCAACTCCCGAAGGCCCATCTTTCATGACGACAGTCTCAGAAGCTAAATCAACGACCGGTAGAGGCAGTGGAGCATCAAGCGGAACTTTAGTAAGATCAGCTAGACCAATAATTGTTTTTTGGGTATTTTCAGCAAAGGTCCCATCTAAATCTATCCCCATATCCTCATCAACGTGATCACCTTGAGAGGATGGAGCTGAAGCCACCGTTTGTTGAGTTTTGTTTGAATCTAAGTCACCATCAAAATCAAAATCAAGTGAAAAACCATCACCAGCTTGTTCAGTGCTATTTTGGGAAGTTGGTTGAACGACAGTTGCATCAACATTATCATCCGCCCCAGATTCATATTTAACGGCTGTTTTCGTATTATCTGAATCCCCATCTAAGGAAAAATCCAAATCAATAGAGAAATTATCTATCTGCGTCCCTGATTTTTTACTGCTGTCTTCACTCATATTGGCTTCTTCTGTAGTAGTTGAATTTTTATTTTGAGTTGTGCCTTCTTCATTTGATTCGTTTGCCCCGTCTGAAAACACCAGATCAAACTTCTGCTGAATTTTTGTGTTGACGAGATCATCGGTCTCAGTCTTTTGTTTTTTTGGAATACTCATGCATTCACCCTAGGTTTCCTCTTTATCCTCATAAGTCTATTTTATCAGTATCTTTATCGGCAGGTATTCGGACAAACCAAAGCTCCTTAGTTATAATTGTTGATTTATTGTTGATGGATTCAATGCTTTTGACTAAAATATAATGAGATTACACTTAATACCTGATCGTTTTAAAGGGTTATTCTTTATGAAAAATGTCCTCACTTTGTTTATTCTAGCCTTCATGTCCTTTACACTTATGGCCCAAACGCCAACAAAACTTTTTCCTTCTTCACTATTGTTGATGGATAACTTTTTTTCACATCATGTTTTAGTGGCTGAAAAATCTACACACTTACTGCACTTATTTAAAAATACTGACGGCTATCCAGAACTTGTTAAGTCTTATCAAATTGCCACTGGGAAAAGTTCGGGAGATAAAGAAGCTGAAGGTGATTTTAAAACACCAGAGGGTGTTTATAATTTCGTTAATTTTTTAAACAATAAAGAACTGCTCGCTCAATCAGGTCCACAAGGTGTGATTTACGGTGCCGGTGCTTTTGTTATGGATTACCCAAATCCGATTGATAAAATTTTAAAGAAAAGTGGTTCGGGAATTTGGCTGCATTCAACAAATGATGAAACGAGAATTGAAAAAGGATTAGACTCTAGAGGTTGTGTGGTCACTGCCAATAATGAGCTGATTGAGCTTTCTAAATATTTAGAGCTCAATAAGACTCCTATGATTATTGTGCACGATCTCGTGTACCTAAATGAAAAGACTTTCGAAACTCAAAAAAATGATTTGAAGAAAGTTCTCGATGATTGGCTTACTGCTTGGAGAAAAAAAGATATAGAAAGCTATATCAGCTTCTATCATCCTTTAGAGTTTACCGACTCAAAAGGAAAGTATGCTCAGTATAAAGCCTACAAAAAAGCTGTCTTTTCTAATCCTGGCCAACCAAAAATTGACTTAGATTTCGTCTCAATCATGCAAGCTAAAAACTATGCTGTTATTACTTTTACCCAAAAATATCAATCAAACACTATCAATGACACAGGTCGAAAGCTGCTCTATCTCAGACAAGACTCCAGTTATCACTGGAAAATTGTCAACGAAGTTTGGACAAAAAATGGCCTAGAAAATATTGACAAGCTTGCTTTTGAGCCTTCGCTGCGCTTTTTCAAGGAAGATTCACTCAATGTGAGTGAAACAAAAAAAGGCAATAATTAGTGAACGACCACGAACACAAAGAATCGGATCAAGCCAGCTCAAAAGAGCAATTAAAGTCCGGCAAAAATTTTATTTCTATTATTTATCATCAGAGAAATGATTCACCTAAATATTTCGAGATTAAAAAAACTAAGCTCTATTGGTTTATTATTGGTCTTCCCACTTTTACTTTTTTAGCTCTTCTTCTCGGTGTTCTCGGCCTCGTTAACTCTAGCCCTTTTCATGTCATTGAAAATTACCGCCATAATCAATTGGCCCGTCAAGAAATGAATGTGGAAGAAGACTTAAAAGAAGAAAATGAAAAACTAAAAACTGAAATGCAGTCTCTAGAAGAAAGACTAAAAACACTTTCAGGAAACACTCCCCCCGAAACTGCAGTTGTGGCCGCTCCGCCTATGACTGATGCCAATGGAAAAATCTGTCCTGCTCCTATGCCATGTCCACCTGTACCAGTTGCTGGAACAATTAATTCAATCGGTTTATCAACTCTCTCATTGTTTAAACCAATTCAAGGACAAAGAGACAGGACTAAACCTGCTGTTTTAAGTCTATCAGGTTTTAAAGTTGTTAATAATAGAGACACTCTCAATCTACAGTTTAATATCATTCCGTCTAATCCTGACGATGTTAAGATTGCAGGGCACATTGTAGTACTTATGAAAAATGAGTTAGGCATTTCCGCCTACCCTCTTCAGGCATTTGGAAGTAGTGATTTTCAAATTAACTATTCGGCCGGTGAGACTTTTGCCACTCAAAGATTTCGTCCAGTGGATGCAAACTTTGTGAAGCCAAGAAAATCTGGTTATTGCTCGTTTACTGTATTTATATTTGCAAAAAATGGAGACCTCATCCACTTTCATACTGTTAATCTTCCTGTGCAACTTTAACTTTACGAATAAAGGTCAAGCTTATGATTTATAATCAAACTTACACAAACATTGGAAAAGAAACTGAGCTTTCAGGAAAATTTATTTTTAGTGGAACAACTCATCTATTAGGAAAACTTACCGGTGAAATTGAGATGAATGATTTTTCTAAAATCATTCTCGAAATTGGATCAACAACCAGTGCTACACTCAATTGTCATAATGCCGATATTTATGGTGAATTTTCTGGAGAAATTAAAGCAACTGGAAATGTCACTCTCTACCCAACGGCCATTTTTACTGGCAAAGTCATTGCAAAAACATTAGAAATTCTTCCGGGTGCCATCGTCAATATGTCCGGGCACACGGAAGAAGTCCAATCACATTTATAGATACTTTTTATAATTTAAAACTTTTAAATTTCCATATTTTTTTGTGAGTGCACGAAGCTTGGGTTCAATTTTTTTATCACCTAAGACAAAGATTGTTTGCTTATCCATTCCATAAACATCTTTAATTCTCTGGGCCACTTCAGTGGACGTATACTTAGCGACCGCTTCTTTAAATTCAAATAAATCACTATAGGGTCTGCCAATGTGATCTAAAAGTAGTAGTTGAGAAAGAAAAGCTGGATTGCTTTCAAATTTAAAAGGATAAGCTCCTATCATTCCTTCAGTTGAGTGCATCAGATCTTCATTAGAAATACCGTTTGTTCCGATATTTGTAATGGTTTCATCGATGACTTGGATGAGTTGGTCAATAGTTTCATTTTTTGTAAAAGTTGAAACCCCGGCCCTTCCATATTGCTTTTGTGAAGAAATAAATGAGCCAATTGAATAGGTTAAGCCTCTTTTCACCCGAACTTCACGCATCAGTCTCGAAGTAAATCCTCCACCTAAAAAATCTGAAGCGAGAGCATCTAAATTTCTCATTTGAGTTTCATTGGCATTAATGAAACGACCGACTCTTAATTGAACTTGGTTGGCATCTGGCACTGGAACAAAAATAAATTCTGTCTTATTCGTTTTCATGACCGGCCTATCGACAGAGCGAACATAATCAGAGCTTTCACCTTTGAAGCGGCATTCATCCTTCAGAATTTTTTCCATGGCAAGAATGCTTGAAGGGCCCGTGATATAAAGTCTTTTTTTAACTTTATCTAAAAAGTAATCCATTTTTTCTCGTAATTTTTTCGGTTGAAAAGATTTGAAGTCATTTAACTTACCACTCACAGGATAAGTATAAGGAGTCCCTGAAAGTGAAATTTCTCTAAAAACTCGCTCTGCTAATCCTTGAGGATTTGCCACGAGAGTAAGCAGGCCTTCGCGCTCTTGATTAATTTCTTTTTTTACAACCTTCTCTGGATAATTGGCCTCTCGGAGTAGAGAGCATGCTTGAGACATTGTCGTTTTCATATCTTTTGAGAGGCCAGAAACACTTATTGTTGAATATTCATGGGTCACATTTGAACTAAACTCAGTTCCCGTAAATTCAAATTGATCTAAAATTTGGGCCTGAGTTAATTTATTAGTCCCTGAATCAATTAAATCAAAACTATGCTCTGTTAAGCCTAACTCACCTTTTTTTTCACTTAATGCCCCATCGGCAAAATAAAGTGTTAAATCAAAAGTTGGAAAACGTTTGTCTTCGATATAGACAACGTCAATTCCATTCCAATTAAGGCGCTTGATGCTGTCTTCTATACTGGGTTGACTTGACTTAGCTTCGGCACCAAAGGCACTGAAGCTTTTGCCGATAAGAATTAATAAAACTAATATTTTTTTCATTATTTACTCTCTACTGTTTTAGGATATTTATCCCAAGTTGAAATAAAAATTGATTTACTGGCCTCAAGTGTTTCCCTGCAGGCACTTTGTACTTCACTACTCGTGACGGCATTGTAAATTTCTAATTCTTTTAAGCCAAAATTATAATCGCCATACCATTTTTCATTGCGAACAATAGTTGAAGCAATACCTGCATTACTTTTTAATTGCCCGTAGCCTTGTGCCAGAATTTGGTTTTTAGCTTTTTGTAATGAGCGCTCATTAATTGAGTTGTCACACATATCTTTAAGATCGGCTTCAACCGTCTTTTTAACATCGGCCACTGTCTTTCCTTCTTTTAGTTCCCCAGAAAAATAAAAAACCCCCGAATGCATAAGGTTAAAATTATTTAAAGAGATGTCATTTAAAAGTGGATTGTCTGATTTAACATATTTTTGAATTAAATAAGAACTTCCTCCATTGCTTAAAATCATGGCAAGAAGATCCATCACGTAGGCTTTTTTAATTCCCAGTTTTTCACCCTGAAAACCCATGACAAATTTTGGCAGTGGATTGGTTGCATAAATTTTGTACTCTTTACCAAGTTCAACTTTTGAATGAAAAATTTCAGGACTGGATGTTTTACTTTTTATTAAAGATAGATCTTTTGAAGTTGGAATATCTTCATAATACTTTTTAACAAGTTTTATGACTTCATCTGGATCCACGTCACCGGCAATGGCCACAATCGCATTGTTGGGAACATAAAAATTCTTAAAAAATGTCATCATTTGATCGCGAGTCAAGGCCTGTAAATCAGCTTCATCCCCAATAACTGATTGACCATATGGTGTTCCTACAAACATTTTTTTCATGAGTGCTAAAAATAAAAGCCCATCGGGACTATTTTCATAGCGCATTTTTCTTTCTTCAAAGATTACTTTTCTTTCACTTTCAAATGAAAAATTTTCGAGTAGTAAATTTTGCATGCGATCAGCTTCCATATCAATCATCATTTCAAGAAAAGAGACTGGAATGTTTTGGTAGTAAACAGTCATATCATTTGTGGTGAAAGCGTTAGTCGTCCCACCACTTTTTTCTAGTTTTGTATCAAATTGGCCAGGGCCAAATTTTTTTGCTCCCTTAAACATCATGTGTTCTAAAAAATGTGTGGCCCCTGTTGTCCCCGGGCCTTCATCTCTTCCGCCAACATCAAAGAGTGTATAATAAGAAACAATAGGAAGCCTTGGATTGGGAGAGATTAAAACGGTAAGTCCATTTTTAAGAACATACTTCTTTACGTTAAAGCCTTTTGGAATTTTAGTATTATCAGCTGCCTTGGAAGCTCCACCCAAAGTTGAACACGATTGCACTAAAACTATTAAGGTCATAAAAAGAAGTGATTTGAGGAAATGATTTTTTTTAAGTTTAAATTTTATAAAGCCTGGCCGATTTATTTGCATAATTATATTCCTCGAATGATCGATGTTGAGCTAAAATTATAACTGATAATGATCTTAATAAACAATTGGGATAACAATGACTCACGGAAAAAATAAAATAACGATTCTCGGAAGTGGCACCAGCACGGGGATTCCATTAGTCGCTTGTGATTGCAAAGTTTGTACATCTCTTGATCACCGAGATAAAAGGTTAAGAACTAGCTTATTTTTAGAGACAAAAACTAACTTATCTATTGTTATCGACACGACACCAGACTTTCGCACTCAACTTTTAAACAACAATATTAAAAAACTTGATGCTGCCATTATTACCCATGAACATGCTGATCATTTACACGGCATCGATGATTTAAGACCTTTTTCATTTGGCCCTCCGGCCAGAGAAATTCCCGTTTATACCACGAGCATAACTAGACAAATTATTGAAGATCGCTTTCCTTATATTTTCAATAGTGGGCTTCGCTCACAACTTGGAGGTGGAGTCCCAAAATTAAAAATGATTGATGTCACTCTCAATCAGAAAATACCTATATTAGATACGCATTTTACTTTTTTTACTTATCCTCACGGCCATGGAGAAACCATGGGCTTTGTTCATGAGTCTTTTGCTTATATTGTTGACTGTATGGAATTGTCAGAAGATTTAATTCTCTTTTTAAAAAATCTCAAATTAGATCTATTAATTATCGATTGTTTACAAAGAAAAACCCACTCGACCCACCTTACCGTTGATAAATGTTTTGAGTATATTGAAAAGATTAATCCTAAAGAAGCAGGTTTGATCCACATGGGACACGACCTTTCTCATCGGGTGCTTCAAGACCTGGCCCGCAATAAATTTGGCAATAAAGTTTTTCCTGTATATGATAGCCAAAAGTTATTTTATTGAGAGGACACTAATGACAACACAAACCAAAGAAAACAACTCTTCAAATTATCATAACTTCATCGAGACCATTAATTCAAATCAGCATGAGTTTGCTTTAAAGATTTACACTTTTATCGTTCTCGCTCATTGGGCAGAACACTTAGTTCAGGCCTTCCAAATTTTTGTACTCAAATGGCCGAGACCAGAATCCCGTGGAGTTTTAGGACTTTGGTTTCCATGGTTAGTTTCTTCCGAAAGCCTTCATTACCTCTACGCCCTTTTTATGCTTATTGGATTGTGGCTGCTCCGGTCAGGATTTAAAGGTCAATCCTATAAATGGTGGACAGCTTCGCTAGTGATTCAATTTTGGCATCACATAGAGCATTTACTCCTTCAATACCAAGCACTTTTCAAAATGAATTTTTTTGGATCTCCAGTACCAGTAAGCATACTACAGTTGTTTTATCCTCGAGTAGAGCTCCATCTTTTTTATAATACAATCGTTTTTATTCCTATGGCCGTGGCCATGTATATGCACATTTTTCCAAGTAAAACGGATTTAGCAAGTGCACGCTGCTCATGCGCTATAACTTAAAGACAAAAAAGTGTTTTGCATTTATTTTTTTTATTTTCACGTTGATCTACGTAGGATTCGTTTATTCTCGTTATCAAGTATATAGTGAAGATAAAATTGAAAGTATCGTTTTTCATTGGAGCCACTCCCCTAAAAAAATCTCACTAGATTTCCCTCTCTCACTTATGTTTACTCTTCAAAATGAAAAGGGAAATATTATTTCTAAAGCTCATATTGATGTAGAGGCCACAATGAATCATAGTGGCATGATCCCCATAAATACGACTGCCCTCTATTCACCTTCCAAAAATGTTTACGAAACCAAACTAAATCTCAGTATGCGAGGGGGGTGGATTGTCTTTCTCACCATAACATTGGAAAATAAACAGGTGATAAAAAAAACCATAAGTTTTACGACCGAATAAAATGAAAATTGCCTCTCAACTAATCCTATTCTTTTTTTCAATTTTTCTTATTCTCGAAGGACTTTGGGGATCATCTTTCGCGCCAAAAAATCTTACGACTCTTTTTGTCTGGGTTCATTATAGAGGACTCCTCGTTTTAATTTTACTTTTAGCGGGAAATTATTTTTGTATGAGTTGCCCTTTTATTTTTTTTAGAAATATTTTGCGCTTATTTATAAGCCCGAAAAAAATATATCCCAAAATACTGGCCAACAAGTGGCCAGCTCTCGCCTTGTTTATTGGCCTCTTATTTTCCTATGAATACTTTGCATTTTGGGCCCATCCACAAATAACCGCCCTTTTGATTCTCGCTTACTTTGGAATTGCCATTCTTATTGACCTCAATTATAAAAATGCCAACTTTTGTAAATATCTTTGTCCCATTGGTCAGTTTAATTTTATTTCCAGCACTCTTTCGCCTAAAGAAGTTCAATTAAAAAATATGAGTGTTTGCGAGTCTTGCACCACTTACGAATGTCTCAAAGGAAGTGTTGACCACAATGGTCATCAAAGAGGCTGCGAAACTCAACTTTTTATTCCTAAAAAAAATGGAAACCTAGACTGCACCTTCTGTATGGATTGTATTGCCGCTTGTCCGTATGGCAATGTAGCCGTCATGAACGTCACTCCCGCTAGTGAACTTTTATCTGATAAACACCGCGCTGGAATAGGTACACTTAGTGAGAAAAAAGATTACCTGGCCTTTATAGTCGTTTTTACTTTTGGTGGGCTCTTAAATGCCTTCATGATGGTAGATTCCAGATCAAAGTTCACAAAATTCTTAACTAAAACTTTTTCACTTCATAATGAATTTCTATTGTGCGCTTCTCTTTTTTTTCTCGTTCTTCTACCAATCATTTATCTTACTATTAATGCCAAGAAAAAAAATCGTGAACTCATCCCTACTTTAATACCACTCGGATTCTCCATTTGGTTTGCCCACTATAGCTTTCATTTTCTCACCGGAATCTTTACTTTTATTCCCCTTGTTTTTCACACTTCTATTCCAATTTCTTGGATGGGGCTTCCTCTTTCCATCGTTACCCCGATGCAGTTTGGATTTTTATTTTTAGGATTTACAGCATCGCTTTTATTGGTCATTAAAAAAATGGCAGATAAAAAACAACAAAGTTACTTATGGTTTTTTATTCATACGACCATCTTTTTTCTCGCAATCTGGGTCATGTCGAGGCCTATGGATATGCGTGGTACTTTTCTTGGAGGTGCACCGTAAAAACTCTAAGCTCTCTCTCTTTTTTTATAACAAAAGCAGTGGCCCACGAAGGACCTGCTTACCCTATAATTGTTGATCATCCTTTTTTTACTAACAAGCTCACTGCCAAACTCTCCGTATGGGCCGACCCTGACACCTACAAAGGTACTTTTTTTTTCTATCTAGATAACTCCAAGCTCTCAAGCGCTCTCTACCAAGTTGAAGCATCTCCACAAAATGCACCTACTCATGTGCTTAAAGTAGAAAGCAGCGAGAATATTTTAATTGTACCTTTCGATCAAAACTTAATGTGGAATGTTACAATCAAGCTTTTAGATCCAAAAAATAGAGAGATTTTAACTTCAAAAAAAGTCGTCCTCGAAGTGACTCCACCAGGACCAAACAAGACGGAATTTGTCATCTATCTTATCCCTTTTGTCATTGTAGCGGCCTTTTGGATAAAAATGACTGTCGTTAAGCGTAATAATAAGCACAAATAGAAAAGCTAATTAGGGGTTTCCCCCTTCCAATTTTCCATTTTTTATGAAATTCTTGGGAGACTTTTTAATACCCCCTAATGAAACATAAATAGGAGATAACTATGATTATCGGAGTCCCAAAAGAAATTAAAAACAATGAAAACCGCGTTGGTATGGTTCCAGGTGGAGTGCGAGCTCTCGTGACCGATGGCCATAGTGTTAACGTTCAAAAAGGTGCAGGCCTTGGTATCGGTATCACAGATGAAGAATTTGTTCGTGCAGGGGCTAAAATTTTAGATACTGCCGCCGA
>JAYSPR010000170.1:0-25846 GCA_043721975.1 Bacteriovoracaceae bacterium
AATGAAGAAGCACCACACTCGGGACTTGGAATGATGAGCCCGATAGAGTATAAAAAAGCAAATTAAACTAGGTGTCTAGTGATTTGGGGGCCAAAGCAAGTTGTTAGTAAATTAAATTAATTTTAAGTGTTTATCAATTATTTTAAGGTTTAATTTATGAAATTTATCTTGATTTGATCATGATAAAGATGTTGAAGTTTTTGACAGTTGCTTAAATTATGAACCATTCCTCTTTTTTTCAAGCTGAATTCACGATGATTGACTTGGGTATGCATTGTGCAGAAGTTAATACATTATGATTATAAAAAATTGGTATTTAGTTTCACTAATTCTGCTACTCATCTTGAGCTCTTGCGGTCAAAGCTCAAATAATGATCTTGGGGTGAATCTCGTAAAATCTTCTATTATCGCATCGACTGATAAAATTTGGAAAAATGGCCATAAGTTAACAATCTCATTTTTAGATGGAAGCTTGCAAGAAAAGAAAATGGTCGAATCTTATAGTGTGGAATGGACCAGGTATGCAAATTTAGATTTTGAATTTTATGATAATATAAATGTTGTTCCTAGGGGAAGAGATATTGATATATTAATAACTTTTAAAGGTGTTGGAAGTTACTCGAACATTGGCAGGGACTCTTATAGTAATACCAAAGAGAAAAAATCTTCCATGACTCTTTCTTTATCTAATGCTTCAGAAAATTTAAAACGCTATTACATTTTGCATGAATTTGGTCATGCTATAGGCCTTCAGCATGAGCATCAGCATATAGATCGTAAGTTTACTATAGATGTAGAAAGAGCAAAGCAGTATTGTGCCAAGATGGACGGATTTGATGAAAAAACCTGTCAAACAATGATCATAAATCCTTTAGAAAAAAATCCTTCAACTTATTTTTCTGTCTATGATCCCAATTCAGTCATGCACTACTCTTTGCACCCTTCTGTCAGTAAAGAAAATCTAGACTTTAGAACTAATTCGTCTTTTTCATTACTTGATAAATTAGAAATAATTAAACTCTATCCAGGTAGATTAACTAAAGAGCAAGTTATTTCAAGCCATCAAATAGATCAAGAAAATTTACAAAAAATTGAATTTATAGGTAACTGCCAAGTCCATGAGAAATTAGTTGAAAAAATTAGGCTCAATAAAGACAATAAGCCTGAACTTATGAAAGTTAAACAATATGGAGCATCCTCTGTTGTTTCTGGAGAGTTTCAAGTGGCATTTGAGTGGGAAGACAAAGAAGGATATTTGTATTATTTAAAAACTATAGAATTTTGTAATTATACAAAAGATGAGTTAGATGATTTTAGAAGAAAAAATCTTAAAGAAAATATCGCGAAAAAGAAATATGGAAATTGTGAAATTCCATTAACATTAGCTGGAACTCCAATAGAAAACAATTGTCCACCTGATTTTCAATATCAAGTGCTGAGAACTAACACTAAAGAAAGAGCTGTCAATTCTTGTTACCAAAATTTCAAGCAAGCGTTAAGTGCCATGGGAGCTGTGGATTATTGTAACTTGAATCAGCAAGAGCTAGAGGTCTTCCTAAAGAACGAAGAGGCAGTTTTTCAAGCAAGTTTAAAAAGAGGCAAGTGCTTAGTCGAAAATTCGAAAGCAAGTAATATGCCTCAAGCTTCACGCTGTAAGGCTGAAACTCCTTGGTTTATTTCTTTTGATCAATCAAAGTTTATAAATAACTACTGTTACTCAATTCCTACTTCTGCAATAGACGAAATGAATAAAAATCCAGAGTGCAATTAATTTTACACACAAGTGTCTAACGATTAGACACTATTACTTGCAAGTGTGCATAAGTCCTAGATTAATCAAGTCACTTTTCATGGCCCAAAGCTTGCTTATTATCTAGCAAACGAGGAAAGTTTCATGAAAACAAAAAATATCTTTTTTTTAATCGTTATCACACTTATTTCACTTCTTTCTGTGTCTTGTATAAAAGACCCAAAAGCCTTAATTACAATTGATGATAGTGGTGATGGGGAAGTAACTTCCTTATATGAACTACCAGCTAATTCATCAGGTGTGAGAGTTGTAGAAGACACTCAAAATTCAGACCTATTTGAAATTACGATTCCAGCTCAAAAAATGTATAATCCAGATGTCATTAATAATGGCTGGTTTTATTTTAATGAAACATCAGAATTCGAATTGCCTGAATCAGTTAGTGTGATCGGAGGAGAAGCCGGCAAGAATCTTTTAGTTGTTGCTATTAAAAGAAAAGAAGGTGACGTCCTGCCAGCTCGTTTACAATGTGCTTATGTAGGAAATAGCGATCATGCAACAACTTACGAATTTGATTTTTGTATCGAAGGATCAATTTTTCTTACAGAAGATAATTATGAGTCTATAAAATCCATGGCAGAAATTGCTTTAGATAAAAACATGAGGGCCGGAACATTTGTGAGAATGAATCGTTCTGACAAAGTCACAGTTCAAGTTATTAATAGCAATCATGATCAAAATGAAACAGCAAATGTTGAATACAAAATTTCAGCACAAAAACTTTAAATTGAAAGCGCTGTTAATAATTCAACTTCGCTCACGTCAAATTCATTTTTCTTTCTAAGACAATTTTTAAGTGGAGCAATTCCAACTTTTCCATTTAAAAAAACTGTCGCAGAAGATCCGTGTCCTTCAAGCAGTGCCAATACTGCTTCACTTCCCATTTGCGAAGCAATAAGGCGATCGGTCGGAGTTGGATTTCCTCCTCTTTGTATGTGGCCCAAAATACAAACATGAGCATCAAGTTTAAATTTATCACTAAGATTTTTTTGAATGGTATAACCGATACCGGCCACTTCACCTTCAGCGGCAATAATAATTGAAGAAGTTTTTCCGCGCTTGATACCACGATCAATATCGCCAGCGATTTTTTTATAATTAATTTTTTCTGTGGGAAGAACCACGTTTTCAGCCCCGGTGCAAATTCCGACCTTCAGAGCAATGGCAGGAGATTTTCTTCCCATGACTTCAACAATAAATGTTCGCGCGTGAGAATTGGCCGTATCACGAATTTTATCCACAGCTTCAACGGCATTAAAAACGGCCGTATCAAATCCTATTGTATAATCAGTTCCACTGATATCGTTATCAATGGTGCCAGGAATACCAACCACAGGAATTTTATGTTCAAGATGAAGGGCCATAGCACCGTTGTATGATCCATCACCACCAATCACAACGAGAGCTTCTATTTTATGCTTTTTTAAAATTGCAGCAGCTTTTTTTCTGCCTTCAACAGTTCGAAACTCAGTTGAGCGAGATGTTTGTAAAACAGTTCCACCGTGCTGAAGAATATTACCAACTGAAGAGACAGAAAGTTCTCTGATGTTATTTTCTAAAAGCCCAGCATAGCCTTTTTGAATTCCATAGACTGAAAGTCCATGCCCCAGTGCAGTTCTCACGACTGCTCTAATCGCACAGTTCATTCCTGGAGAGTCTCCACCACTACAGAGAACGGCGATTCTTTTTAGCTTTGAACTTGATTTTGATTTTGATTTTTTTATGGCCATATATTAATCCTTATTTTTAGTTCTATTTAAAAACACTCACGCCTTCAAATAAGGGTGCCATAGGAAGCCCCATAATATGAAGTATAGTGGGAGCCACATTTCTTAAGGCCATTGGTCCTTCATTGAGCGCTAGTGTCTCATCCTTGAGTTGCTTATCAACAACGATAAAAGGAACAAGAGCTTCAGTATGCGAAGTATGCATATCACCATTCTCATACATCATTTGATCTGAATTTCCATGGTCAGCTGTCACGAGCATTGTGACATTTTCTTTTTCACATTTTAAAGTGAGTTTTTCCATGACAAGATCAAGAGCTTCAATGGCCTTGATAGCCGCAGGAAAATTTCCTGTATGGCCAACCATATCTGAGTTGGCAAAATTAACGACGTAAAAATTTATACTGTGATCTCCTAAGGCAGTTTCTAGGCGTTCGCAAACTTTGTAAGCACTCATTTCAGGCTTTAAATCGTAAGTGGCGACTTCCTTTGGGCTAGGAATGAGAACTTGTTCTTCATCCTTAAAAGGTGTTTTGTCTCCACCATTAAAAAAGTATGTGACGTGAGCGTATTTTTCGGTCTCAGCTATTTTAAACTGCTTGAGATTTTTTTCTGAAAGATACTGACAAAGAGTTCCTTCAAGTTTTTCTTTATTAAATAATATTGGAAGCTCTATCCAGTCTTGCACGTAGGGAGTCATGCAAAGAAAATAACCTGGACGAGTTTCGACTTTAAATTCAGAAAACTTTGGATCACAAAGGGCCAAGGTAATCTGAATGGCGCGGTCAGGTCGATAATTAAAAAATAAAACAGCGTCGTCTGATTTCATTTTCATGGATTCATCAAACATAACGGGATTTACGAATTCATCAAAGCGAGAGGCTTGATATTCATTTCTTAAATAGTCTAATGGAGAAAGTGAAGTTAATGCTCCTTGTCCCATAAAACATTTGTAGCAATCTTCAATTTTATTCCATCTGCGATCTCTATCCATACCGATTGATCGGCCTTGTAGACTCGCAAATTTTAAACCGGGAATCTTCATTGCCTCTTCGACATACTTAACTCCCACATCTCGAGCAGTGTCGCGGCCGTCAGTAAAAGCGTGTAAGAATAATTCAATCCCTTCACGGTTTAATATTTTAGCTAATTCTTTTAAGTGATTAATGTGTGAGTGAACTCCACCGTCGGATAAAAGACCCATGAGGTGAAGTCGATTAGAATGTTTTTTAGCATAGGAAATAATATTTCTTAGCTCATCCATATCACCGAGAGTCCCTAAATCAATGGCCTCATTGATTCGAACTAAGTCTTGTCTGACAGATCGTCCAGCTCCTAAATTCATGTGACCCACTTCAGAGTTGCCGGCAACACCTTTAGGAAGTCCGACTAAAACTCCGCCGGGCTCTAGGGTCGTCATCGGATAATGCTCCATGAGAGAATCAATATGTGGTTTGTAGGCATGCTTAATCGCATTTTTTAAATCGTAAGGATTAATTCCAAAACCATCGAGAATGACGAGTAAGACTCTTTTATTTAAAGCGTGAATTGACTTCATTAATTTTTACCTTTTGAAAATAGTCAGAAAGAATAACAGCACTGGCGACAGAAACATTTAAACTTTCCACATTGTCAGTTCCTGGAATTTTAATTTTAGATCCTAAGCTTAAAAGATCGCGGCTTAATCCCATGGCCTCTTCACCAAATACAACCACTGCTTTTTTTTCCCACTTCAGGTCATATAAACTATCTTTTGCGTGAGATGAAGTTGTGACTATTTGATATTTATTTTTTGCGAGTAGAGCGAGGGATTTTTTAAAATCCTTTGTTTCAAAAATTTCTATATACTCTGATCCGCCTTCAGATGTTCTTAGTGCAGAAGCAGATTCAGCCGTTTTTATATCAGCAACCAATAAGCCCGTTGCTCCAAAGTGAGCTGCGTTTCTCATGATGGCACCAATGTTGTGAGGATTAGCAACATTTTCTAAAGCAATAATGAGACCAGACTCTGGCTTAGTGGCTAAATAAGATTCGAGTGGACGGTGCGATGTTTTTTTCACCAACATGCACATGCCTTCATGGTGAGTGGCCTTAGTCATTTTTTCTAATTCTTCGTTAGTGACGATATGATAGGCCCTTTTATTTTGAGCGCAGTACTTGGTAATGGCCCCAAATTTTTTCAGCATGTCTTTATTTAAAAAAAGTTGAATAATATCTGTTGGTCTTTTCTTGAAAACTGCCACGCAAGCGTTTTCTCCATAAATTCGCACTTCTTTTGTCATTAATCCGTTTATTTTTTTAGTCATTTGGTTTCCTAGTGATTGCCACTATGGTATCAATTTTAATACATATGGGCCAAAGCAATTTAAACCAAACCATCACAGGATATTTATCTCCTGTAGACTTTGAAGCTGACTTAAAGATTGAACTCGGTCTTTTAGGTCTGACTATTATCTCGCAGCATGACAGACTCTTTCTTTGTAAGGGTGAGGCTCAAGACGTGGTCTTTGCTCAAGACACCTGGCTTAATGTAGAGATCTTGCCTTATACATCTATCAATCATGCTGCAGAGCTATTGAAAGCTCGAGCTTCACGCTACCAACACTATTCACTTAAAAATCACCGTAGAGGTGAGTTGATCTTAGAAAAAGTTCCGCGAGTCAAAATTAAAAAGTTTGATTTTCTAGAAGCTATTCCTACAACGAAACTCGGCGCTTTTGCGCTTCTAAGTGAATCAGAAATTATTGCTTCTCCTGAAACGACATGCCCACTTCCTTTTGGTGAAATTCATTTTAACGAAGATAAAATTAATCCACCTTCAAGGGCCTATTTAAAACTTTGGGAGCTCTTCACTCTTTATGGCCATAAACCCAAAGAAGGGATGAAGACCATAGATGTTGGAAGCTGTCCCGGCGGATGGACTTGGGTGCTTCAAAGTGTAGGCGCTCATGTGGTCAGTGTGGATAAAGCACCTCTCGATCCTAAAATTGCCATTCTTCCTAACATCGAATTCAAGCAAGAAAGTGCATTTGGACTAAGACCTCAGCACGTGGGAAAACTTGATTGGTTTTTTTCAGACATTATTTGCTATCCAGATAAACTTTTAGAACTCGTGATGAGATGGCGAGAAAGTGGTCTGGTTGATAACTTTGCCTGCACGATTAAATTTCAACAGCCCACAGATTTTGAAACTCTTTTTAAATTCAAACAAATTCCAGGTTCAAAAATTATTCACCTTTCTTGCAATAAGCACGAAGTAACTTGGATTAATCTCAAGGATAGTACAAATGAAAAGCTTTCATAAAAATCTCAATTTCGCTTTTGTCGGTGGATTTTTTGGACTGGCCCTTATGACCTGGCTCGCTCCAAAAACTATCGGACTTGTACTGAGTCCTCCCGTGAGTTTTGGAACAAACTGCGAGCCAGCTGCGAGCTATTCAATGCAAAAGCTTATCTTGTGGCAAGCAATTGGAATGGTTCTTGGATTACTCACGACTTTTTGGGTGAAATTTAAATTTTTCTCAAATAAAAAAAGCATCGATGAAAAATCTGCTTAGTTTATTAAGCGATCAAATATCCAACAATCTTGGTGATTGCAAAAGACTCTTGCATGGCCGTGGAAAAAAATGGGATGAGTTTTCTCATTTATCTATCGACTGGTATCCACCTTCTGTTTTAATTACAACTTATAAAGAAATTTCTCAGGCAGATAAAGAGAGTCTGGTGAATTGCATTCTTAAACTTCAAAATTTAGACTGCCAAAATATACTTTTACAAAAAAGATATTTGCGAGGTGAGGCTGTCGAAGTTTTAAAAGGTGAACTTCTGCTTGAATCACTTGCTGTGGAAAACTCAGAAAAATATATTCTGAATTTAAAAAATCCACAGAATATTGGTTTTTTTCTCGACATGAGTTTTGGACGTGAGTGGGTGAAAAATCATTCTCAAGATAAACGAGTTCTCAATTTATTTTCCTATACCTGTTCATTTTCAATTTCAGCTTTAAAGGGTGGAGCGAGTGAAGTTCTCAATTTAGATATGAGTAAGGCTTCATTAGGTTTAGGTGAAAAAAATCATACTCTCAATAATGTAGCGAGAAAGGCAAAATTTATTCCCTACGATATTATGAATTCATTTGGAAATATCAAAAAGAAAGGGCCTTATGACCTCGTCATTATCGATCCTCCAACGAATCAAGGTGACAGTTTCAAAGTCGAAAGAGATTATTATAAAATTTTAAGAAAACTAGGCGAGATGACTAATCCCAATGCCTTAATTATGGCCTGTTTGAATTCACCATTTTTGACAAGTGATTTTCTTTTGGATGGATTTAAAGAGCATGCCCCTGGGTTTCACTTTCAAGAAAAGGTTTTATCGAGCTTTCATGAAATGGAGAGTGATCCTGAAGAAGGGCTTAAGATTCTTATCTTTCAAAAGATGTAACTTGAATTAGGCGACTTGGTTGATAATCAGATTTTCGAGCTTGGACGTAAACAATATAAATATTTTTATCTTTTGGATTTTCACAATAGTAAATAGAGTTGCCTTTAAACACTAATTTAAAAAATAAAGGATTTGATTTTAAAATTGATCCAGCGAGGGAATTTGCCACAAGAGTTGATTCAATAAAATTGACGATTTCTAAAGTAACTGAGAGAGCAAGGTCAGTAGTGAAATTGTGAGCAATGTGTTCAAATATATCTTCTAAGTCACTTTCGGCTTTTGGTGTCCATTTAATCATTACCATCTCTTAATTTCGAAGCTTTTTCACTTAGGCGTTTTTTCAGGTCAGAACTTGATATTCCCTCACCACGAATAGCTTGAGCGTACCCTATGGCCAAGTTTTTATGAAGTTCGATCTCTTCATACAGGCCTTCAATTTTCTCAACTGAAATCATAGCAACCATATTTCCATTTTTATGGGTAATAACCTGAGTTTCACCTGCAATAACTTCTTCGAAAGTTTCAAAAATGGAATTTCTTAACTCTGTTATCGTTTTACTTTTTGGTATTTTCATAGTTTTGCCTCTTAGATTAAGTGTACATCAAAGTGTACGTTTTGGCTATGAATCTTACTTGCCCGATATTTTGGGCATGAGTTTTACGACCATTCATAGACTTATGTATAAATTAGGGCAATTTCCTTTGATTTGCTAAAATAAATTCATGAAATTCTCATTAGGAATTAAAACCCGAAGCCTACCCAATCACAGAAACTATAAAGAGTATTTTGATCTCTATATGATGGTTTTGGCCATGTTCACAGCCTACACTTTTATTCATTTTTGTTTAATTGCAGAAGACTTAGTTCCAATCACACCGTTATGGTTAGTAATAATTTATCCTTTTGTCACGGCTTATAAATATATGCAGCTTGAAGACGCGATCGGGGAAGTCACCAAAGATGATTTCAAGGAATTATTAATCGATATTCGCCAAGGTCAATTTCAATCATTTAAAGAAAAAATAGAAGACCGACCAGAGCTCCTGAAGGCTCAATATCAAGGGCATTCTTTACTGTATTGGTGCAAAAAATATCACAGCTTAAAAGCTAACCAAATTATTATTGATCTCATGAAAAAGAGTTCATAAAATTACGGCTTCATTTTTATAATATTAAAAATATCATCAAGGTTTTTTCTTGGACTCCGCTCAGGTTTTTTTGACGGATGGCCTATCCGAAATCCTAGGCTTAGTTGACCTAAATCTACTTCACAATCTTGTTTAATTTTTACTATCGCTTCTTGAAGATTCTTTTTTTCTTTAAGATTTAATGAGCTATTTTTGTCTTGGATATTAGTAAAGAACATGGTCGAGCCCAATGGTTGGAAGCCCATCTGATATTTTTCAGCCACTAACCAAAGCTCTTGAAAAAGTAATCCCAGCTCAAATGACTGGGCTGCGGTAAATTCACTGGTTTGAATCACATAAATTCTATCGCTATAAAATCGGTAATTAATGAGAGACTTAAAAGCTAAAAAACTCGGCAAGAGTTTTTGAAGTGTTCTTCTTAGAAACATATATTTATTGAGGGCCTTAAAGACCTTTTGATCTAGGCTCGAAAGTCCCAATTGTCCGATAGGGATTTTGTTTTTATACTTATTGATATCAAGATCGAAGTTTATTTCTCGAAGCAGTGAATCGACAAAGTCATTGTCTCTCCATCTGATACACTCAACCTTAAAATAGTGACTAAAAAAGCTGTGCTTATTTTTTATGTTAAAAAATTTGAGTGGAGTGAACTCACTGGAGATTGTGGCCATTTCTTGGATGAGCTTTTCTGGTATCTGTTCTCTTCTATAAGGATAACGATCAGTATGTCTTGTAAGAAGTAAGTTAAGATCAAATGGCTCAAGTGCCTGGTCTTCGGTTTTTTTCTTAAATATCAAATCCACTCTGGTTTGATAAAAGTCATAATCTTTTCTTTCACTGAGCTCATATTGGAGGACATAAGAGTCTTTTTCCGCCATATACTTTAAGTTCGTTGTTAAAGATCCAAGGGCGATAAGGCTCGCACTTCCTTTGATATCGAGAGGGGACTTCTCTAGCCAGGCCTCTTGATCCAGGCTTAGCTGCAGCTTGATTTCTGCCAAGTCGTTTTCTGATTCGGCGTTGCTTATTAATTGAATATGCCAGGGTTGAAGATTGCCACCAGAGGCAGCCCATTTCGCGACTTCTATCCATTTCATTATCATTTGAGTTTTTGTAGGCATGAGTATGCACCTATTATAAAGGAGAATGGCCTTGGTGACTATTTCCTTAAAGGCTAATTTGTGTTGAAACTTTATACAGGTGTATGTCGATTATTCATACATACTGACTAAAGGCCCTCTAAGTCCTCAAGAAAAGAGCTTGTACTGTTGGCACGACTGTTGCTTTTCATTAGGCAAATGGTTTACAAAACAATACGCCTTTAGGGAGGACGTTATGAAGAAATTATTATTATCGTTTATGGTGCTTGCGGTTTTAGGATCGTGTGGAAAAAAGAATGAAGTTTCAACGAATGGGTATGGAT
Organism: Bacteriovoracaceae bacterium; assembly: GCA_043721975.1. Taxonomy (GTDB): domain Bacteria; phylum Bdellovibrionota; class Bacteriovoracia; order Bacteriovoracales; family Bacteriovoracaceae; genus Bacteriovorax. Next base: position 10,553 of record JAYSPR010000170.1, read on the forward strand.
TTAGTCCAATTACTACATCTGTTCAAGGTGCTGCTGACCTAGGATCTAAAATTGATAACTACCCAACTCAGTTTGGTACAGGTCAACTTTATTACTACGGTGTAACTCAAACTTGGGGAACATTAGCTAACACAGGTTTAAACTTAGCTTACCGATATACAAAATCGACATCGTCTGCTTCTGGATCAAATTGTACACTTAAATGGGGAATCATTTATGTGTGTTCATCAAGTAGCACAACAACTACTAGTAATGTCGCAGAATCAAGAAAAGTGTATAACAATACAGTAGATATTACAGCAAAAGGTAACGAACTTAAGGCAATTATCAATAATGCGAATCCATTGATTCCAATCCAAGCTCAAGGAACTTCTTATAGAGTTCAAACGAGAGATGGGAAACAATACATTATCGATACAAGATACCCAATACAATCTCAACCAATCGGTGTCATGGATACATCTGGAACTGAGTACTTGTATAACATCACAGAAAACTAATCAAGAATTAGGAATTGATCTAAATCAATAGGCCAATCCAGGAGGACTTAATAAGTCCTCCTTTTTTTTTATCCATTTTGATCTATAATAAATGAAATAGTAATCAAAGGATGGATGATAATGGCCCAGTTTAAAACGGATCTCAAAGATATTTATTTCAATCTTTTTAACGTTCTAAAAATCCAAGATCACACCGGTGTCGCTCAAAATGATATGAAAGATATTATTAATGAGTGCAATAAATTTATTGAAAAAGAAATTTATCCGACTCGCACTTTAGGTGATCACCAAGGTGTAAAACTAGAAAATGGAAAAGTGTCGGTTCCAAAATCTTTTAAAGAGCCTCTTAAAAAATATTACGAAAATGGATGGCACGCCATTGGTTACCCAGAAGATATTGGAGGAATGCCAACTCCTCACACTGTTTCATTGGTATGTCAGTCAATTATGAACGGAGCGAATGTTGCTTTCGCCATGTACCCAGGACTCACACGTGGAGCGATGGATGTTATTTTAAAAGTTGGTTCACAAGAACAAAAAGATACTTATGTTCCCAATATGATCGGTGGTGCTTGGGGTGGAACCATGTGCTTAACTGAACCCGGGGCGGGTAGTGATGTTGGAGCGGTTATCACAACAGCAACTCCAACAGGAAACGGCACATTTAAAATTAAAGGAATAAAAATTTTCATTTCTAGTGGTGATAATGATCTTTATGACAACGTCATTCATTTGGTTTTAGCTCGCACGCCCGGTTCGCCAGCTGGAACAAAAGGACTTTCACTATTCATTGTTCCTAAAATTCGTCAGGATGGAAAAACGAACGATGTTGTATGTACTAAAGTTGAAGAAAAAATGGGAATTCACGGGCAAGCTACTTGTGAAATGACTTTTGGAAGTAAAGGTGAATGTGAAGGTGTACTCATTGGAAAAGAATTTGATGGTATGACAAATATGTTCATTATGATGAACGAGGCTCGTCTTCTGTGCGGTGTTCAAGGTGAAGCCCAAGGAAATATGGTCTATATGCTTACAGAGCAATACGCCAGAGAGAGATCACAGTTTGGAAAAGAACTTCATCAACATCCAGATGTGAAGAGAACACTTTTTAAAATGCGTTCAATGGCCCGAGCGATGAGAAGTTTAATTCTTTTTACTGGGGATTTGATGGATAGAGCTCATGCAGGTGATAAAGATCTTGAAGATGAAATTGCTTTCATGACTCCAATTTGTAAATCTTATTGTTCTGATGAAGGATTCAACGTAGCCGTCGACGCCATTCAAACTCATGGTGGTTATGGCTTTTGTTCTGAGTATGGAATTGAGCAATTTGCTCGCGATTTAAAAATTGCTTCAATCTACGAAGGAACAAATGGAATTCAGGCTATGGACTTCACCATGAGAAAAGTTTTAAAAGATAATGCAAAAACTTTTATGAAATTTGGGGCCAAAATTCAAAAATCTATGGCAAGACCTGAAGCTCAAGAATTTCCTGATGAACTTATTATGCTGGGAAAAAACTTGGCCAAGGCTCAAGCGATGATGGCCCACTTTGCAGTGTTAGCAAAAGCAAATAAATTTGATGCTATTTTATTTAACTCCAGTGCCTTTTTGAATTTCAGTGCCAATCTTATTTGTTCATGGCTGCTACTTGACGGGGCATGCGAAGCGTCGGCATTACTTGCAAGCGCTTCTAATAACGAAGATAAAGAGTATTACTTGAGCAAAAAAGTAGACTTTAAATTCTTTGTGCACCAACAATTGGTAAAAAATTCTGGAATTTCTCAGTCCGTCCTTAATTTCAAAGAAGATTTATCGCAATTGAATCTTTGATCCACTTAGTGTTACACTCATTTAGATTATACTTTTAAATTGAGCAGCTAAAATGGACATTCAAAAACTAAGCGAAGAGATCACCCTCTTTTCGTCAACTACTCATGGCAGTAGTGACTTCGATAAAGATGAATACTTTATCATGAGCGAAGATAGAAAAGAATTCGCTCCTCTTAAATACATTCAAAAGAAGCTACCAAATTGTAAGGACATCTATTCTCTTTTGAAAATAGGCTATGTCTACGATTCATTTGAGCTATCAAATAATGAAAATTTTCAAATTTGGTTTGAAAAACAATTTTCAAAAAAACTCATCAAAAGAGACGCTAAAAAAATATCTATCGTCTATATTCCTAATAATAAGCTCATCCTAGATCAAATTGGACTTATCAATCGTTCCTATGAAATTTTGAGTCTTGAGCAAATTCTATTGAATGGAAAAAATTTACCAACTCAATTAGGTGAATGGTATGCCAAGTGTATTTTTGGGCTCAAACAAGTTAAATCAACTTCACAACGTGGCTTTGATTTTATCATGGGTGAAGAATCTAAAAGAGTTGAGATACAAGTTGAGTGGAGTGATGCCTCTTCACCAAAAGGTGTGAAGATTAAAAAAACATTAGTTGATCTAAGCGATTATTGCATCATCATCTATGTCGCAAAAAATTTCATGATTCGTGAAGTTTGTTTTTTAGACTCTGAATATGTCTCGAGAAAATTCTCTAATAAGGGACATACAATTTTCTTAAAAGATAGTGATGTTTCCTCTTACTTTTTTTCAAAATCATCAAAGCATTTTGATAAAATCATTAATCCTATTACTTTTTTAAAATATGCTTCTCCAAATCTTGCTATGAAACTTTCTGAAAAATTGAGTTCCCAAGGCTAATTTAATGAAATTTAAAAGAGATGGTTTTTCACTTCTTGAAATGATGATTGTTGGAGGAATGATTGCAGGCCTGGGATTAGTGGTCATGCAATTAACAAAAACAACAGCAAATTCACAAATAAATGCAACTGTGAGTGCTGATTATTTGGGAATGAGATCTGAATTAGATTCAATGCTGGGTAATCCCTTTGATTGCACTGCCAGTCTTAAAGACACAACTTTTAATGGGGTCAGTATAAAAAATACTCCAGTCACTGTAGAAATATGGCACGGTAATCAAGTTGGAGTGCGATCTCGGAAATTTATTTCTGGTACAGATGCAAGTTTTAATAAATATGGAAAACTCACTGTTGGGTCTATCGCTTTAACAATGCCAGACTATACAGCTGGAGTTAATTTTCCAGTTGGTGCCGGTCAGATTTTTAAAGGAGAGTTACGAATTGAAGGAGACAGATTAAAACTCGGAGTCTCATCTTCATTTGTGCCTATTGTAAAAAGTGTTAATATTGTTTTCGATACGGATGCGGCAGGTTTAAGTAAAATAACTTCTTGCACAGGGACAGGAGGAGCTAGTATGACGAAAGTAGGATTTGTCTTAATTCCTACTTGTAACAATAACAACTGCTGCGTGAATCTTGTTTTTGATACACCTTTTCCGACTCAATTAAATTCGATTGTCGTCACTCCAGAATTCCAAGATTACGGATCTAATAGCGGTGCCATTACAAGTGGATTTAGAAATCAAACAACTGCAGGTGCCGAATTGTGTTTTGATCACGTTGGTAACGCGATAACTAACGGGCCTTTTAAAGCCTATTGGATGGCGGTAGGGCAGTAGTTATTTCAATTAATAAAGATCGTATTTTAATAACCGACATTCAAGACTTCCGTTATAAAACGTATGTCTCTCTTTAGTCCCTAGTGAAATTTCTTTTCTTAAGAGTGGATTGGAAGTGAAGACGTAGGCCCTAAAACCTTTGAAGTTATGCTTAAGATTTTCCCCATAGGATTTATAAAGTTCTTTGAGCTCTTCTTCTTCACCCATTCTCTCTCCATAAGGAGGATTACAAATGACAATCCCTGGTGGTTCATCCATCGGAGTAATTTTGGTGGCATCTCGTTTATTCAACGTCACGATTTGCTGATCGATCATGGCGTTATGTAGATGAATACGAGTTGTTTCTAAGGCACGTTCGCTAATATCAAATCCAAAAAATTGTCTGGTTTGTAGCTCGTTTAAAGCGGCTAGTGAATGATTATAAATGGCCTGGGCTTTTTCATCAAAAATTCTTTGGGCCTTTCTGTCAGCTTGAAACCAAGGGTGTTTGATGAAATCAAAAATAGGAGCTTTCTTTTCAATATATTTTCTAATTTTTAAATACGTGGGTGCGACTTTGGCGCGAATAAGAATTCCTTCAATAAGAAGAGTTCCTGTTCCACACATTGTATCAGTAAAAATATCAGCATCTGGATTAAAGTCAGTCGTCATAACAATGGCCGCTGCTAAATTTTCACGCAGTGGTGCTTTGAGAGATTCTTCTCTGTAGCCCCGATTAGAAATAGGCTCACCACACATATCAACTAAAATGCGGGCGTTGTATAAAGCTGTTCCTTGTTTTCTCTCTACACGTAAAAGAAAAGTGATGTCAGGTCTGCCGGTATCGACACTTGGCCTTTCACCGAATTTTTCTCTGAAGTTATCGGCGATAGCATCTTTAAGAAGTTGAGAGAAAATAATAGAGTTGCTAAAATTCTCTTTAGTCTCGCGGTCAAAAAGTGTGTTGATTTTAAATGTTTGGTGAACACTAAAAACTTTATCCCACCATTTTTCTTTGGCGAGAGAGTAGAGATCTTTTTCACTGGCGATTGTGTAAACTTGAAGTTCTTTAAATACACGAGAAGCAATTCTCGACTGTAAAAGAACATCTAGAGCTTGATCGATTTCTGCTTTAAATGCAACACCGCCTTTTTCTACTTCAATTCTTGTTATGCCAAGGTCTCTAATTTCTTTCTCTAATAAATGTTCGACTTCTTTAGGGCAAGAAGCAAAAAAAGTAGCTTGATCAAATTCTTTCGTCCCGTCGGCGTTTACTTTAGCGCGAGGAGTGCTTTTAACATCACTTACGATTTTAGGTGCGCGCTCACGTGTGCGTTCTTTCTTATAATCACGTTTGTAACTTGGTTTTTTAGAATCTTTTTTAGAGTCACTTTCGGACATGGTTATATTTCCTGTTTTTTCATTTCAAAATAGTGAAGCGCGCGAACCAACAAATCTTGATACGAGTTTTCCATGAGAGGATTTAAATTCCTTTCTTTGAAGCGTTTAATTCTCCAAAGGGAAATTGAAAAAAGTCCCAACATGATGGCTTGATCTAAGAGTTGTTTTTCTATGGTCGGCATCGGTCTTAAGGCTTCATACCCCGAAAGATACGAGTTGACCAGCGGAGTTATAACTCGTCCCTTCTCTAAACAAGTTCCAGAGATTGAGATGCCAAGATCGAGGAGATACTCCCCACGCCCTGCTTGTTCAAAGTCGAGCACAGTGCTGATTTTATTGTGATCAAAGAGAGTATTGTCGTAGTAAAGGTCACCATGAATGATTCCTTTTTCTAGGTTTTTTGAGGCTTTAAAGTAGGTGTCTAGTGAGTCTGGAAAAAGATCGTGAAACATTTTTTTAAAATCAGGAGGACAGTTTTTTGTTTTAACATACTCACTTATTTCATGAGCTCCAAAACCGACAGCTTCATGAGATCTTAAAGTTTCTAATTTATTTTGATCGTGCTTGAGACTGTGCAAGGTCGCAATGGCACGCCCAACTTCACTGCAAGTAAAGTCAGACGGGCCGGGAGGAATTCCTTGGACGAAAGGAAATAAAACTCCAAAATAATTTCCATAAGTGTAGATAAATTCTCCACTCGTGAGCGCATATGGCTTCAGTGAGTAAGGGTATGAACATTCTTTTAAATAGACGAGTATCGCTTGTTCATCAGAGAGCTGTGCTTGGTTTTTATCGTTAGAGATTTTGAGCAAAACAATTTCGTTTTCTAATTCAACTCTGTAATTAGAATTAGATATACCGAGAGAAAGTGGTGTACAGCTTTTGACACCTGATCTGCCGTAAAGATGGAGAATAACTTCAGCATCTTTTAGAGTGATTTGCGTATAACTTGCCATGGCTAAATTACCTTGTGACTGTGAGCTTTGAGTGCTATATTGACTCGATTATTCTATTATAAAATTGATAAACCACTAGGGGGAATTATGGCCTTTACCGATTACAAAGTAAAAGATATGTCACTGGCTGACTGGGGACGTAAAGAAATTGAAATCGCCGAAACTGAAATGCCAGGTCTTATGGCGCTTAGAGCTGAGTTTGGAAAAGCGAAGCCACTTAAAGGAGCTCGTATTGCAGGTTGTCTTCACATGACAATCCAAACAGCAGTTCTTATCGAAACATTAGTTGATCTCGGAGCGGAAGTTCGTTGGTCATCGTGCAATATTTTCTCAACTCAAGATCAAGCTGCTGCTGCCGTCGCTGCTGCAGGGATTCCTGTATTTGCCTGGAAAGGAATGTCTGAAAAAGAATTCGATTGGTGTATCGAGCAAACTCTTAAGTGGGCTGACGGATCTCCACTCAACATGATTCTTGATGACGGCGGTGATTTAACTGTTATGGTTCACACAAGATTTCCAGAGATGCTTAAAGGCATTAAAGGTCTTTCTGAAGAAACGACCACTGGTGTTCATAGACTTTATGAAATGGTGAAAAAAGGGGAATTAAAAGTTCCTGCAATAAACATCAACGATTCAACAACAAAATCAAAATTCGATAACCTTTATGGATGTCGTGAATCGCTTGTCGATTCAATAAAGCGCGCAACTGACGTTATGATCGCTGGTAAAGTTTGCGTTGTTGCTGGTTACGGTGACGTAGGTAAAGGATCTGCAGGATCTTTCAAAGGATTAGGCGGACGAGTTATCATTACCGAAATCGATCCTATTTGTGCACTTCAAGCTGCTATGGAAGGATACCAAGTTATGAAAATGGACGACGCTGCAAAGCTTGGTGACATTTTTGTTACAGCAACTGGATGCCGTGACGTTATCACTGGTAAACATTTAGAGATGATGAAAGATGGAGCAATCGTTGCGAACATCGGTCACTTCGATTTAGAAATTGAAGTTGCTCACTTAAATAAGACGGGTAAAAAAATCAACATTAAGCCACAAGTTGATCAATACGTTATGCCCTCAGGAAAAAAACTGATCGTTCTTGCAGAAGGACGTCTCGTTAACCTTGGATGCGGAACAGGACACCCTTCATTCGTTATGTCTAACTCGTTCACAAACCAAGTTATGGCACAAATGGAATTATGGGCGAACCATAAAAATTACAAGAACGAAGTTTACGTTCTTCCAAAGCATTTAGATGAAAAAGTAGCTCGTCTTCACTTAGAAAAAATTGGAGTGAAACTTGATACTCTTACATCAGCGCAGTCTGAGTACCTTGGTGTGAAAGCCGAAGGCCCATATAAGCCAGACCACTACAGATATTAATTAAAATGAAAATAGTTATCGGTGCAGATCATGCAGCTTATGAAATGAAGGAAGTCGTTAAAGACTTCCTTCATTCTCTTAATTATGAAACCGTTGACGTAGGAACCTACTCAACAGAGCGTGCCGACTACCCATACTACGCCATCAAACTTTCTCATGAAGTCTTAAAATTAAAATCTCAGGGCATACTTCTATGTGGCTCTGGTATTGGTGTTTCTATTGTCGCTAATCGCTTTAAAGGGATTAGGGCCGCCTTATGTAGAACTCCCAATGATTCAGAAATGGCCCGTAAACACAACAATGCCAACGTGCTTTGTCTTGGTGCCAGAGTGAATACAGAAGCTGAAATTAAGGCCATTATAGAGTCGTGGTTTCTTCATTCTTTTGAAGAAGGTCGCCATAGCGATCGATTAAAAAAGTTTGAACAACTGGGAGAGGATTCTTGAAATTATTTGAAAAGATCATGTACCCCGTTTTGGTGGTGCTTATTCTTTTTTATACTTATCACGCCAGAAATAATGCCTATTATTTCGAAAGTAAACTGGCCGTAGAAGGCGGACCATTACAGTGGCTCATTATTTCAACTCTATTTTTTGCTGCCCTTATGTGCTTTTACCGCGCAAGTATTTTAAAACCTTTTCGTGGAAGCCTTTTTTCTGCTTGTTTAATTTTAGCTGGATTTATTTTTCTGGGTTTTTTAATGGATGAAATGTCTTGGGGACAAATTGTTTATCGCTATGAAACTCCACAGTTCATTGCCGATCGAAATTCCATGAGAGAAATGAATATCAGGCATTTGGTTATTGCAGGATTTGAAATTACAGACATTATTTTTACCTTAGGGATCAAAATTTTAGCGACTCTCTATTTTATTGTTTTGCCATTTTTTTATTCCAGACTCTTACAGATCAAAAACTTTGTTAATCGTTTTGCCATTCCTCTTCCTCGCTATACTCAGACTGGAGCTTATGCCATCTCGTCGATAATGATGAGCTTTATTCCCTCGGATCTTCGATACATTGTTTTTGAATTAGTTTTTTACTGGATTTTAGTTTTGATGATGTACAATCCACTTAATGAAGAAATTTTTTGCCGAAGAAGTATCAATAGATAGATTAAGTAAATTTCAATTTCACAAAAATCATAATTGATTCAGCAATAATAGATAAACTCATTTTAGAGTGTCCGTGAGTTCTTTTGGTGAAACTAATGGGTGTTTCAACAATTTTTAGTCCCAGCATATGAGCTTTGAGATTTGTTTCAAATTGAAAAATAAAGCCTTTGGACAACATTTCTTCACTCAGTATTCGTTCGAGAGCTGACCTGTTAAAACATTTAAACCCACCGGTGAGATCTCGAACCTTTAGGCTTGAGAAAGTTCTGAATACAAAAGATGCAAAAATCGAAAGCCATTTTCTATGAAATGACCAGTTTTGAGAATGAGAATTATTTTGAAAATACCTAGAGCCAATAACAAGATCGGCACTAGTCGACTTCAGCGTTTCTAGTAGACTTTTAATATCTGAAGGGTTGTGAGAAAAATCACAATCCATTTGAATAATATGTTGGAATTTTTTTGCTAAGGCCCAGCGAAATCCTTCGATGTAAGCTGTTCCTAGTCCGCATTTTTCTTTTCTCTTAATAAGAGAAAGTTTGGGATACTTGTACTTTAGCATTTCAACGATGGAGTACGTTTTATCAGGAGAATTATCATCAATGATTAAAAGAGAAACCTCTGGAAAGAGTTCAAATATTTTATCAATCATCAACTGAACGTTGAGTGCTTCATTGTAAGTTGGAATAATGATGAGTGAGTGAGCGAACACAAAAGAGTCCTAGTTATTATTGGCGTCCACTTCAAGAAGGCGTCTTCCAGAAGTTTGATATCTCATTGAGATAATGTCAAATAATTGTGCCCCTTCGTCTTTTCTGATTTGACCGGCTTGGTTGGCCTGGTCTTGCGCTTTCTCCGCGAACTGTAAAATTTTTGAATTCAATGCACCTTTAGAAGCGCCACCATTTTTAAGCTTGGACATGAAGTCGTCGCCTTCGCCGCTTTTTTTATTGCTTCCCCCTGTTCCAAGTCCATCCCCACCTGAAAACTCAACAACGTTTGAACCACGACCAGTAGGTGCATAGGCCACAGCTTGACCTGAGCTCGCGCCACTAAATTTCGCCATAGCACTATTGGTTGCTTGAGCACTAGGAGGATTTTGTGCCATGAGAGTTGCTACATTAGCCGGTAGTCCTTTAGACATCATGGCGTCGATTAATTTCTTTTGATCAGGAGTGACGGGAGATGTGGGAGAAATTTTACTACCGAGTTCTTGTAATGCTTTTTTAGCAATGGCAGATGTTCGCTGATAAGATTGACCGTTAAGAGTTCCACCAACGAGTTCTCCACGGGCCAGAGACCTAACAGCAGCAAAAGGGGATGTCGCATAACCTAGACCCAGTTGCAATGATCCCTGGCTTTGATTTTCTAGTGCGGAATCAAAACAAGAATTGCTTGTTTCACAATTACACTTTGGATCAATTTTCATATTATTGTCAGTGCATGCCACTCGATAAGAATCAGCGGCCAAGGCTTTTTTGTGAAGAGTGGGCATACAGTAAGTCGTATCATTTTGAGTTGAAGGTTGCGAGCAATAACAAAGTTTATCAGTGATGGGATTACAGTCACCTTTTCCAGGGAGTGAATTGGCAATAGCTCTCGTTTTATCAGCGTATTCTTTATTGGCCGCAACTTCGTTTTGGTAAAAGGCACCAAGGAGTGTGGCCGCTCCCATTTTTATGATGAGATTTTTATCTGTAGCAAAGTTTCCCATGGCAGCGTTCACACCGTAGCATGCAGCTCCTCCCCACCAACCAGCGGCTTGGATTTGTGCCATCTTCGCTCGGGAATCATGGCTACTTGCCGCTTTTAAAAGTGAATCTTTTTGGGCCACATCACCGGAACCATATGTTGTTCCGGAGAGTTCTTTACTTGCTGCCATTTGAGTGGCCGTCGCAAGTCCTTCAGTGATGGTCGGAATAAATTTACAATAATCATTAGCTTTTTTATCGACGGTCTCTGGTTTTGTTCCGTTTGCATCTGCTGCAGACTTAGCTGAAGCTGTTTCTTTTGCCATAACACTATCGCCTTTAGATATTCCTCCTAAAGAGTCTCCACCTAAAGTCATGATCATGGCATAACCTTGAGAGAGGGCTTTCACCATATTAGGATCCATTCCCATAAATTTGTGCTTGCCTTCGTTACCTGCACAAACTGTTCTCATGTCACCAGCACATTTTTCATTTACGATTTGCTGAATTTTTCCATCGTGTACAAAATTTTCTGAAAGAACTTTTTCTTGATCGGTTAAATTCGTTGGAGTAGGAGCAGCACTTTGTTGTTTACCTAAAACTCGTAATTCTTGTACGGGTTGATTAACATTTTTTTTATCAACTGCTTCTCTGGAGAGTTTGGCATTATTGAGCATGAGTTGTTGATTGGAAGTATCCTGAGTATTGGTGGTCGTTTGTGAAAAAGCACTCTGTGTGAAAACGAGGCTTAATAGGATAAGAATTGACTTTAAACTTGTTTTTTTCATATTGAGATTATTTTAACCGATCTTTAGTTTTTTACTCTCATGGGCAAAAAATGATGCTATAAAAACCAATGATCTTAATTGGTTAATGAATACCAATAGAGTCTTAAAATTGGGCTCTTCTGCCCAGAAAAAGTCTCAACTATTTAAGAGTAATTTTAAGTGTGAGCCAGTCTCAAGTTCAAGACTGGGCTAGCATTTCAATTGAATCGTAGTTATATACTTTTTAAAATAGCTTTTAAAGGTCGAAAAAATACGACAAGAATAAATTTCTCAGAAATTGAAATTACCCTTAGCTATGCTTGGGAACATTAAAAAATGTCATCAAAGCCTTCCATTAGAAATTTTATGATAATTCAAATAACCATTTGATCATGTATGTTTTTAGGCTCTGCTTGTTAGCACTGTCTACATATAAGCTGCCTCAAATAATTCTCTCTTTCACTCCTAAGTATTTTTTATTTTGATTATCCAATCTCCTGTTTTAACTGGAATAAACTGCCACCTTAGTTCACATCGCTATAGGATGTTAAGATAATTTAGTAAAAACAGATGCTTATAAAAGGAAGAATTAATGATTTTTAATAAAATAAAGATTCATATCACCTCTTTAATTTTCATGACGATCATTACTTTATTGTCTGGTTGTATCACCAAAGGAAAAATAGACGTCTCGATGAGAGAGCCCTCAACAAATAAAAAAATTGGAATTCTAAATTTAAACATAGCTTCTGTAAAAATTGAAAATGATCAGCTTGTTGTTGACGGCTCTAATCTTTCGGGCATCTCATCGGTAAAATTAGTTAAAGACGGAGTCACGCAAACTCTCGCCGTTGAATCTAGTTCAGCAAGTCAGTTGGTCGCTAATGGAATTACCGCAGTGACTTTAAATGTCGGCCAAGTTTTCGATATGATTCTTTCAACTGCGAATGCCGCTGCAACGGTGCCAGTCATTTTTAGTTTATCAAATAAAAGTGTGACGTCAGGAATGCTTGCTAACATGGGAGCATTGTCGGGACAAGTTTTAAAATTCAACGGAACAAATTGGGCACCAGCTTCACTAATTGATGCTCAATTATACAAAGGAACTTGGAGTCCAGCAACAATGCTTCCAGATGTCGGTTTATCTTCACCGGGAGATTATTGGGTAGTTTCGGCAGCGGGAACGAATGCTGGTGATGGTGTGACATATGCGATCGGTGATTGGATCATTTCCGATGGATATACTTGGAGTAAACTTGCACTCTCAAAAACATCAGTGACAAGTTTTAATGGACGTAAAGGATTAGTAAATTTGCTCCCAGGAGATTATCCCAATCTAAAAAGTGGAAATAAAATACCAGGATCAAACTTAAATGATCTTTCTAATGTTGATATCACAACGATCACACCTATCACCGGAGATGTTTTAAAATTTAATGGAACCAATTGGGTTGCTGGAGCAGGCGGTGGAGGTGCAAGTTCGGTGGGCTCGACGGAGATCACGGATCTTTCAATTACGGGAGCCGACATTGCAGAAAATACAATTAATCCAACGAAGATCTATAGTTCATCAATTAACTCTGCACTCTATTTAAGAGGCGATAAAACTTGGGCGAATTTTGCAGCAGATGTTTTAAATGTGCCACTATCAACTTACACTCTCAATGCAACTACTAAGCCAACGGTCACAACAACGGATAAAATTGGAGATGCTCTTGGTAAGATTCAAAAATATTTAAATGATTTGAATACGGATTACATTTCTAAAACGGCTACGTCACAAACAGTCTCGGGAACATTTAGTTTTACTTCACCGACATCATTTTTATATACACAACTTCCAAGTGGAGCTAGTCCAACAGAAGTTGCCAACGTTCAGTATGTACAAAATTATGTAACAGCAGCAGTGAGTGGAATTGGTGGAGCGTATGCACCGGGAACTTTAACAACGGCCTCTGCAGCAACAAATGTAGATACGACTCTAACAGTTGTATCTACAACGGGCTATCCAGCATCAGGAACTTTATTGGTCGGAAATGAGGCGATTATTTATACAGGGAAAACAGCGACAACTTTTACCGGGCTCACTAGGGGAGCATTTGGAACAACTGCAGCTCCAGTAGCAGGTGGAGCGACGGTCAATAATTATGTACTCATGGGAAAATCGACGGATACTGTAACACCTAAAATGGTGGTGACAGGAAGTGGAAATGTTGGCATTGGGACAACGATGCCAGCAGCTCCTCTTCAGGTAATGGGAGACCTGTACTTCGGAAGCGGTACAGGTGTTGGAGGGCGCCTCACTGGGGGTGGAAATGATTGGTACAGCCAAGGACATTATGAAAGCCAATTCGGTGTATGGGTTAGAAGTAGTCTCGGATCACGTAGTACCGGGATGGATGCCGCAGGTGGTTCACTAGCCTTCAGAGTTTCTGGAAATGACAACCTGTTAAATATAACTTCAGCGGGTAACGTCGGTATAGGTACATCAATCCCGGCCTCTTCTCTTGATCTCAGCGCAAAAACAGACGGGATCAACATGCCTAAAGGAACGACAGCTCAACAGCTCGCCTGTAGTGCATCTACTGAAGGAAATTTAAGATATAACTCTCAAACAAAACTGATGGAATTTTGTAACGGGACTATTTGGCAAAAACTTCCAGCCGTTCAATCGGCAGCACAAACTGCGCCTGGAAATCCAGGTTACTTTGTTCTCTCGAATGGTACCTGGAAAGGAGATTTTGGTGGGATAGCATCGGCCAATAGCTTGTGCTTAACCGATCTCACAAACAATAGCTGGAAAGGAAAGGCTACAGCACAAACTAACGGTCAATTAGTGGCTGCAAAAGTTGTTGCATTCATCTGTGACAATAGCGCTTGCAACAATTTAATTCCACTTGGCACCTACGCGTTTGCATCCTCTGGAGATGCTAGTGCCGGAGGAGCTACCTTTAATGCTGATAACAATGGTGCTGGCCCTGGAGATAACATCCAATGGTCTTCAGCAAATTATTTTCAAAGCTCTGCAACTTTTTGGAGTGATCGTCCAGCAGGAACATCCACTGCTTGGGGTGTCACCACACTTGCTGATGGTGCTAACTGTGGAGGTAATTGGACTCAATCGTGGGTTAATGGGTCTGTTGGAGACACGACTCAAGCCGGAGCTGCTCGATGGGCCTCTGGTGGTGTAACTTGTAACGTCCTACGCCGCTTAATTTGCATCGTCAATCCATAGAAACTACCAATTCATTATTGGAGATCTGGTGCACTTCCGTTTGATTGCCTCTATAAAGAAAAAAGCATTGAGCTTGACGGTAATCTTCAGAAAAAGATTTTAATCCTGACAAATATTTATTAGATATTTTTTTACTATTTTTAACTTCGATGGCCCAAAAAATATCTTTTCCATGTAGAACGAAGTCGACTTCATAGAGAAATTTATAAAAATCGTCATCTTGTTGAAAAGATTTTTGCAAGACTTAAGCACTTCAGATCAATCGCGACTAGATATGAATTTTGAAGGAATGTTATCATTGGTTAAAGTTATGAAGCAGGGCCATCAAACGTCAACAGTCCCTAAAATCGACTATTTTAGTTTGCAGTACTCGCCTAGTAACTGCCTCAAATAATTCTCTTATTTTGCATTAAGACTTATGAGCTCACTATTCTAAAAGCTTGTTTTGAATGGCACAAACTGCCACCTTAGGTCCCAAACCCTTAGGATGTTAAAATAAATTAGAAAAATTTAATGATATAAATGGAAAAACCCAATGATTATACACAAAGTAAAGATTCAGTTCACAACTATAATTGTTTTGATAATTACGACTTTGTTATCTGGCTGTATTGATCTTTACCTACTTTAACGGAGTCCCTTTTAAGCAGCATAACGGTTTTGTTCAGCATACTCTTTCGGACTCATATAACCAAGTGAAGAATGCAA
>JAYSPR010000171.1:0-2427 GCA_043721975.1 Bacteriovoracaceae bacterium
CTCTTTTGTTCAATTTTCTTTGTTTTCAACTTCATCTACATACCCTTTGTTGGGTTATGTGCTTAAAAGTGTGTCCGTTTTAACAGGGGAAGATCACTTTTAATAAAATCATTTCTTTATAAAATGAATTACTGATATTGGGATCATCTTCACTGGCACTAATATTAAAATTAATTGATAAAATTAGAATATAAATAGGAAGTAAATATTTCAAAACAACACCTTTTATTTTGTATAGGACTCAAAAATTCTACGAAATCTTTTATTTCGCTTTAACTCTTCAAGACCATGCTCAAAGTCATCTCTTATTTTTTCGTCTTTAAATGCCACTGAGAATTTAATGTCATTAGGAAGGATGTCATAAAAAGTGACTTCATCATTGGTTAAATAATCTTTGGCTAAAATTTTTCTATAATAATTAAAAGTAACTTTATTAATGATGCTTATGTCAAAACGATTCATCCAAAACATACGATTTTGAATATCATTATTTAAAAGCTCTGAATATTGCCCCGGAAATTTACCTTCTTTGTCTGGTGCAAAAAGTTTTTGAAAATCATTACCGAAGAATTTCCACGCATAAGGCCAGGCACCAATACTCAAATTTTTGAGATCTTGGATATTGGTGATTTGAATTTCTTTTCGGGTTTTAGCAGTTGCATAGAATTTGAGCTCTAAGTAAGAAGTTGAGTAAAAGAGTTTTGAGTTTTGGTTTAGTGCTCCAACGATGACATCGTAATTGCTATCTTGAATTGCATTGTCGAGTCTTTTAACTGGTAGAGCTGAAGAATTTGCATTGTAACCAGATTTTAGAAGAGCTTCTTTGATTATATCTACTTCAATGCCCATGAGTTTGCCATTTTATTAAAAATATACGGGGGACGGCCCTCTCCAAATGCAACTTTTAATTCTTTTGTCTGCGCAAGTTCGAAATGCAAGAATAGTAAAATCGAAAATAGCCTATACATTTAATTCCAATTTTTTAAAATTATTTATCTTTTTAAATTCTTCGTAACTGACTATTGATATCAACTGATTCTAGTAAATGTAACTTAAGATTAACTTCATTTAATTACTTCACTCTAAACTAAAATCTAAAGTTATCAATAAAGTATTTTTATAAATTCATCTTTAATATGGCAAGATGTACCTTTTTTATATTAAGAAAATAAATGTTAGAATTTCATTTCTAAACCAGATGATACTATCGTTACTCGAATATTCCAAGGATTTGAAATGTCTATTGCAATTAGTCGCCGATTTAATCATGAACATATTCGTGAATTTAACGACGGGGATCTCATTTTCAAAGAGGGTGATGAAGATCGAGATTTATTTATTATTCAAGAAGGCTCTGTTGAAATTAGAAAAACCACGAATCAAGGTGAAATTGTACTAGCTGAATTACTGCGTGGAGATTTCTTTGGTGATATGGCCTTATTGCAAAATATTCCACGTTTTGCTTCTGCTTACTCGAAAGGCAAAACAAAAGTACTAGTCCTACAGCCGGGCGGTTTTCTTTTAAAAATTAGGCGAGATCCAACTTTTGCTTTTGAGATGCTTCAACAATTGAGTGCACGAGTTAAAGTTTCAAGTGAAAAGTTTCTAGAAGCAGTCCAGAGTGGAAAAATATCAAGTGAATTGGCAGAAGGCATTTTAAACTCATCTGCAGTGGCCATGTCACGAGATGAAGTAAAATGATTACTTCTTCGAAAGCTTTAAAATTAGTTGTGATTTCAGACATTCATTTGGGTAATCCTTTTTCTAAAGGTCGTGATGAAGCATTGAAATTCCTAAAATGGGCGGCAATGGAAGGTTATGACATTTGTATAAATGGAGACGGTTTAGAAATAGCACAGGTGTCTTTTGATAAACTTGCCCAGGAAATTCCCGCTGTTGTAAAAACTTTAAGAGAAATTAATAAATTGGGAACGAATGTTTATTACGTTGTTGGAAACCATGATATTGCCTTAGAAAATTTTTTAGAAGACTGGGGCTCTCTCAAAGTTTGCCCTTTTTTAAATTTGAATTCTGGCGCTGTGAGAATTCGAATTGAACACGGACATCTTTACGATCCTTTTTTTATTAAGTTCCCGACTGCTTATGAAGTCCTCACTCGAGTCGCAGGAATTTTTTTAGAAATTCATCCCAATCTTTACAAGTTTTGGATTAATATTGAAAATCTATTTGCCTCATTACAATTTAAAAAATCAGGAATTAAAGGTGAACTTCCAGAATTTCAAGAAGCAGCTAATGAAATTTGCAGGCGTGGGTTTGATGCGGTGATATTTGGTCACACTCACCATATGGGTGAAGTTGATCTTCCTGAAAACAAAAAATACTACAATTCTGGATCTTGGCTGATGTCTTATAATTATCTTGAAATTAATAACGGTGTCATTCAAAAGAAAAATTGGACGTGGCCGC
>JAYSPR010000172.1:0-2542 GCA_043721975.1 Bacteriovoracaceae bacterium
GAGTGAATTTTAAAATTTTCTTTGTATTCTGGATTGGCATAACTGCAATCCCCTTCAGTATGAATATGATAAAGGTGAACATTGTTGAGCTCATAAGCACGCTTCATCATAGCACTCACTAAAACTTGAGGAGTTGCAGCTGCTGAGTCAATAAAAATATGGTCGTTAGATTTTATAGCAGAAACTGCTTCGTCAGCGCTCACATAATTAAGCATAATCTATTCTCCTTTCACCTTATAATAACTTGAATTATCATACGCGAAGAGAATATTAAAAACATGATATAAATCATGTTCCTTAAATTTTAATCTTTAAACCAACATGTTGGGCGTTGTTTGGGATTTCTAAAATTTTCATAACGACATTGAAGGGATGGATATTGATTGAGTAGTGTTTTTTGAACTTTAGGCATTTGAACTTCAGATCTAGTAAGCCCAATATTTATTGTACTTGAATCAAATTTTCTATAGGCCCACATCATTTCAAAACCAGAGGTTTCGACCGCTTTGGGAATTATAGAACTCTCAAGTCCTAGGGATCTAAAATATCTCGGCAAACATATTGAAGCAGCAAAAAAATCTGCTTGTCCTTCGGCTGACGTCCATTCGGCACCCTCAATTGTTTGAAAAGGATAACCACCAATCATATGCCCAAGCTCGTGACAAATAACTGCAGCATAAGCTTCAAGACTCACTCCTGGGACACGAACCATTCCCCCTAGAATCATCAGTTTAATTTGATTTTGATAAAGTGAAACGCCGGCCCCAAAATAAGGGCTCTCCCAATGAGCGTCTAAAATGAGCGGTGCAGGTGCTTTTTTGAGTTCCTCTTGAAAAAGTCCAATAATTTTAGATGGGATCACATAAAAGTCTACAAACTTAACGGCACTCTCAGGGGCCATGTCTGGAGAAATGCAAAAGTAATCTGAACGATCTTTAGGACAAATCACCTCTGCTTTCAGAGAGGCAATTGAGTATAAAATAAAAAAAATGGCCACTAGGGTTTTCATCGAAGTCATTCTTAACAGCTAGATGAAAAGGTACAAGTGACTATGTATCAATTACATAGTTAATCTTATTTAATTCTTATTTAATTCTTATTTAATTCTCATTTTTTATCATTTCAAATTCATCGTTGGTTTCAAATCAAAAAAGTAACAGCCTACAGACATTAAGAAAAATAACACCAGTGCGATAAAAGCAATGATAAATTCTTTGATAAAAATAAATAAAATAATTAAAACGACATAAGGAGTTAAAAAATTTATTAAAAATGACTTATAATATGTTTTCTTAATATTTTTGACTTCATCAAGGCTGCTTTCTTCTTCAAGCTCGTTATAACTTTTAAATGCAAAAAATCCATGAATCATATTACCTAAAATGAGGAGGCCTACAACTAAAGCAAACCAAGGGAACTTGAGAATTTTCAGGTAAAGATCATTTTGAAATAATTTATAAAACATTGATAGAGCTGCTATGGCACTACAAAGTGAAGCAAACAAATAAGAGCGCTTCTCTCGAAAAATGAGCACTTTAATACGATCATCTTTCATTATTTAATCGTATGAAGATCTAGGAGCTCTTGAATTATTTTTTGATCCTTAACGACATAGGCATCAAACGTTTTAGATTCGTTACTCGTCACCCAAGGAAAGAAGTTAGCGTTTTTTGAAACACCGATATAAACATCCACATGACCACCTTTGATGGCCCCGCCTTTATCTGCTGCAAAAAAGTAACCGTCATGAGTGATCACTCGCCCGCTGGCCAAAACAATTTTCGCCCCTCGGGCTTTAGGAACATAGAGGGCCGTTCCTGGCTTAATAACACTTCCATCGGTAGCGAGTGTGCGGTAGGGAGAAAGGATGTAATCATCAAGCCCATCACCATAAACACCATTAGCTTCTCTAAATTTTGTTTTTCCTATTCCAGTATGTTTTGGATAAATAGATTTGCAGTCTACAAAATAGTCTGAGCTCACACCATGATAATTGTAGGTTTTGGAATCTTGACTAGCGCTATTAATTTTAACTGATCCTTCCATGGCCGTATCACACCAATGTTTTAGGGTTAGCCTAGGGCCTAACTCTTGCCCTTTCATATCTCTAAGGGGGATTGTTCCAGAGTCTTCAGCAATCTCTGGCAAGTAATAGTATGTGGCCCAAAGCTTTAAGCTTGCTCCCAAATCAGTTTTATTAGGTTCTAAAAATTCAAATCGATCTAAATCAAGTGGATCGAGGGCCCAGACCTGGGTCATTGAATAAAAAATCATTGCACAAACAAATGCTGTCAATTTTAACATGAAGAACTCCTTATAGAATTCTTATCGCCTAAGGTATTTCAATTCTAAATTAATTAAAGAAGACAAAAAAGATTGGTAAAAAATTTCCCCAACAAGACAATCAGGTATAGACTATTGCCATGAAAAAAATCATCCTGAAACTTCTGTCCCTCATCATCTATCTCTTTGTCCGAGTGATGCACTTAACTTATCGCTACTGTTTTTTCCAAGAATCAACAGACCTCCTTAAAAAACTCAA
>JAYSPR010000173.1:0-5337 GCA_043721975.1 Bacteriovoracaceae bacterium
GATTGTCCCAAATAAGTCAAAAATATTAATGTGGGAGACATTTACTTGAAACCCACATTAATAAAAAATTGTATTAAGGTAGTGTTGTTTTTTTTCCAGTAATTAAACTTGCACTAAAGCTAATAATTGCTAAAACAAGAAAAACAAAAAGAAGCAGTTTGCCGATTTCAATCGATAAACCAGCAATTCCATAAGAACCAAAAAGTAAAGCAACGAGAGCAAGAACAAAGAATGTAACTGCCAAACGAATCATATAAACCTCCCTAAGTATGTTAGACCTCAAAGAAAGAGAGCATAGTTCATGCCAAATCAACCTTAATAATCTTTAATCAAAATTAAATTGACGATGGGGAGACATAAGTGCCACAAGTAAGAATCCGGTATCTGAAAAATATAATTGGAAAAATTAATGAAAAATAAAAAATCAGCAAATCTCATGCTTATTGATGATGATCGCGATTTGTTAAACTTACTTTCTTCTTATTTTAAGCAGAGAGATTTTAATGTGAGCTCTTTTGAGTGTACGAGAGACGCACTTCATTTTCTTGAAAATGCAGACAATCATATAGATGTCGTAGTGACAGATCTCATGCTGCCTTTAATGACTGGTATTGAGTTAATAAAACATATCCATAAAATACATGCAGATTTGCCGATCATATTAATGACTGGGCATGGAAGTTTAGAAGTAGCTTTAGAGGCAGTTGATGCCGGAGCTTATGATTTTGTACTTAAACCACTTCATATTCCTCAATTACATATTTCTATTCAACGAGCTATTCATCTCGTCAAAGTTCAAGATGAAAATAATAAATTTAAAGATCTTTATTCAGATCAAATGTTTTTAGGTCTTAAGGGTGTTATCGGCCGAAGTCCAGGCTTTACAAAAGCAATGGAGTTGGCAAAAAGAGTGTCTAGTAGTCAGGCTAATATTATTATTTCTGGTGAAAGTGGGACAGGTAAAGAAGTTATCGCCAAAGCCGTTCACGAACTGGGTGATAGAAAAAATGGACCTTTTGTTGCAATTAACTGCTCAGCAATACCTGAAAACTTACTTGAATCAGAATTATTTGGTTACGCCAAAGGTGCTTTCACTGGTGCAGTTGGAGTCAAGATGGGATTATTTGAAGAAGCGAATGAAGGAACATTATTTTTAGATGAAATAGGTGATTTAGCCTTATCTCTTCAAGCAAAATTATTACGTGTCTTACAAGAACGAAAAATTAAAAGAATTGGTGAAAATCAAACTCGTGATATTTCTGCTCGAATCATCTGTGCAACTCATAAAGATTTAAAAAAAGAAGTTGAAAATGGGACTTTTAGAGAGGATCTTTATTTTCGTCTAAATGTCATTCCTATCTTTATGCCCCCCTTGAGAGATCGGATTGAAGATATTATTCCTTTGGCTCATTTCTTTCTTAAAAAATTTAGTATCCTAAATGGTGTGAATATTGAAAGCTTTACCAAAGAAGCTCTGGCAAGATTAGAAAGCTTGGAGTGGAAAGGAAATGTTCGTGAGTTGGAAAATACAATCGAACGAGCAGTTGTTCTATGTAATTCAAGTGTTGTAGATGAATGTGATTTTCCTCTTGCTGATAATTCTGCTACTAGTACATCCCATGTTCAAATAGATTCAGATAATATATTTTTTTCAATAAATCATGAAATGACCATGGAAGCCCTTTATCGAAAATATTTACAATTTATATTTGCAAAGAATTTTTTTGCAAAAGATCAAACGGCAAAAGCGTTGGGTATAGATCGTAAAACATTGTATAGAAAACTTAAGGAAATTAATTTACTGCCTACTTTCATTCAATAGGAATTAATGTTTCAAATTAGTAGTGCCCAAAAAAAAACGTATCTCTTAAATCGCATCAGTGATGTTCACTTAATTAATTCTAAGAACATTAATGAACAATTTGAATTCGCCATCAAGATGGGGCATATGTTGAAAGGAAATGGCAAAACATTTGGATTTGACGAAGTTGGTATAATTGGTAAAAAGTTAGAAGAAGTGGGAAATGATAAAGATGCCGTCACGTTAAAATGTTTGGTAGATTCTCTGCTAGCGTATCTTCAATTAGAGCTGAGTAAAGTAGAGTAAATTCTTGCACGGAAAAAGGCTTATGAAGGGAAAGTGGTTCTGGCGTCATTAATTTGATGAGGGTGTTAAATCGATGTTCTTCAAGTCCGGATATAACTGCAATTTTCATGTCTGAGTAATGTTTTTGACAAAAGTCCCAAAGCTCCAGACCCGTTGCATTTCCCTCTAAAAAAATATCACAGATCATTAAGTCAAATGGCGCTGTAGGGTAATATTTTGATCTTTTTCTTAAAATTAACATCGCCTCTTCAGCTGATGTTGTCCAAAAAATATCGAGTGTTTCATCAATATTCATGAGAATTCTTTCCATGACATTACTAAGTTCTAGATCATCATCAATAATAAAGATAGAGCGTTTATTTTTAGTATTCATAATTTACCTTCATTGAAATAAGAATCTCCTATCATGCTCTATTTATAATTTTGCAAAGGCAATAGTTTTTGGAAATAAAAAATAATAATTATGGCATCTCTCTTGCTTCTCATTAGTTATGAAATCATCGGAAAAAAATAATTTAATAACTGAAAAAATACATCAATGTCTTTATCAAGAGATGGAAATTAATGGAATTAGTTGGGATTCATTTAAGTGGCTATCAACCAATAATGTTTTTCTTGAAATTGCCAAAGTATTAATTTATGAAGTTCACGAAGGGATTATATCAAGTACTGGTTTAATGTTTGTTGATCAAATAACAGAATTTATTTGTGATGAAATCGTTACAATCGAAAAAAATAAAATTCACATGGCCAGGCTATTGGCCAATGGGCATGATTCTTTTATTTTATTCGAAAAAAATATATTTATTGGGCTAGCCTATTTCAGAATTCCAATAAATAACGAATTATCTTTGCTTAAAGCCTTTCCCCCTTCGGGGGGGCTTTTTATTCAGCGAAATCCAAGAGGAGGAATTAAATTTTTTCAAGGAAGTAATATTATTACTTTGGAAAATAGGATTTGGCACTCTAAGCCCTTAATCAAGGAAGCCGCTTGGAAAATTTCACGATGCATTCCTGAAATTGATCATATTATTTTAAAGAGCATTTTGGACTTAGCTTTCCATTTGCTAAGTCCCATTAGTCAAGTCGGAACAACCATTGTTTGGTGGCTCAAGAAAAACCCCAACCTTGAATATGAATTTGAAGAAAATGGTGAGAGTACAAGTAAATTTAATTTTTTTATTACGGATGAAACGAAGTCAAAGTCAATTTGTCATTATTTGTCACAGACAGATGGAGCCATTTTCATTGAAGCCGATGGACTTATTTCAAATGTTGGAGTTCATCTTAAGAACTCTAAAAAAAGTTGCAATATCATAAGCCAATTTCAAGGGACGAGACATACATCAGCTAAAAGATTTTCTTTCGATAGAAGAGAAGCTTTGGTCATAACAGTTTCTAGTAATGGACCAGTCTCAATTTTTTCGGATGGCGTATCTATTAATGATCTCATTATTAATCCCTCTACTAAAATATCACTAGAGCTTAAAAAGAAATTTCCTAAAAAAATAAATGAGATTAGTCATCTTGCCTATGAAGTGACATGTCCAGATTGTAAAAAATCTATTCTAGTAGACCAAGTTAATGCGAGTTGGATGAATGGGGACCATTATATCCAGTGTCCTGTGTGCAGTGAAATTATAGATGAAGTCAATTGCTTTAGCGTAGAGTGCAGACCTATTAAATGGCTTGATGGAAAAATTAGTGGGGAAAAATTACCCAAGTTGAGTCATGATTTTTTATCTTCACTCGTGATTGCTCCCTAAGGATTAAAAAAACAAGGTCTTTGGATGGCACACGATTTGCTTTTATCTTCGTATGTCAGTGAATCAAGAGATGTAACAAGGAGATTTTAATGGGACCTAATGAAAACATGGTGAGTGGAAAGTGGCGTGAAATTAAAGGTGAAGTTCAAAAAAGCTGGGGGATGCTGACAGATGACGAACTCGAAAAAACAAAAGGTGACATGAAGCAAATTAGTGGCTTGATTCAACAAAGATACGGAGCCGCTCAATCTGGATTTGAAGATAAATTATCAAAAATCTTTAAAGGTGCGAGTGATGCAAAAAGTCAGGCTCTTGATAAAGCAAAAACTACTGTTGGTAATAAATAATTTTAAAAAAAGGAATACAAAATGGAATACTCAAAAAATGACAATGATTCAAAAATTTCTTCTAACTCAAACCAAGACTATAAAACAAAAAATGCTGGTGAAAATGGTTTAGAAAAATTCTCAAGAGATTCTGGGCGCAAGCTTGGAAATGCTGCTGCAGGTTTTGCTCAATCAACAACTGAATATGTAAAATCAGGAAGAGAATATGTTTCTGAAAATCCAGTTTCAGGAGTGGCTATCGCAGCAGCTGCTGGAGCAGTAGTAGGAAGTATTCTTACTTTAAGTATGCGCCGTAGACACTAATTAATATTTCTAACCAGGGGAAACCCTGGTTAGTTTTGGTAGGAAAATATGATTAAATTAAACATTGCTCCTTGGTTAGTTGCTAATTTATTAAAAAGAAAAATTTACTCAACTACGAGTAATGAACACCTTGGTCGAACTCATAGAGAGGAAATGCTATCAGTAATTTTTATAACATTTTTATGTATGATTATATTTTTGATGATTGTCTTTTCACTCTTCTATATTGGAAAAGGCTATCTTGAATTTTTACACGGCTATCAAAATGAGGCATTACTATCAATAATTAGTTTTGTCTTCATCGGTGGATTGTCACTGTTGACTCTTTTAATGTTTATGAAGAAAAACCGAGAAAGATTAATACTTAGTGATTCCCGAGGTGGATTTCCACTTTTAGGTAATAAAGTATTATTAAAATTGAGTGGTTGCTTTTTTGACGGATTTCTAGAGGCCATTGTAATGAATATGAAAATTAAATCTTAGTTTTAAGTGAAGGAGTATTTTATGGGAAAAGATTTTCGCAGAGGTCCAGTCGATTCAAAGACTGTCAAAAATAAGTCACATAGAAGTGGCGAAGATGAGATTTTTTATAAAAGGCCTAAACTGTACAAAAGAAAGCCGATCTATATTAATCAGGTACTCGACCAAGAAAACGATCCAATTAATAACTATAGAAACCTATTTAGTGTGGATGTAAATTATGATTTTCAGTAAAAAATGAATTTTTGCTACAAAAAAGAAGTAGCAACCTATACTGACATAATTTAAGATTAAAAAATCATTTTGAAGGCTATTCATTTTTTTATTAAAAAAT
>JAYSPR010000174.1:0-3733 GCA_043721975.1 Bacteriovoracaceae bacterium
AATTAAAATAAACTTTTCACCTGATTTTCTTTTTATTTTTACAACTTCTTTTTTAGCTAAATCTAAATAATCTTTTAACTTATTTTTAAGCTTTTTTGGTCTAGTCGTTTCCATTGCAAATCCCCTTTAAGTGTTATGTGGCTTTAGTGTAACACAATAATGAGTGTTCAATTATATCAATTTAGGTTTTTTAACTCCTGATTGAGACATTAAATACTTAGACAATTAATGTTTTTTAAGTAAATATTAATTTAGTCTGGCATGAAATTCTATAAGCAGAGATCAAATTAATATGACAAAAATTGCGGCCATAGATGTTGGTTCAAATGCTATCAGATGCACTATTGCTGATGTCGACTCCTCATCCCATTACAGTATAGTTGAGAAATTGCGGTTTCCATTAAGATTAGGTCTTGATGTTTTTCAAACTGGTGAAGTCAGCGCATCTAAAATTTCAGACATCTTGGAAGTCTTTAATAATATTAAATCCTTAATAGATCATTACCAGGTTCAGGAAGTTAAGGCCGTTGCAACAAGTGCTTTAAGAGACGCTAAAAATTCGAAAACTATAATAAATCAAATTCATGAAAAATATTCGATTAAGCTGAATCTAATTTCTGGTCACGAAGAGGCTCGGTTATTATTTGAAATCATAGCCCACGAGTTGCCTATCTTAACTGGCAATGTGCTACTCATCGATATTGGTGGGGGCAGCACGGAAATCGTTTTAGTAACTAATGGTGAAATCGAAATTATTGAAAGTTTTGATGTGGGAACGATTCGATTACTTGCTGATCAAAAAAATGATTTAACCAAGCTTATTGATTTTATTAAAAAGCAAACTTCCTCTAAGAAATTTAAGGTTATAGGAACTGGTGGTAATTTAAGACGGATTGGAAAACTGCGAAAGAAAATTTTTGACCGTAAAGATGTGACCATCATTCATAAAGATGAAGTGGTTAAAATGTACAATCATCTGATGAGTTTTAGTGCATTACAGTTAATGAAAAAATATGATTTAAAACATGATCGTGCTGAAGTCATTGTCCCAGCTCTATTAATATTTAACTCTATTTTAAATGATATTGATGTTGATATAATTAATTTGCCCAAGCTCGGACTCTCAGACGCATTATTGCTAGAACTTTCATCAGCTAATATTCAACAATAACAGGTCAGTTATTTTTCAAGCATTAGTCTCGTATGAGTTGAGGTTTCATCTTTTTTAGCATTAATTAATTTAGTTTTTCGCTGTTTGTATTTGCCTGATGAACTTAATTCCCAAGAGGTTGAAAAATCACCTAGATTGACTTGTAAAATATGCCAAAGTTTCTTCCTATTTTTGTTATTAGTAATTGGAACAATGACTTCAAATCTATTATTTAAGTTGCGATACATCCAATCGGCTGAACCAATAAAAAAATCTGATTCTAAGACGTCACTTTTGCCATTCTGAAAAAAATATAAACGGGAATGCTCTAAAAATCTTCCCATAACAGAGTAGACTTTTATATTCTCACTCATTCCAACTACTCCTGGGCGCAAACAACAAAATCCTCTGACGATTAACTCTATGCTTACCCCTGCCTGGCTAGCTTTATATAAATGCTGAATAATTTCTACATCCTCAAGACTGTTCATTTTGGCAATTATTCTTGATGGCCGGTTAGCTTTTTTGTGAACAATTTCACGATTAATCATATCGATAAATCGCTTTTTCATATTGAGTGGCGCAACTAAAAGATTTTTAATTTTCTTATTAGTGTGAATACCCGTTAAGCTATTAAATAGTTCATGAACTTCAGAAGTGATTTTTTTGTTACTGGTAAAAAAACTAATGTCTGTATAAAAATTTGAAGTAATCGCATTGTAATTTCCAGTTGCGATATGCACATAAGACTGCAATCCTGCTTTTTCTTTTCTTACAACTAAGGCCATTTTTGAATGAGTTTTCAAACCCACCATTCCATAAACGACGTAAATCCCAACTTCTTCAAGTCTTTGGGCCATAATAATATTATTCTCTTCATCAAATCGTGCTTGAAGTTCAATGACACATGCAACTTGCTTACCTTTTTCAGCAGCAGAAATTAAAGAGTCGATAATTTTACTTTTTGAATCTGTTCTATAAAGTGTGAGCTTGATGGCTAAAACTTTAGGATCATTTGCAGCATCTGTTATAAATCTTTCAACTGTTTCTGAAAATTGATCATAAGGGTGATGAAAAACTTTATCTCCCTTTCTAATACTCCAAAAAATACTTCTTTTGTCATCAAAGTATTCTCTACTCTTTGAAAATAAGTGAGGCTTAAATTTTAAGTCTGGTCTATCTTCATTATAAATTAAACTTAACTTTGAAGTCATTTGTAAGTCTGGAGAATAATATAATTCACTTTCTTTTACTTCCAACTGAGCACATAAAAACTTTAGTACCCACGACTCTCCACTGACAGCATGTTCGAGTCTAACGATGGGTCCAAATTTTCGATCTTTTATGGCAGACTCAATATGCTCCATTAAGTCTTCTGTATCCTCATCATCTTTTTCAAAATTCGCATTCCTTGTAATTCGAAATAAAACGATTTCTTCAATTTTCATATCAGAGAATATTCGATGAATATTATTAATAATAACTTCATCGATATTTATGAACCTATGTACGTCTTTTTTCTTTGAGGGAATTTTTATATAGGGATTAATATTAGAAGGAATCTTCACTCGCACAAATTGTCTGGATGGCCCTTTTAAGTTTTTCCTCTTTTTCACCAAACTAATCCCTAAAGATTTAGAGAGGTTTGAAATAAATGGAAATGGATGGCCAGAATCAATGCCCAGAGGAGTTAAGATGGGAAATATATTCATTTCAAAATATTCAACTAAAAAATCCTTATCCTCTTTTTTTAATTCTTTCCAACTTAAGATTTCAATTTTATTTATTTTTAAGTTTGGTATTATCTTTTCATTAAATAACTTAAATATTTCAGTTTTTCCAATAATGACTAATTTCTTAATTTCGCTTAACTGCTCAGTAGGATTTTTACCATCAATTGAGTAAAAATCACGCTTTGATTCCTCTTGGTTTTTTAAGCCGGAAACACGCTTCATAAAAAACTCATCAACATTTGAGATATAAATTTCACAAAATTTTAATTTCTCGAGAAGTGGCGTTTGATCAGATTGTGCTAACTCAAACACTCTCTTATTAAATTCAAGCCATGATAATTCACGGTTTAAAAAAGAATTTGTTTTGGATTTTGGTGTCATACTTTCATAAACTCAGACGTTTAAATTTCAAGTCATTCTACAATAGCATATTTTGATGTATGGCGGGATAGGCATATTACTTCTTGAGGCCATTTAATTGTCAAAGTTTTGTTAGGGATCTATCAAGAAATTAAAAAAATCAGGCAATATGTTTAGTTGGTTATTTCAGCAGATAAATTATATATGAAATTCTAATGAATTCTTAACTGGAAATGCTTTATGGGTCTCTTTATAGTGTTACAGGTTCTGACAATATTTCTGATTTTTACTTTTAAGGAGACAAAATGTTAATTGAAGATTTAATACACGAACTCCCTCTGGAAGTTGAGTTACTATTGATCGACTTAATTAATTTTAAAGAAACTAATAAAGTGCTTTGGCCCCCAAATCACTAGACACCTAGTTTAATTTGCTTTTTTATACTCTATCGGGCTCATCATTCCAAGTCCCGAGTGTGGTGCTTCTTCAT
>JAYSPR010000175.1:0-9564 GCA_043721975.1 Bacteriovoracaceae bacterium
ATAAAATCAATTAGACTGATATTTCTAAAACTAATATATTTATGCATATAAAGTTTAAATAATTAAGAAAAGACCATCTCTATTGTCTTTTCTTTGTTCATTCAATGAAATATGTGGCAATAATCTAATAACAATCTGTGAGAAATTAGTGGAGTGATACATGTCGGACGCAAAGGCCAAGATACTTTTAGTTGATAATTTTCAAGAAAACATCGAAGCAATGAGTAAAATTCTTGCTGATGATGAAATGGAAATTCACTCTTTCCTACATTTTAATGAAGCTCTCGCATCCCTTACTATAAATGATTATGCTCTTGCAATATTCGACGTGCAGATGACGGGAATGAGTGGAGTTGAATTATCTAAAAATATTCGTGCCATAAAAAATTATGCTTATCTCCCAATTATCTTTATCACTTCTCAGCAAAATAATGATGCGACCGTTTTAGAAGGTTATGAGACTGGCGCAGTAGATTTACTTTTTAAACCAATCAATCCTTATATACTAAAAAGTAAAGTTAAGGTCTTTGTTGAATTAAAAAGACAGCGCCAACTTATGCAGGTTCAATTGCATGAGTTAGAAATTCTAAGGGTAAGAGCGGAAGCAGCGACTGTGGCAAAAGATCAATTCTTGGCCAACATGTCTCATGAAATCAGAACTCCTCTCGCTGCTGTTATGGGATTTGCAGATATGCTTGCGAGAGGAGAAATACCTGCCGCTGAAACAGATGAATGTGCGGCTTCCATAAGACGAAATGGGAATCTTTTGATTCGCTTAATTGATGACATACTAGATCTCTCGATGATTGAAGCTAATCGCTTGGAAATGGAAATTGAAAATCATTCACTTAAAGAATTGATGACAGATATTGAATCGACCCTTGCATTTAAGGCTAGAGAAAAAGGAATTGAACTGCAGTTTCACAAACCAACCTTTCACAAAATGGGACATTTATTTGATCCCATTCGCATGAAACAAATATTTTTAAATATTATTGGAAATGCTATTAAGTTTAGTCATAGAGGCGAAGTTATTGTGGAAGTTGAGATCACTGCTAAAGATGACAAACATGATCTCTTAAGTGTTATAGTCACAAACGAAGGTGAAGGAATCAGTATTGAGCAGGCAAGTCGTTTGTTTCAACCTTTCGGACAAGCCGATGCCACAGTCAAAAGAAAATTTGGTGGATCCGGTTTAGGTTTAGTTATTTCTCGTCAACTTGCCAGAGTAATGAAGGGTGACGTTATCCTTCTAAACGCAGGTGGAACTGGAGCTAAGTTTCAAATCACCGCTATTTTAGAGCGCTCAAAGTTCTCTAACGAGGCTCTAGAGTTGAAGAGATCAAGTTTTGAAGCAGAAAAGTTAACAATGACTTTTCCTGGCAAACGCCTCCTGATAGTAGATGACGCCCGCGATAATTTAGTTCTACTTGATTTATTTTTAAGAGGAACTGAAATGAAAATAACTACTGCAGTAAATGGCCTTGATGCAGTGGAATTAACAAAGCAAAATAAATACGACATGATTTTGATGGATATCCACATGCCTGTTATGGATGGCCTGGAAGCAACAGAAATTATTCGCCGCTCTGGAATTAAGATACCCATTCTTGCTCTAACTGCATATGCCAATAAAACGGAGTACGAAAAGTGTCGTACGGCAGGATGCAATGATGCACTTATAAAACCTTTAAGTAAAAATAGCCTTCTTAAAACAATTTCTTATTTTTTAAATCAATAATTTGTTGAATGTGTAGAGAGCTACACATTCTCTACATTGTTTTTTAGTATATAAGTCATCTTCCCAATTAATCTCATTATAGATAGTCCTAACAAATTGTTAGGCATAAATTCTTTAAGGAGATTTAAATGTTTCAAAAAATTACTGCTGGTATTGCCCTCATGTGCTTTATGAGTTGCGCTCATGAACTAAGCCCATCAAATTTGACTTCAAACGCTGCACCGTCTGTAGAAATTGCCAATTACGCATGTGAGTAAGCTTAGAAAGAAACTCGGAAGTATCTCCCATACATTACAATCGATTCATGGCCCGGGCTATAAATTTAGCCCGACAGCTATAAGTCTTTAATCATTTATTTTAATTAGCTTTATTCTTTAAATCTTTAAAGCCATCAACTGTTGCATCTTTAAGTTCAGTGGCTCGATTCTGTGTTTGCTTACCAAGGCATTTTGCTGTGCCTTTTTTGCACAAGGATTCTTCAATCTCATGGGCTTTACGCTTAATACTTCTTTTAGCATTGTTAGCCGATGTCTCAATTTTCTCACCGGTAGTCTCTTCAGCGTGAGCAACTTGAACGAGGGAACGCACAACCATCACAATCAAAAATATTATAAAATTAGATTTCATGCTATTTTCTCCACGTTTAACTTAAGTGTTTTAAGAAATTCATTTACTTCAATGATCGCTTCATCTTTAGCCTTTCCATAATGCTCTTGAACTTTTCCTGCTAAATTTTCTGCACGACCTTCGGCCTCTAGTAAGTCATTGTCGGTGAGTTTTCCCCACTTTTCTTTCAATTGACCATTAATCTGTTTCCAATTTCCTTTCACTTGCTCTTCATTCATAAATCCCCCTGGATTATTTTAAAAACTTCTTACTTAATCATCTTATCGCCTTTATTGGCCAAACTTCGAATAATTGATATTACAAAGAGAGCTAAAAAAATAAAAAAACATATTTGAGCAATTCCCGAAGTAGTAGCGGCAATTCCACTAAAACCAAAGACAGCTGCAATTAGAGAAAAAATAAAAAATGTTAGTGCCCAACTCAACATAGCGGTATCCTCCTGTGGATTTATTTTGCTTACTTAATGAGATTAATACACGTTCATGTTTTATGACTTGATGCTGATTTGTAGAATTTGTGTAGTAAAATACACAATTAGAAATACGTTCTTTTTTTGAGGATTTTCTCCCTGAGTCGTGAAACACTGTAGAGATGATAGACAAAAAAATTACGTCTCAAGAATTTATCTCACTTTTACAGAAACTTTTGAGTGAGGGCATTCCTGCTGCAGATTTTGTTGCTCTTGGTGGTGCAATCACCAAGTTGAAGCCAGGAGACTGGAAATCTGTTGCAGGAAATGTTTATGTAAAAGATATGAAGCCTCTCTATCATTCAGGGAAAGCAAAAATAATTTCGTTGAAAGAATTGAAGAAAAATATCAAGTATGGGGGAGCTTCTGAAATCTTTAAAAACATCACAAAAATTTCTAAGAGTTTAATCAAAGGCTCAATCCAGAATGCTACAGTCAGTATTCCGGAAGCTAAAAACAGGCTCACAAAATTTTCCCGTAAAATTATTGAAGACTACAATCAATTAAAAACCAGTGAAGACCGCGGAAGATATATTTTAAAACTTTCTTTGTACGCAGGGATTTTTGCCCTGGCTTTTCAAAAAGGTGCAAAACAAAAAATGCTTTCTAATTCCACTCTGCCTTTGATTGCTATAGGATTAACGCTGGTTTTTATCAATCGTATTTTGGAGCAGGCAGAATCTAAACTAGCAGAAGTACCAGGGGCTTTAAAATTATCTGAAGATCTGCGCTCACTTCTCAGAACTCTCAATATGGGTTTCAGTTCAGGAATGACTTTCAATGTAATGGTTGACGGAATCGTTGATCAGAAAATTGAAATCAGTGACATCGAGGGAAAAACGATCGGATCACTTATGCCAAAATCAATTATTGACAGCATGATTTATTCAACTTTAATGGGGTTATATTCTAACGAAGCAAAATCTTAGTTTCGTTTGCGATTGCCACAAAATATTTAATCTATTTTTTCTTTTTTGTTTGTGAAACGCCAAAATACCGTTTTGAAAATACTTGTATTAAATAAAAATCTAAACAATACTTCGCTTGACGTCCCCACTTGGATCGAATAAAAATTAATCAATAAAATACTTCTAATTTAACCTCAAAACTTGGAATAAAATGACACCAACTAAATGGATTGTTTGCTCTATGTTATTTTTAAGCACATTGATAAATTTTAAAGCTGAGTCATTTGAATCCCCACTGGTTTTAGGTCACCGAGGAGCCTGTGGTCATCGACCAGAGCACACGCTAGCGTCTTATGAATTAGCTATCGCCATGGGGGCAGATTATGTTGAGCCAGATTTAGTGATGACCAAAGATGGAATTTTAGTGGCCCGCCATGAAAACGAGATTTCTGGAACAACGGATGTTGCAAAAAAATTTCCCGATAGAAAAACAACCAAAAAAGTTGATGGTAAAGAAATCACCGGTTGGTTTATAGAAGACTTTACTTTGGCAGAAGTGAAAACATTAAAGGCGAATGAAAGACTTGCTTTTCGTGATCATTCATTTGATGGGAAATTTGAGATTCCAACTTTTAAAGAAGTATTAAATTTGGTAAAAAAACAAAAAAGAGTCGTTGGAGTTTATCCAGAAACCAAGCATCCAAGCTATTTTCAAAGTGTTGGTCTTTCGCTTGAAGAAGCTTTAATTAAAGAATTAAAGGCCCAAGGATTAAATAAATCAAACTCTCCAGTCTTTATTCAGTCTTTTGAATTAACAAACTTAAAAAAATTACGGACGCTTACCAAACTTCCCCTCATTTATTTAATTGATGATCCTGAGTTAGTACCTTTTGATAATGTTTTGAGTGGAGACAAAAGAACTTATAAAGATATGCTAACTCCAGCTTCGTTAAAAGAAATTAGCAGCGTAGCTAATGGGATTGGGCCTTACAAGCGCTACATTCTTCCTGTAAATGATAAAAATGAAGCATTACCCCCGACGACATTAATTAGTGATGCTCATGCCGTTGGATTATTAGTTCATCCCTATACTTTTAGAAGCGAAGCTCAGTACTTGTTAAAAGATTATCAAGGTGATCCACAAAAAGAGTATTTGCAATTTTTTGATTTAGGCGTTGACGGACTTTTTTCGGACTTCGCTGACCAAGCAGTTTTAGCAAAAAAAACATTTCTAAAAAATAAAAAAGCAGGAGTTAAAAAATGAAAAATCTCTTATTACTACTTTTGGTTGGAGTCGTATCTTTCGGATGTGCTAAAAAAAATGAAAAAGAAAAAGTTTGGGTATATACGTCCTTGTACAAAGACACAGTCAATGAAATTAAAGCAAAAATGGAAAAAGAGTTTCCCAATATCGAAGTTCAGTTTTATCAGGCCGGTTCTGAGGAAGTGGCAGCAAAAGTTCAAGCAGAAGCTATGTCCGGAAAAATTCAAGCTGATATTTTAATTTCTTCAGACCGATTTTGGTATGAAGATATGGCAGATAAAGGCAGTCTGCTTTCCTATAAACCCGTTGGATCTGAAAAAGTAGAGGAGTATTTTAAACATCCTCAAGGTTTTTATACGGCAGTTAGTTTGCCAGTCATGGTTATGGCGTATAATTCTGAAGTGGTTATGGAAAAAGATGCACCTAAAGCATTTAGTGATTTAACAGCTGTAAAATGGAAAGACAAAGTTTCTTCAGGAAGCCCGCTGGCTTCGGGAACGAGCTTTACAACAGTTGCTTTTTTAACAAAAAAATATGGCTGGGATTACTATGGTGCCCTAAGAAAAAATAATTTTATTGCCGAAGGTGGAAATTCTGGAGTTATTCGTCGTTTGCAAAGTAAAGAACGTCCTGTGGGAATCGTTCTTCTTGAGAATCTGTTGCGCTTAACTGAATCTGATCCAAGAATAAAAGTGATCATACCATCGGATGGTGTCGTCATGCAGGCCAACGTATTAGCGATTGTTAAAAAATCTGATGAGCAGTTGGCCACTAAAAAAATTGCTGACTGGATGTTTGCCAATGCTGGGCAGGAGTCGATGGTTCAATCTTTTATGTATGCTACTATACCTGGTCATAATGCTCCCAAGGGAGCACCGGAGCTTACTGAGTTATTAAAAAATGCGCAAGCCTGGTCGCCAGAATTTATTTCTGAAACCAAGAAAAAGAGAGAGGACATAAAAAATCAATTCTCGAAGATTGTTTTTTAATGAAAAAAACTTTCTATTTTTTAGGTTTGATTATAATTGCATGCTTTTTTATAGCTCCTCAATTACATTTATTTTTCATGCCAAAAATTTCAGATTTTCTCAATGTTTTTAGTAATGAAAATACTTTAAAGGCGATTAAAAATACGATACTGGTCTCTGGAAGTGTAGGTCTCCTTTGTGTTTTTTTAGGAGTTCCTTTATCTTGGATATTAACGAGAACAGATCTGCCAATGAAAAATAATTTTCGTTCGTGGTTTTGTTTACCTTATGCTATTCCCCCTTTTGTGGGTGCCATTGGTTGGATTATTCTGGCAAATCCAACCAGCGGTGTTTTGAACCAGTGGTTTGGACTACATTTAAATATT
Organism: Bacteriovoracaceae bacterium; assembly: GCA_043721975.1. Classification (GTDB taxonomy): domain Bacteria; phylum Bdellovibrionota; class Bacteriovoracia; order Bacteriovoracales; family Bacteriovoracaceae; genus Bacteriovorax. Next base: position 6,364 of record JAYSPR010000175.1, read on the forward strand.
TATTCTTTCTGGGGGCTGGTATGGGTAGAAACTAGTTTTCTTTTCACATTCGTTTTACTTACAGCACTGACCATTCTGGATCGGATGGATTCTTCTTTAGAAGAAGCAGCTAGATTATCTGGTGCATCGGGATTAAGAGTTTTTATCGATATTGCTTTGCCATTATTAAAACCGGCCATGGTTAATGGATTTATTCTTTCGACTCTGGCGACAGCAGCAAGTTTTGGAGTTCCTGCACTGATTGGTGGACCGGCCAGAATCTATTTAATGACCACTCAAATTTACACTTACCAAAGAATGGGAACAGCTGACGGAATCCAAATGAGTATCGCTGTCTCTGCTATTTTAGGTCTTTCCACTTTAATATTATTATACGGCTCTCAATTTATTTTGGGACTTAATAAAAATTATACAGTGGGAGGTAAATCTGCTAGACCTTCATTAGTACCTTTGGGAAATAAAAAAATTCCAATTTTACTAATTTTAAGTGCACTTATTTTTGTCATTCTTTTTATTCCGGTTATGGGAGTCATGTTGTCGGCATTAAGTCCAGTGCAAGGATCTTGGAGTTTCTCAGGTCTAAGCTTTGCAAATTTCACTCGTGTTTTATTTGAAACTGAAGAAACTCTTAGAGCTTTGTCACAGTCCTTTTTTTTAGGAGTAGCTGCTGCCGTAATTTGTACTGCTTTTTCTTTCTTCTTTAATTATTTTTTAATCCGGACAACTTGGTTTGGTAGAACTTTTTCCAGCATTGCTGTTAGTTTACCATTTTCAACACCCGGAACAGTTTTAGCATTAGCTTTAATCTTAGCCTTTAGCCGTGGTTTTTTTGGTATTGGCCCAAGTTTATATAATACTCTTTGGATTATTTTACTGGCTTATGTCGTTAAGTACATGAGCTTGAGTTTAAAAACCATTGGTGACGGTTACCAACAAATTCATCCATCCTTAGAGGAAGCTGCTCGAATTTCGGGTGCTGGTTGGTGGGCGATTATGCGCACCATTTACTGGCCATTACTTTCTACTGCACTTATGGCATCGGCTTTTTTAGTTTTTATGCCGATTATAAGTGAGCTCACCATGACGATTCTATTAACTGGGCCGGGTCTTGATACTGTAGGGCCGCTCATCTTTCAATTCCAAGAATACTCAGATGTCGGAGGTGGGGGAGCTTCAGTTCTTTCAGTCATCGTTATCTTTTTTGTTTTAGTATTAAACTTTAGTTTAAAAAAATTCTCTAAGGGCAGGTACGGTTTATGAGTCATTTACTTTTTGAAAATGTAGGAATGCTCTATAAAAAAAATAACAAAGAGTCCTGGGCCGTTCAGGATTTTAATCTTGCAGTTGATTCTGGTGAGTTCGTAAGTTTTTTAGGGCCCTCTGGTTGCGGCAAAACGACAACTTTAAGAATGATTGCGGGTCTTGAAGAAAATACTCATGGGAAAATTTATTTTGAAAATGAAGTTGTCTCAGACCCTATGAATAAAAAATTTCTTTTGCCTGAAAAACGCAACGTAGGGATGGTCTTTCAATCTTATGCTGTCTGGCCGCACATGAATGTTTTTGAAAACGTTGCCTATCCCTTAAAATTTAAAAAAATGTCCAAAGTAAAAATTAGTGAAGAGGTTATAAAAATTTTGAGTGTCGTTGAGCTCACTGGTTTGGAGCTAAGAAAATCTCATGAACTCTCAGGAGGCCAACAGCAAAGAGTTGCCCTGGCCCGTGGACTAGTTATGAAGCCTCGAATTTTACTCTTAGATGAGCCGCTATCTAACTTAGATGCCAAGCTTCGTGAAAAAATGAGAAAAGACATCAGGGCGATTCAGAAGGAATTTAAACTCACCATGGTCTACGTGACTCACGATCAAAAAGAAGCCTTTCAAATGAGTGATAAAATTGTCGTTATGGATCAAGGACATATTCAACAAATTGGATCACCAGATGCTATTTTAAAACATCCGGCCAATGATTTTGTTAGGGAATTTATTAGATCAGGAGAGTAGTAGAAGAAAAAAGCAATATATTTTAATTATCATATATTTTTTATAATATAACTTTGGCCATATAAAACTTGAATAGTGAGAGAAAAATATTCCAAGGATGGTTTTATAAAGTTTCTATTTGCTCTAGCTGTGTTACCTCTTGCTCAAGGTGCGTACACTTTTCCAACTGCTCCGTTTAATTCGCTAACAAATCGTGACATAAAAATTTTAACAAACAAATGAAGTTGTTTTCTGTTAAAGCGAAAAAAACTTTATTCAATAATGAAAAATACAGATATCACACTTTATGAACTTTCTGATTCGTACGCCGACATCATGAAAAAATATAAAATTAAAGCATTTAATTTGGATCCAGTAAAACCAATGTGGGAATGCACATGGGGCTAAGACAATTAGACCATTAATTTCTTTAAAGTCTTGAAGAATTACCCTCTTACTGAGTATCAGCTTTTAGAGATTAACTTTCAATGTTAAAAAATATGAAATTGTTAGGATTAAAATTAATTCTGATCATTTCTAAATTTATATTTTAAAAGAAGAGATTTGAATTGCTTCTTTTTAGCAATGATAACCTGTTTATTTATTTCAATTTCATTCTTAGGAGTCTCACCAGATTCTTTCATACTTTTAAGAAAAGTTTCCTGAAACTCGATGTCTTTTTTTAGTAAAACAATTTCTCGGTATTCTGATTCAGATAAATCTTTAATTTGTGAATTGAAATCATCCTCACCTATCGCAAGATCTTCATCCTTATCATTTTTTAAATATTCAGATAAATCAGAAGGCTCTTCATTCATGCTTGATGGTGCACGATTTAATAAATTTTCAGTTACATATCTTTCTAAAGAAAATCCTAAATTCTCGTTTTGTTTTACTTCAGGAGATCCTTGTTTTTTTATTTTAGTATTGTTTGCTATTTTATTAGTAGTTGTTGAATTATCTTGAGATTTAAAATAATTCCATCCAAGAAATAAACCAGAAAAAGTCATGAATAGGATTAGAATTTTTTTTAACATTCAATTATTCATTTCGACAATTTGGATAAAAACTATATGGTAATAATTTAAAAAAGCATTCCCGATCAAACTAGAACACTAAGAGTTTGTTCGTAACCCCCAATTGAACTAGACACCTCCAACCGGAGGAACTTATGCAAGCGACTGGAACTACAACAAGACAATACAGAACAAAATCTCAA
>JAYSPR010000176.1:0-9134 GCA_043721975.1 Bacteriovoracaceae bacterium
AAGAAGCACCACACTCGGGACTTGGAATGATGAGCCCGATAGAGTATAAAAAAGCAAATTAAACTAGGTGTCTAGTGATTTGGGGGCCAAAGCATAAATCTAATTACATTCCAAGTTTAAAGTAAAGGGTATTAATATCAGCTGAACGTTTGAAATTACGGGAAGTCTTTGCCTTTTATTGCAAAACTAATAAAAAGGGCCAACTTTTCATTGGCCCGTCATCTTAGTCTATATTTTAATGATCAAAGTTTTTAACGATTCTCAGTGGTCAAATAATCCAATACGTTTTGAGGAGATCTTATTTATAAAAGATTGCCCACCATCTTTCGATGGTGGAGCTAGCCTACTCTTCTAAAGTGATGTTTTCATCTACAACAAGAGGGTCTTTTATATTTATGGGAGCAGATCTTACAGGTAAGCATACATTACGAAAAACAGGACGACAGACCATTCCCGCGGTTGAAGAGTGGCACTCTTCATCGAGAATCATTTGACAATGGACTGGTGGATTTGAAACACTACCTCCACCAGCTTGTACGAATCCACTAACTACTAACATAGATACAAAAAATAATTTTTTCATGCGGCCTCCCAGCAACTGTTAATTTATTTTTATAACTACTTTCAGAGAATTTCAATAAAGGACTACTTATTAAAATGATGAGATTTGACGGGATATAACCATAATAGTTGAATCTTAAATGTCCTATCAACCTGGCACAATACTGTACTGGCACCTTATCCCATCTGGCCATCATGTTTCCACAAGAATCTCTTCTGACAAAATCCTTACCCTCACATCGTGCCTCAATCGCTTCACATACGTTCGAATAATTAAAAGTTTTATTCTTAATATTTTTTCCGAGATGTTCGCCATTACCTATTTGTGTTTAATAAAGAAATGGAATTAAGGCCACAGCATATTTACGCTAGAATTTTTCAACCCCAAGTCTAGGTTTGCTAGACCTACTTTGGAACTTTCAAAACCTTAAAACCCCTCTTGTCACGAGGGGTTTTTTATTAAATCTAACGAGTTTGTAAATTTTAAATTTTTTTCCAAATTGAAACGTCCTCATTGAGCAATTAAAGAAATTGACAAATTTTCAAGGCAATAGTGAATAGTTACATTCAAGCGATATGAAACATTACTTCAAAAATGACTCATAATTCTAGGTACTTAACAGAACACCCTTTTGTAAGTAAAAAATCGCTGAAACCATCGTAAAATAGCCTATGCTCATTAACGGAAAAATGCCCGACTTTAAAAACTTCATGAACGAGATGTCTCTCGGTAAAGACGGCCTAAAGTCGACCATCAACGACTCAGCTGTCGCGGGAACAGAAAAAAATAATGTGGCCTTAGAATTAGAACAAGAAAAAGCAAGGCAAGATTTAGAAAAAAAGAAAAAGAAGGAAAAAGAGAAGGAAAAAGCAAAAGAAGTCATAAAAGCAAAAGCCCCTCAAAGTAATGAAGACCTAAGAAAGCTCTATCTCGCCAAACTCACTTTGATTTAGTCTGACGAAAAGATTAGACTAGAAAAAGATCATAACAACATTTTAGGAATTTTATGAATTACTGGTTAATGAAAAGTGAGCCCGATGTTTTTTCAATCGACGATTTAAAAAAGAAAAAAAAATCTGGATGGGATGGAGTGAGAAATTACCAGGCCCGAAATTATATGAGAGACTCTATGAATCTCGGTGATGTGGTTTTATTTTATCATTCTAGCTGTGAAATTCCTGGTGTTTCAGGACTCGCCAAAGTCTCTAAGACTTCTCACCCAGACCCCTCTCAGTTTGATGCAAAAAGTGACTATTATGATCCCAAGGCCACTCTTGAAAATCCTAGATGGTTTATGGTGGAGGTTGAATTTTTAGAAAAATTTGAAACAGTAGTGACTTTATCAACTCTGAAAGGAATTAAAGGACTAGAGGCCATGCCACTGGTGCAAAAAGGCTCAAGGCTTTCCATTAATCCGGTAACTGCTAATGAATATAAAATTATTTTGAACTTAGCTAAATTCGTTTCGGGTAAAAATTAATCGGCTGAGCTACGTCGACTGTTTTTCCTGCTCCAGGGCTAGGAAATTGAATTCCCCCCAAAACATTTTTAATACAGTCGCGAACTTTATCAGAAGAAATTTCTTCTGATTGAATTTCAGATTTAGTGACCCTTCCACTTCCACCAATACTAAATTTAAAATTCATTCGACCTTGAAGGCCTTCAGGATTTTTATTGGTATCTAGTTCAGCTTGATAACAATATCTAAATTGAGGAATATGATCTCTTAAGATTCTTCTAATTTCATCTGGATTAATTGTAGAAACTGAAATTTTCTCAACAGGAACACCTGCAACACTCACAGATCCTTTTTGAGCGAGTCCATCAAATCCACGGCTCGAATCAATCTTTCCAGTAGCAGATCCACTCAGACTTCCAATATTAGTGGCAACCTTCGCTATATTGGCCGTCCCATTTGGTGAACCAGTTATAAAACCATTTCCGTTACCACCGCCAACACCGTTACCAATTCCACCACCAGTTCCTAGCCCTGCCCCGCCGTCATCCTTTGCACCTTTGGCAGCAAGGCGATTAAGACCCTTTCCACTTTTTTGAATGGAGTCAGTGACGTTAGTCATGTCAAAGCCTTTATAAGTATCTCCTGAGCCTCCAGGATTACCATCGGCTTTAACTTTTCCAGGCGCAGAACCAGTTCCGATCGTTGTCTTAGGAGCTTTTCTCACATCAGTTCCCGGCTTATAGGCCGTCTTAATTTTCGATCCCGGGTCGCCTTTTTGAACATCTTGAACATTCTTTTGTGTTTTATCACCTAGGCGATCTGACTTGGGAACAACTCTATCCGTTCCATTTTTAATTTTATCTTCTGGAGGAGTGACCGGTGGCTTTTCTGGTTCTGCCACCGTCACCTTATTGATCACCGATTTATTTTTCATGGGAGGAGTTACCGAAGTCATGGTGATGGGAATAAGCTTAGGATCATCTTTCATTTTGTGTTCGAGAACTAAATGCGGAAGTCTTATTAAGAAAAAAAAGAGATGAATAATGAAACTTCCAATCAAAGCGCGTTTATTAAAGCGTTTTGTTTCGACTTCCATCGAGCTTTCACCCGGTGTTATTTTTATTTTCTTTAAAGCTGTCATTTTGATCCTCGTAAGACTCTAGTCAATATTATTTCAAACGCTTTGAAGGATCTTCTTCAGCAGCAATTGAAAAATTCTTCGCTCCAGCGCTCTTGGCGATATCCATAATTTCTACAGCACGTCCCAAATAAGCCTGAGTGTCACCTTCTAAAATAACTGATTCCGTTTTAAGTTCTTTAAATTTCGCAATCATTTCATCGGCGAGCTTAGTCGGCTCAACAAATTTTCCCTGCAAGGCGACTTTGCCATCTTTACTAAGAGTGATGATTAAAATTTCATCTTGCTTTTTTTCGTTGGTGATTGATGTTTTTGGCAATTCTATATCTAGACCTGACTCAAGTGCCGCTGTACTCGTCACCATGAAAATAATAAGAAGAACGAGCATGATATCAATGAGTGGAGTCATGTTGATATCAGAGACTATACTTTCTTCGCCATCTGAATTGTTATTTAAACTTCCCATTGACATAAGATTCCCCTATTTTTTAGCAGCGTTAAATGATTCGGCCATATCGCCAAGACCATTTTTAAAGTTAGCTAAGGCCTCTGAAATTTTAACGAGAACGTAGTTGTAAAACATAACGGCAACTACGGCGACTAAGATCCCGGCAGCAGTCGCAATAAGTGCTTCTGAAATTGAAGATGAAACGATGGCGAATCCCGCCTTACCTGCAGCACCGATTTCTTTAAACGAGCCCATGATTCCCCAAACCGTTCCAAAGAGACCAACGAATGGTGCACTTGAACCGATGGTTCCAAGTATCCAAATATTTTTCTTTAGGCCCATGGTCGTTTCGTTTAATCTTCTTTGCATGCGCGATTCCCATTCCTCTGGAGAAGAAGCTTCTTCAAAGATCGCAGAGTGTGGCTTAGCAATAATTTCTGGACAATTTTTATAGAGCCATTCCATTTCATTAAAACGTTTTGACTGAATGATTCTCATTCCTTCTTCATAAAAATATTTTGCTTGTTTATTGAAGTTCATAAGAAACCAAATTTTTTGAATTCCTACTGTCCATGCTGCGATAGAAAAAATGAGCAGCGGCCACATAATAAAGCCACCTTGCTTAAATAATTGTAACAATTCCATTTGCTGACTCCTTAGTCATAGACTTAATCTATTAAAAATTTTAAAAACGTAACCTTTTACTTACTTGGTAATTCACACTAGTTTTAACCCTTAACGGCTTATTTTATTAATATTTTAGCTTAGTTTTAGTTTTTTGGAAGAATGAAATTGATCTGTTATTTTTTGATTCGAAAGACCATCTTGTTTAATCAAATGTTATCTTAAGAATACACCTACGAAGTTAGTCTGATACTTGTCAGAACTTAAAAGAAAAAATGTCACTTTTTTCCTTCTTAAAACGAAAATTTTGGTGAACAATAAGGCGACACAAAACCGATTCACTCGGAGAATAAGATTAAAATCTTCGCATTGCTGAGCCTATTCATTGCCAACTTCGCCTATGCTGCATCTTTTGATGAAACTTTAATTCAGACCCCCCTCAAAGAATCAAATGAACAAATTTTAAATGCGACAAGCTGCCTGACGAGAAATCACCTTCTCTGGGATGTATGCTTTTCAATCGACCCAAAAGATATTCGAACGCCAAAAAGTTTTAAATTCAAAAACACTGGAATCAATAAAATAGTGCCTATGAGTGGCTTAAGTGTAGGGCGCGAATATGAATTCATGTTTGAAGACTTGGCCCGTTCAGACCTAGGACTTCTTTTATGGGACTCTCCGGATGAATATGAAAGCCACGCTCATTTAAAGATAATGTTTTTTTTCCCGCGCGAAATACTCCCGGCCATTCGCTATCAAAAAGACGAGATCATTGTCACTTTACCAACTAGAGAAGAAGTTGTTTATGACCTTAAAAGCTATGAAATAATCCGTGGGGTCCTAAAAGAAGGACCTATAAAACAAAAAGCAAGCGGTGAAGCCCAAGCACCAGATGTAGAATATACAGGTAAAGGTGTTGTCATTGAGGCAAGTGCCCTAGCAGACTGGCCAGTGAATGTTTTAAATTCGGGCGCTAAAAAAATTATCACCATTAAAAAGAATGGACAAAAAAATTGCCTAGTCCCAGTTGGTGATCTTTGGTACACGGACACAAAATTTGGAAGCAATGTTTTTTTCAATAAAAAACTTATTTCCAATGATGCATTTAATGGTTATCTTATCAAGCGTTGCGGGTTTTCACTCTACTAACATCTAAGAAGGAGCAAGTTTCATGAATCGTCTCGATAATATTTCTCTTGGAAAAATTGTAGTCATAAGAGAAAAATTAATGAAAGCTCAAAAAGATGGACAAAAAATTTATCGATTTGAATCTGGAGACCCAAGCTTTGATGTTCACCCCAATGTAAAGTCGGCCGTCATTAAGGCCCTTGAAGCCAATAAAACACATTATATTCCTAATAATGGAATTCCTGAATTAAGAGAGGCCCTTGCCTTAAAGCTTAATGAGCAAAATAAAATTCCTGTTAAAGCCGCTCACATTTCTGTGACGAACGGGGCAATGCATGCACTCTACGTTACCTACCAATGCCTCATCGATGAAGGTGATGAAGTCATCGTTCCCGACCCAATGTGGACTGAAGCCGTAGAAAATGCCCGTCTCGCTGGTGCAAAAACTATTGGAATAGAGCTAAAGCCAGAAAGTAATTATGTTTACTTAGCTTCTGAAATTGAAAAGGCCATCACTAAAAAAACAAAAGTTATCTTTTTAAACTCTCCACAAAATCCAACCGGGGCCATTATTCCCTTGGATGAATTAAAAAAGATTGCTGATCTCGCTGTAAAAAACAATCTTTGGCTTGTCAGTGATGAAGCTTATGAACACATTCTTTTCGATGGTGGAACTCATACTTCAATCGCTTCCCTAGTTCCTACTTATGATAAAGTTGTTTCTGTTTTTTCATATTCAAAATCATATGCCATGAGTGGTATGCGAATGGGATACTTCGCTTCTATGAATGAACTCTTTAACGACAGAGCCGCAAAACTTTTAAGATGCACAGTTAACGGAATTAATAGCATCACTCAATGGGGTGCCATTCATGCTGTTAAAGACACTCCTACAACTTGGATGGATGAGATGAATGCGGAATATTTAAAGCGCAGAAATCTTTTTTTAGAATCCCTTAAAGGGCAAGATATCTTAACTCCTTATGTTCCTAAAGCTGCTTTCTATCTTTGGTGCCGAGTAAAAGAAGGTATTGATGTTGAAAAACTCTCAGAAGACCTGGCCCAAAAAGGTATAGGGAATGCTCCAGGAAGTTGTTTTGGTGACACTCACTCAAGCTTACAGTCTATTAGACTTGCTTTTAGTTGTGACACGCAAATGGTTATTGAAGGGGCAAGAGAGCTCAATTTATTTTTAAAAAATTATAAATCTTAAAACCTAATTTACAATTTCTTCACGATGCTTAAGAGTGTTGGGATTCGGTCAAGGTGAGTTTTACCTTCTATGACAATTCGAACAGCATCGGCTTGCTTTAATCGGCCCTGTGCCATTTTCTCGCAAAGGGCCGGCTCCAGTGGATCTGTTATAAAATAAACGGATTTATGTTGTGGCCAAAGATTAGTGATGTCATTAGACCCACCAACACAAAGTGGAATAAGATGATCTATTTTGAAATCAGCTCTAGGAAGTTTTGAAATAATATATCCATCTTTTTGATCATATTCAGCTATAACGATTTCTTTGGTTTGATAAGTCACATCTCTTTCACAATAATCAATTTGTTCTGGGTAGCGTTTTCTAACTGGTTTATCACACAGCTTTCCAACAGTAATCGCTAGATCTGGCATGGACGGATAGTCTGCCGCCAAAATTATTTTTGAATTGAGTAAAAAGACTGAAACAACGATAAGACCTATTAGTTTTTTCATAAGGCCCTTTATACGAGTAAAAAAGCTTATAAATGAAGACAATAAAGCGGTTGTGAAATCTTTACAGACTTCACAACCTAAAAAAAACATTAACTATTTACTCATTGATAACAAGTGATTGAGCGATTTCATTTGAAAGTTCAGGAGAATTGATCGCACCTTTCACATCAACGGCCTTAAGTGTCTTAAGTTCCATTTTGAGAGTGTGCTTTTTTGTCGCATCAAAACCACCAGATAATTTATTGAGATCGACTTCTAAAGTGCTTTCTCCATTAAGAGCAGTATTTAAGACTTTAAAATCCAGTGCCGTTAATGATTTGTTTAAAACAACTTTATCTTTTAGTAAAAAGCGATTTCTTGTCAGTGTTACATTTAATTTAAAGTTCGTGGCCTTAGATAAATCAAAAGACTTAAAAGTTAATTTATTATTTGTATATTTAAGATCTGTTAAACCAAATTTAAGAGCATTAATTTCTGTAATAGGAAAAAAATCAAGCTCGACATTGTAAGTTCTGAACTTATTTCTTAAGTTTTCTGTTTCTTTTTTATTAACCAAAGTTAATTTTACAACGGCTTCAGTGCAAAAAGCATAGAAATTTTCACCCGAAACTTCTAGTCTTGCATCGAACGTACACTGATTCAGATCATAATTTTTAGCTCGCAAAGACTTAACAACATTTACTTGAGCAGCAATTGTATAATCGTAAACGTTTTCTACAACTCGTCTCGACTGGATACAGTCATATGTTTCAGTTCTCGTCGTTTGAACGTCATGGCAAACCTCTTCAGTTTCGTCCCAACACTCTTCACCAACGCCAGAAACTTTGCGGCAACGTCTTTCAGTTCTCCCCGACGAGCACACTTGAGTTGATCCATCTGGAACTTCTCTCGAACAAGTTGTTTCATAGTCTTCATAGCTCACTTCTTCACGGTAAATATCCCTAGAAGTTTGTAATTTAAAAGCGTCTTCAGCTCCCATCGGAACTCCTGATGCCGAAAAGGCATTAAATGAAAAAAGCACTAAAAATAAAACGGCCAGTAAGGCCACGGCAAAATACTTTAACTGATCTAACTTATTTAACATTTTTAACTTCATAAAACCCCCAACTAAGAATGTGGGGGCAAAGTAAAACTTTTTTATGCTTCTTGGCGAATCAAAATCAAGTTAGTACCAGCATAAAGGGGCAATTGTAAGGTTTTTGGAATAAATGTAATATTTTTTTTACTCAAGGTATCAGTTTGTCCGATTCACTAACTGACAAGATCACCTAATATCGCCATACTTAGTCTATGAAAAAATCTGAAGCAAAAATGACTTTTATATTTATTACGATCTTATTAGATGCCATTGGCATAGGACTCATCGTTCCTATTCTACCAGAGGTCATTAGGCGATTTGGTGCCAGTGAAGCCTTTGTCAGCACCTATTTTGGTTATTTTATATCTATATACTCTCTCATGCTTTTTATTGCTTCGCCGTTTTTAGGCTCGCTTTCAGATCGCTTTGGCAGAAGGCCAGTTTTACTAGTGGCCCTATTTGGTTCGGGTATTGATTATTTACTTATGGCCTTCTCTCCTAGTTTATTACTTCTTTTTATTGGACGTATTGTTTCAGGTCTCACTGGTGCAAGCTTAACAGTGGCTTCATCTTATATTGCGGACATATCGAACGATAAAAATCGCACAGGAAATTTTGGAATGGTAGGGGCTGCATTTGGTATTGGTTTTATTGTGGGTCCTGCTCTGGGTGGACTCGTTGGTAGTTACGGACATAACTGGCCATTTATCATTGCGGCGTTTTTGTCTCTTTCCAATTTTATCTTTGGACTTATTGTACTTCCAGAGTCACTACCAATAGAAAAAAGGAAACAAAAAATAGATTTCTCAAAGATGAATCCCTTAAAATCTGTAATAAAAATTCTTTTTCAATCAAAGGGAAATATTTTAATTTGGGCCTTTTTTCTCACCAACCTGGCAGGCCAATCTCATCCAAGTATTTGGGCCCTTTACACCCATTATAAATTTGGATGGAACTCTTTTCAAATTGGTCTTTCTCTCACTGTAGTAG
>JAYSPR010000177.1:0-5079 GCA_043721975.1 Bacteriovoracaceae bacterium
TAGCCTAGACTCACGTGCACTATCAAATTACCAAGAAAACATCAGTAAATTTCTTTTAAGTGATGAATATAAAATATTTTTACCCGAACATTTTTCCAGTGTAGTTTTACAAGATTTTTTAAATGAAAAATAAAGATTTTATCTTCATTCTTATTGGCCGCATTTTACAAATTATTGTATCAGTATCTTCATTGAAATTACTCACACATTATTTGAACAAAGAGCAAGTAGGTTTATTTTTTATTTTCACTGCTATATTGACTTACTTTGGTTATGCCTTGATTTCTCCAATTGGTCATTACTGTAACAGGCAATTTCACGGATGGATAAAAAAAGGAGTTCTTCTTAATCGTTTATCATTTTATTTTATTTATGTTGTTACAATCGTTACATTGTGTATAGTGATAGCCTATCTTTTTAGAGAAAAATTTCTTCAATATTTTAATTATTCACAAATGGTATTTTTTGTCTTTATGGGAGTTGTGTCTAATACAACAGTTACAGCATTTATTCCTTTTTTGAATATGATCGAAAAAAGAGGAACATTTGTAGCACTTACATGTTTAAATATTTTATTTGGTCTAATTTTTTCACTTATATCAATTTTTTACTTTACCCCAACTGCACTTAATTGGTTTTGGGGACAGTTTATCTCCCAAATAATTTTCACAATTATTTCATTTATTATTTTCAAGTCATATATTAAAGAGAATTTTGAAAAACCTGTACTTTCAGATTTAAATAAAGTTTCATTGAAAAAAGTTTGGGATTTTGCTAACCCAATAGCTCTTTCGGCATTATTTCTTTGGTTTATTCTCGATGGCTATAGATATATTCTTGAATTTCGCTTTGGCCTTGAATTTGTCGCTGAAATATCTGTAGGTTTTGCTATCGCTCAAAGAGTCTCTTTTGCTCTTGAATCTATTATCCAGCAGCTCTATTTACCAAGTTTTTATAAAATCAGCGGAACAGGTGAAAAAGAAAAAACAAAAGAGGCTTTAGAGCTATTGGTAAGCTCTGCTCATCCTTTTTATTTTGTCTCAACTTGTTTTGTTATTTTTCTTTCACCATTCATGGTGAGACTTTTAGCCACTGAGAATTATAATAATGCATATATATTTGTAATGGCAGGCGCAGTTTTTCATTTTTTTCGGAAGTATACTGCCATGGCCACTCTAGGGGCACATGGTATTTATGATACTAAGTTAGCAGTTATTCCCCATGCGATTACGGCAGTAATCTTATTTTTGTGCCTATCATTTATTCCTGCTCAATTTGCTCACTATTTGGTTTCGGCTTCTTTGGTTATTTGCTCATTGATTCTTTTTATATTATTAAATCATAGAATTTCTCAGCGGGTTGGTTTTTCTATTTTTAATGAAATGAAGAAAATTGATTTTTTAATGTGTTCTGGTGCTGGAAGTGTGCTTGCAATCTTTTTTTGGAAAAGTTCAAGTAGTTTACTTTATTCTGCAATTAATTTTTTATTTTTTGGCATTGTTGTTGCTTTTTATTTTTATAAAAAGATTCTTTCTAGTAAGCGTTCTTTCCAATAAATCCTTTAAAGATTGTCATGAAGATTATTCTAAGATCAAAAAGAATAGACCAGTTTTGAATATAATATAGATCAAATTCAATTCTTTTTTCCATTTTTTCAATTGTATCAGTTTCTCCCCTTAGTCCATTAACTTGTGCCCAACCAGTAATGCCTGGCTTAACCTTATGTCGTTGCATGTAATTATTAACTTTGTCTTTATAGTCTTCGTTCATCGACACAGCATGTGGTCTTGGTCCAACTATTGACATTCGCCCTTGCAAAACATTAAGAAATTGAGGGAACTCATCTATGCTAGTTCTTCTTATAAAATGACCAATCGGAGTGATGCGAGAGTCATCTTTTGTCGCTTGTTTAAAAATTTCATTTTTTTCATAGTACATACTTCTAAATTTATAGACTTTAATGGTCTTACCATTCCATCCATGTCTTTCTTGCTTGTAAAGAATCGGGCCTTTAGAAGTTAATTTAATTATTAATGAAACTATAATTACGATAGGGGATATTAGTATCACAATGAGTAGTGATAAAATGATGTCTTCAATTCTTTTTAAAACTAGATTTGAAGTTGTCATTGCAGTACCGTTTATTTCAATAATAGGAATACTTGCAATCTCTGTTATGGAGTGGTTGAGAAGGCGAAAGTTAAAAATATCTGGTATGTAGCGAATGACTGATGTGAGATGGCGTGTTTGATGTAGTATCTCTAGAACTCTTTTTTCGGCCCTTAGAGGGAGTGCGATCCAAAGTTCGTGACAATTTTTTAGTAGTTCTATAAGTTCTTCTGGGGGGTGTACGGGGATGCCTTCTACAGATTTTCCATGAAGGTCTTTGTTATCGTCTACGAAAGCTGCGATATCAAATCCCACATCATCATTTTCTTTTAATTTATGATTTATTTGTTTTGCAACTTCACCAGCACCAAAAACAAGTATATTTTTTCGATTGAAACCTTTTGAACGTAATCGATTTAAGATGAGATCAAATAGAATGCGATAAGTGACTAAATAGAGATAACCTAATATTGCCCATGTAAAAAACCAAACTCGAGAGAATGCCGCAGAGTTCTTCATGGCAAAAGTTAAAAAAACCATTGAAGTGAGAACTGTTAGCCATGCGTAACTTATTGAGGAATTTCTTTGCCACTTATTTCTTCCTCGCCATGAATAATAGAGATTAAAATTTGGAAAAAGAATTAAAACGAGTAAAGTATTAATAATGAAAATGGTGACATATTCGCTTGGGATATTTGTCGTTTTCATATAAATGCAATAAATAAAAAGACCTAAAATATTCACGCCTAGGCTATCTAGAGTCTGTGAGATTATACTTAAGTTATCCGCTATTCCTGCGTGTTTTTTTTGCTGAACCATGCTAAATTTTACTTTCAAATTGAGTATTTTGAAAAGAAATATTAAGGAATTGAGCTTTTGTGAATATTGTCAAAAAAGTTACACTTTGTGTGCCAGTTTATAACAGTGAATCGACACTTGCGAAAACACTAGAATCACTTGTAACTCAAGACTATCCAGAAATTAAGATTAAAATTTTTGATAATTGTTCGATTGATGGCTCTGTAACAATTGCAAAAACTTATAAAGAAAAATATTTATTCATTGAAATTATTCAGCAAGATAAAAATATTGGTGCTGAGGCAAATTTTACAAAATGTTTAGAGGGAGCTGAAGGGGACTATACAGCTATTGTTCATGCAGATGACATTTACGAAAGAACTTTTGTGAGCCAGAGTGTTGCAGCGCTGGAAGGGTCTAGAGATGCAGTAGCTTCATTTTGCCATGCTAATGAAATTGATAGTGCAGGCTCAATAAGTGGAGAGCGATTTTTTCCAACTGAAATAAAGTCTTTAGATTTAACGATTTTATCAGGCTCACAGCTTAAAAGCCTCATTTACCGCTACGGAAATTTCATAATCTGCCCTTCCGTGATGGCCAGATCCGATATCTACCGCGATAAAATAAAAATGTGGAATGGCGTCACTTATAAAACATCAGCCGACTTAGATGTTTGGTTCAGACTTTCTGAACTAGGTCCCATAATCGCACTATCAAAACCTTTAATGAAATACCGAGTCGCAGAAACTAGCCATAGTTTCAGAATCGCCCGAACAAGAATCACCAAGCATGACATTTTTTTAGTATTAGAAAGATATTTATCAGATATTTATACATCAGATTATTTATTTCTCCTCATGAAGGATCAAGCTCTTCGGGCCTATAATATTTTACAAACTAAAAATCAAAACGAGCCAAACCCTTTTGGACCAGAATTTTCCTATCGTCTTCTTTTCAAAAAAATGTTCCAGTCAAAATGGCATTTTAAATTTGGGATTTCTATCTTCCTAATCAAAATTCTCTCACTCAGAATTCCAACTAGGAAAATTCCATGACCAATATAGTTCAAATCTTACGATCACCAGCTGGTGGAATCAGAAAGCACGTCCTAGATATTTTAGATAATCTAAGTAATCCCAACTTAAAACAAATTTTCATTACGAATACTCTTGAGTCAGACATAGATTTATCCTACTTATCTCTCAACCCCCACATTGAAATCTTCCATGTAAATATAAAAGAAAAACCAGGCATAAGCGATCTCATTAACCTAATCATTATTTTTAAAATCCTATTTTTTAAAAAAGTAGATGTAATCCACGGACATGGTGCTAAGGGCGGAATGTATGCGAGAATCCTAGCCTTTTTTTTAAGAGTAAAATGTCTTTATACTCCCCACGGAGGAAGTCTTCATCGAGTTCACGGTGAACTTAAAAATAAGCTTTATGATTTTATCGAAAAGTGTCTTCTTCCCTTAACAGATGTTTTTTTGTTTGAGTCTTTTTATACTGCTGAAACGTATACACAGAATATTGGCGACCCGGCTTCATCAAAAGCTTTAAAAGTGATCAACTATAACGGTGTAGATATTCCATCTTTTAAAGCTGAGCACAGCTATCATAATGGTGAAAAATTGAAACTTGCAAGCTTCGGTCTTCTTCGACATCTGAAGGGACACGATATTGTGATAGATGCTTGTGCTGCCTTAAAAAATTTAAATATCCCTTTTAGCTATTTTATTTACGGACATGGTGATTTTGAATCATCTCTCAAATCTCAAATTAAGCAATTAAAGCTAGAAGAATTCATCACTATTGTTGATTACTCAGGAGACGTGTGTCGTGAAATGACAAAATATGATTTTATCCTTCATCCATCACGTTTTGAATCATTTGGCTATGTACCTGTCGAGGCCATGTCAGTTGGTGTGCCTGTTATCACTTCACACCATGGTGGTCTCAAAGAAGTAGTGAATGAGAATTGTGGTTATATCGCCTATAACAATACTCCCAAAGAGTATGCCACGATTCTAGAAAATTTTTATCTAGGAAAAACAAAAGACCTAGAAATTAAAATAAAAAACGCCTTATCAAATGTCGAAAATAAATTTACTAAAAAACGAATGCTTTCCACTATCTTATTTCATTACTCTTAAAAGGTGCCAGCAGACCT
>JAYSPR010000178.1:0-12881 GCA_043721975.1 Bacteriovoracaceae bacterium
CCTTAAAGCGCACAAAGGCCTTCATTTTATGTAAGTCTCTCGTGACGAGTTTTTTTCGTCTGTGAAAATCGAGAACATCATCGTCGAGTACATTTTGTAGCAGATTTTTTTCTTCATACACAATTCGATACAATAAACGGTAGAGCAGGCTCCACGTACTATCATTCCTAAAAGCGGCAACGAGTTCAGCTTCTTCGATGAATTCTCTAGGAATTTTTATATGAGAAGGAGTATCACTCAAGGGTTTAGATATAAGATCTAAAAATGATCCGCTGTCAGACGTTTGCCAAATGATATTTTCAAAGTGGATTTTTTCTTCGAGAAGAACTCTTGCATTTTGCCTCCATGACTTAAAATTGGACTCTAAACTTATTATTCTCATTTAAAATTCTCCAGTCACGCTGACTGCAAGATTTGAAAAAAAATCTAGTTGAACATGAACTTCAGGATTAAATATTTTTTCAAAATGGCTGGAGTCTAGTTGAGAAAGTGGAGGAGTGTAATCGATGGTGACTATGAAGGGCCGAACTTTATCTAAGTGCACTCGCATTTTGGCGAGGTCATTAAGGCGAATTTTATGAAATTTTCTGGTAGCAAGAATGCGTTCAACATTTCTCACTCCGAGACCAGGAATACGTAAAAGAATATTTTGAGGAGCAGTATTTAAATCCACTGGAAAAATATTTCTATTTCTCATGGCCCAAGATAATTTAGGGTCGTGATCAAGACTTAATTCTGGAGCGTCAGAAGGTAGTATTTCTTCAACATTAAATCCATAGAAGCGCAGTAGCCAATCAGTCTGATAGAGGCGGTGCTCTCGTATCATTGGCGGACGCTCCAAAGGAAGATTTGGATCACTGTCTGGGATTGGACTAAAAGCACTGTAGTACACACGTTTTAAATCAAAATGTGAATAGAGATCAGAGGCCTTGGTCATGATGTCACGGTCGGTGCTTTTAGTGGCCCCAACAATCATTTGAGTGCTTTGACCTCCTGGAGTAAAAATTGGAGCTTTTTTAAAAAGTTTTTGTTCTTCACGATTTTCAGTAATTCGATCTTTTATTTGCAACATCGATTTTTCAATTTCAGTGTGAGTTTTAGCAGGAGCTAGTTCATTTAAATCAGACTGCTTGGGAAGTTCAATGTTCGCACTCAAACGATCAGCATAGAGACCCGCTTTATCAAGGAGAATTTGTGAGCATCCGGCCACGGCTTTTAAGTGAATATAACCACCGAATTTATGATCGATGCGAAGTCTCCTTGCGATTTCAATCATCTCTTCCATGGTTTCATCAGATGATCTTGCCACTCCTGAGCTTAAAAATAATCCTTCAATGTAATTTCTACGGTAAAAATTAAGCGTGAGTTCAACAACCTCTGTGATGCTGAACTTTGCTCGCTTCACTTGGCTTGAAACGCGATTCACGCAATAGCTGCAATCATAAATACAAAAATTAGTGAGAAGAATTTTAAGCAATGAAATGCATCTTCCGTCAGGTGTGTAGCTGTGACAAATGCCACTGCCCTCAAGATTTCCTATACCACCAGGAGTGGCTTTTCGTTTAACTCCGCTACTGGCACAAGAAGCATCGTATTTAGCGGCATCAGCAAGAATTGAAATTTTATCTTTTAGTTCCATTTCTTGATGATAATTTGAATTTTCAAAAAGAAAAGCGTAACTTTTGCGTAATTGATAAAGGTGAAATAAAAACAATAGATTAAGTGCCCGAAATGTTCGAAGTTGATCTCTAAAATAGGATATCCTCGATTTATTTTATCAAGGACCCGCTTGGGAAGAAATCGATTAATTTGTTCTAGGCTACTTTTTAAGCTTAAGGAGCTTGCAAAGAGTTTCAATAAATGGAGTAGTTAATAACCATTAGTCAGCAATACATTTTGCTAGATGAGCTTATTTACAAATTTTCATGCAACCTTAAAGAAATTTTATTCAATAACCGATAACTTCCTAATTGGAGGACTTTTATGAGCAAGATTAGTTTTTTATTGTTTTTCTTAATTTTTTCAACTCAAGCTGAAGAATGCAGTAAAGATATCGAGTCACTAAAAAAGGGTGGGTGTTCAATAAATTCCAAATTTTCAAATGCAATGTATATTTTTAGTGAATCTCAAAAAGAAGCAACAGGAATTACGTGCTTTAAAAGAGCTAATGTAGATATCTCAAAAATAACTGATACAAATTGTGAATTCACCTCAAGCAATTCTACAAATACAGCATATTACCGTTGTGACAACTTTCAAACTGCAGTTCAGGACTGCAATGAAAAAAGTAAATCTCCATCATTATACTATTTTAATAAACCTTTAAGTGAAATTAATAAAGTCAAAGATTATGTCCAAGAAGATTTTTTTAAATGCTTTAAAAAATCGGGTTCAAGTGAAAGGATTGACACAAAACTTTGTAGTTTTAGATTATCTATTTCTGGTAATACCGTGTACGCAGAATGTGGTAATTACAATGTTGAAATATATCCGTGTCGTGATGAAAAAATTAAACCCAAATTACAATTGAATATAATAAATAATAGTTTGGGAAAAGATGACACCTCAAGAAGTCTTCTAAAAAAGATAACTCCAGTTGGTGTTCCAGTGGAACATAAAGAAACCAGAGGTGTTTCTAAATAACTAGGATGACTATCAAGTTGTGTTTGTATGACTTAAGAAATTTCATGCGTCTTTAAGGGAGAGATAACTAAAAACGCTCTAACCCTTTTTGCTTCAAAAGCGTTTTATAGAAATAATAAAGGGGCCTAGCTTTTTAGTCTAGGCCCATGACTTTAGTCCAAAATTTCTGGATGTTTTAAAATAATAATAGCGGCCATAACTCTTGCAAGATAATCTTGATCGTTTTCTCTTCCATTTTTTACAATGACCCAAGCATCTTTTGTATTCAAATCAAGCATGGCCTTCTTCACGTTTTGTTCACCAATATTATAGGCAAGTATTGATAGCTTCCAATCTGAAAATAATCCGTAATTCGATTGAAAGTATTTTATGGCAGCATCAGTGAGAAGATTAGGGTTTAAGCGCTCATCAACTTGACTGTCAACTCTGAGTCCATAAACTCTCGCTGTTGATTCAATAAACATCCAAAGTCCTGCCCCCCATGATTTATGAGTCGGATCCTGTGGCATGTTTTGGTAGCCAGACTCAACGATAGGGATTGCTAAAAGTTCAAGAGGCAGTTTATTGAGAATAATTTTTCCCTCGATCATTGATTTATAGGAGTTCATTCTAAGAAGTGATTCTTTAAAAAATGCCCTTCCTTCAGGTGTTCCGGCATAGCGATTAAGTTGTGCAAGTACTAAATTGTTAATTTCTACAGGGATTTCAGAGTTAGTTCGTTGAACTAACTTCTGTGCTTCAGCCATTGTAATTCTTTTATCTTGAACAAAACTTCTTGAAGCATAAGAAGTGCCAAGAAAAGTGATAAATAAAATAGCGAAGATCGTGGATTGCTTAAGAAATGAGAGAGGTTTTGGTTTTTTAGCATACATAAATTTAATTCTCCTTTTGATTAGTTTGTCTTCAGCTAAAAATGTAAGTCCAGTCGCGCACAAAGGAGCTTGCATCGTAGTCGATTGACATGATTGGGCCACTGCAATTAAGCAATGAGCGTATGAGTCACAAGAAATCTTTTTTTGGCCAATTAAGATCTCATCACAGGAAAATTCTTGAAGTTTAGAAATTTCACGGCTCCATAAATGGATGACCGGATTAAAAAAGCAAATTAATTTAAGAACCCATATCAAATAAACCCAAGTCGTATCACCTTGGCGATGATGTTGGATTTCATGAAATAAGGCCGCTTTGAAATACTCACGATTTTCCAATAAAGAGTTCGGAATAATAACGAAGGCTTTGTGACCTAACATAAATGAAAAGGGAACGAGGATGTCGTCATTAATCTTTATCTCTAAATTTTTGAATTTAAAATAATGGTAAGAAGAATTTTTAATTCTCATTAACTTATACAGATCATAAGTGAGCAGGATTGTAATAAAAATAAATAATGGAACAAATAAAAGCAGACAGATTTCATAGAGGCGGTGAGCATCAATGGATTTGTCAGTTTTTAAAAAGGAGATTTTTAAATATCCACCTTTGTCGGCAATATTATAATCTTTCGAAAATGTCTTAAGTGATTTTGCTGTCCAGACCTTAGCAGTAGGTTTGAAGAATTGGTCGTTTGGTAACATTGGATGAATGACCACCAATCCAAGTATGGTTAGTAGTAAAAGATAATTCCACTTAAGTTGTGTACGAAAGCTAAAATTTTTAATTAATTTAAAAATGATCTTTAGACTTAAAAAACCTAGGATAATAAGAATATTTAAGGTTAAGTAAATTGTGAGTGATTCCGCCAAACTCATTCTTTTGAACCATTATTTTTAATGAGGTCTTTTAATTCTTGAATTTCTTTTTCTGATAATTTTGTAGAGCTTAGTAATTGTTTTACTAGCAGTAGTGGCGTTCCTTCAAAGACCTTATCAACAACATGTTTGACTGCTTTAGACTCATAGTCTGATTTTTTTATTTGAGGGAAGTAAATATGACCTCGGCCTTCTTTGCGGCTTCCTAGAATTTCTTTTTGTTCAAGAATACGAATAATAGTAGAGACGGAAGTGTAAGCTAATTTTCTGTCACTAGGTAGTTCATCGATGACCTCTGCAACGCTGGCTTCTTCAAGCTTCCACAATATTGTCATGAGTTCTAGCTCGACTTCAGTTAACATCTTATATTCGATGGTCTTATTTTTTTTCATAGAATCCTTTGTTTTTTTAAAGTGTAACTAAGATCTTAGTTGGTATCAACTAAAGATTTAGTTATAATTTGTTTTTCATTTAATTTCAAATGGATAGAGTATAATTAAAATAAAAAAAGGGAGGATTTCTCCTCCCCCAAAATCACGAGAGATAATTCTTTAATAACTCTAAAATTATTGTTAGTAATTTTAGAATCAGAATTACAAGTTCCAATGATTTTACAACCTTAAGCATCCATGCCTCTTGAAAGATAGACCTTCATTGGTCTGGAGCTCTCGGCTTGATTCTTATCTTGAATGTGCTAAGATTTTCTTACCCCAAATCACGGTTTGTTAGACCGCTTGGTGATTTTACAACCTTAAAACCCCTCATACCACGAGGGGTTTTTTATTTATCCATGTTGCCATCGTTAATTGTTAAATCTTTCAAAAATGAAATGAGTTTAAAGGCATTACTTTTTTACAGGTTCCCACTAATCCTATTTACCATCTCTATTCGAGTTGGTACTTCACTTTTATTACAAGTAAAAACAATCTTTGGAGAATTTTATGAAATCTTTTTTAATGCTAATCGTTTTATTTTCAACGAGCACTTTTGCGGACGTAAATAGCAATCAAAAAATTTGTGAATCTTTATATGATAAGGCCATTAATAATTGCCAAGTGAGTATGTGTAAAGACTGGCTAAAAGATGAAGGAACGCCGATAACAAAAGCGAGCATTGCTGATTGCTTAAGTAAGGGCGATGGCGACTTAATGGAAGGCGCTCAAATATGTGCTGTCGATGGTGGAGAGTTTGATACTCTAGTAAAAAATTACAATAAGAAAAATCCAAAAAAGAAAATTAACTGTGAAGATATGTAGTTTCTTTTTAAGGTAGGTATCTTTCAACAGTAATGTTGTTTTTTATAAACCAAGGGACTAGCTTTTCATCGATGAGTTTTTCAGCTTGAGCGAGGTTAATCTCATCAAGTGCTTTTTTATCTTTAGTTATCTCACTCAAAATTTCCTCTTGAATGAATCCGGCTTCTAAAGCGAGGTAATAGGGGATGAGAGTGTAGGTAACCATTCCATAGCGAGAGCGGTATTTTTCTGGAAAGCTTTGTTCAATTTTCATTTCAACTTTTTTTCGAAAGAGAAAATTTTCATCTCCCACGCGCTCACACATCTCAACAAAATTATCTAGGGATAAATCAGCAATAGCGTCGCCATTTTTCTTTTGTTCAAGTTCGTATTCACTAAAAATTTTTGAATAGTTATTTGGGTACTGATCCATGAGTGTCAGAAGCGTATAAACATCTAAGAAGCCCGAGTTCATGCCCTGGCCAA
The DNA here is from genome assembly GCA_043721975.1 of Bacteriovoracaceae bacterium. GTDB lineage: Bacteria > Bdellovibrionota > Bacteriovoracia > Bacteriovoracales > Bacteriovoracaceae > Bacteriovorax. The sequence continues at coordinate 6,113 of JAYSPR010000178.1, forward strand.
AGAAAGGGACGATGGCATGGGCGGAATCGCCAAGAAGGGCAAGCTGGTCTTGATAGATCCAGGGTTTCATTCGAACTATACCTAAAAAACCATGAGGGCGAGAGTAGTAGTCATTCATGTAATCTGGCATGAGAGGAATAACATCGGCATAGTTTTCTTCAAAATATTTTTTGAATTTAGTTTTATCCTCGAAATCTTTATACCATTCAACGGGCATATAAAGCGTCATTGTAAATGAACCATCGAGATTAGGTAGGGCCATGAGCATGTGATTGCCGCGAGGCCAGATATGGAGAGACTTAAAGTCCATTGGGTAATCGCCATTTTCTTTTGCGGGCATGAGAAGTTCTTTGTAATCTGTCCCGAGAGCTTCAACTTTGTAAGTGGCAGAGGTTCCAACTTGAGAGATAAGCTCTTTTCTCACCATAGATCCACTGCCATCTGTTCCAAAAATTAAATCGTAATTTAAAACTTCGTGATTATCTAATGTCACTTTTTTATTTTGAAAATCAATTTTAGAAACGCTTGATTCAAAATAGATTTTAGCTCCTGATAATTCTGCTTGAGTTAAAAGAAGTTTATTGAGATCGCCTCTGCCAACAGAGTAATTGCATTCAGTTTCATTTTTACCGTAAGGTTGGAAAGCTTGCTCGCCTGTTTTAGAGTGCATCATTCTGCCAATGACAGGTGAGAGGATTGTTTGCACTTTTTCCCAAAGATTGAGAGTGACTAAAGTTCGAATGCCTTTAGCAGTGAGAATGAGGTTGATAGATTTTCCAGCCGACATGATTTCTAATCTAAGATCTGCTCGTTTTTCAATCACAATCACTTCATGGCCTCGCTTTTTGAGTGCGATAGCAAGCAACGATCCAACAAGACCTGCGCCAGCGACGACGATTTTTTTAGGTGCATCCATCTTAGAGTGTTTCCTTAATGATTTGAGAAAGCTTATAGCAGTCCTCAAAATTATTATAAAGTGGTGCGGGGGTAATCCTAAGAATATCTGGTTCTCTGAAATCTAAGAGTACGCCTTTTTCAGTGAAGACTTTCACTAATTTTTTAGGATCGTCTTTAAGTTGTACACACAACATTGATCCACGTTCTTTAGGTGTGATAATGGAAATTTTTTCACCACAATTTTCTTTTAATAAAAATTCTAAGTAGCTTGTGAGTTTATCTCCGCGTAATCGTAGGGCAGGCATAGTTGCTTCGTCGAAAATATTCATACTGGCCCGCAGACTGGCCAGTTGAAAAATAGGTGGGTTGGATAATTGCCAAGCCTCAGCAGTAGGAATGGCATCAAAATTTGGGCCCATTTTAAAACGAGTTGATTTATTTGTTCCCCACCATCCTTCAAAGCGAGGGATGTTTTTTTCAGTGATATGCTTTTCATGAATAAAGCATCCAGCAAGACCGCCAGGCCCTGAGTTTAAATATTTGTATGAGCACCAAACGGCAAAATCGACATTGTCCGAGTGCAGATTTAAAAGAAGATTTCCTGCACCGTGGGCCAAGTTAAATCCACAAAGGGCTCCCACGTCGTGAGCTTGTTTTGCAATGTCAGAAAAGTTGAAGCACTGGCCAGAAAGATAATTACAATTTCCCAGCATCACTAGAGCGAGGCTATCTCCCAATTCTTTAATTTGACGAAGGACATCTTCAGGTTCAACGGTTTTTTTCCCAGGAGATGGTTTTAATTCTACGATGGTGAGACTTGGATCAAGGCCATGAAAACGTGCTTGCGAATCAACCGCGTATTTATCTGATGGAAAAGTATTATTTTCAATGAGGATTTTAAATCTCGTCTTTGTCGGTCTGTAAAAAGAAACCATCATCATGTGAAGATTCACTGTGAGAGTATTCATCGCGACCACTTCAGATTCACGGGCCCCAACGAGTTTTGAAAAGCTCTTCGTTATGTTTTCATGGTAAGGAAGCCAAGGATATGGCCCTTCAAAATGTCCTTCAACACCATATGTTTCCCAGGAGTGCAGTTCTGTTTCAATCGCTTTTTTTGCATCTTTAGGCATGAGGCCCAGTGAATGGCCACAGAAATATAATCCCTCATCCCCATTTGGAGCTTTAGGAAAATGAAACTTTGATCGAAAGTGTTTCATTGAGTCTTCATGATCAAGTGTTTTAGCTGAATCAATGTGGTTATGTTTACTAATATAAATTGTCATTTTTATTCCTTAATATTCACACTCATGGTCTCAAGATTTTCGACTTCAAGACTTACAATCATATTAGGTTCTAAACTTACGGCCAGAGTTGCAGCCCCAGCAAGAACGATAGTATTAGCTGGGATAAATTGATCTCGATTGGAAAGAAGTTCTGCTAATTGAATCACAGAGATCACCGGATCTCCCGAAATATCACTGGAAATCCCTTCGGTTGAAATGACACCATTAATTTTCATTTTCATTTTTAAATTTTGTAGATCGAGAGATTTAAAGTTTGTGCACTTAGGTCCAATGATAAAATGTGAAGAGGATGAATTATCAGCAATCACATCTTCCATTGAAAAATATTTGAACCCTTCGTAGCGCGAATCAAGAATTTCTAGAGCTGGAGCAATATATTCAGTGGCATTTAAAACATCCTCTCTTGAGATTGTTCCTTTTAAATCCTGAGTTATATAAAAAGCGATTTCAGGTTCAATCTTAGGATGAATAGATCCTATGAGATTAAATGTTCCTTGATTTTCGACTTCCATTTTGTCAGTGAGAACTCCATAAAGTGGAGAGTCGAGATTCATTTGTTTGCGTTTTCCTTCGCTGGTTAGACCCATCTTAAGGCCTATGATTTTTTCTCCGCGAGAGCTGCGCATTTGAATGCCTTTTTCTTGAACACTGTAAGCATCGCTTCTAGAAAAATCTGGAAATTGACCAGAGAATTGAGAGAGAGAAACTCCCTTAAGTCTAGCGTCATCTAAAGTTTGAGCAATTTTTAAAATTTGATCTTTATCCATGGCAAGAATCCCTTTTCACAACGAGAATTTCGGGTTTATGATCTACAGGTTAGAATATTAGGGAGTTTCATTGGAATCATCAAGTTTTTGTGACAATTATATTGATATCTCTCCGCTCTTGCATTCGAAGTCTGCGGTGTTTCCTGGGGACACTCTTTTTACTCACACCGTAAATATGAGTATTAAAGCAGGGGACAATATAGATTTATCAGACATTAAGACAACATTACATATCGGTGCCCATGCAGATGCGCCGAGCCATTATCATGAAAAAGGTGAGACAATTGAACACAGGTCACTTTCACTTTATATGGGGGCTGCCCAGGTCGTTGAAGTTCAAATACCTCGTGGAGCACGAATTAAACTTTCTGATATATCAGTGGACATAAAAGCACCGCGAGTTCTATTTAAAACAAATTCTTTTTTAGATCCAGATTTGTGGAATGAAGATTTTAATTCACTTTCTCCTGAGCTTATAGAGCATTTGCACTCTTTGGGAGTCGTCTTAGTTGGCATTGATACACCTTCAGTTGATCCTGCTCCAGATAAAGAACTTCCATCTCATCAGGCACTTTTTAAAACTAAAATGGCCGTTCTTGAAGGAATTGTTCTTACCCACGTGGCGGCGGGATTATATGATTTAGTGGCACTTCCCTTAAAAATAGCCAATGCAGATGCTTCTCCTGTTCGTGCCATATTATTTCCCAAAGGAAATGGTTAATGGAATCTATTTTAAATTATATAAATGGTGAGCTCGTCACTCCATCGTCAAATTCTTATCTCGATAATGTTAATCCAGCGACCGGAAAGGTTTACTCAAAAGTTCCATCTTCATTTAAAGCTGATGTTGATCATGCGGTTGATAGAGCGAAGTTCGCTTTTAAGACTTGGAGCCAAACATCTAAATTAGAGCGCTCACAATATTTACTAAAGATTTCTAATTTAATCTTGGCGAACCTCGAGAGTTTTGCACTTGCTGAAAGTATTGATAATGGAAAACCTTTAAGTCTTGCTCGCGCAGTGGATATTCCACGAGCAGCTGAAAATTTTAAGTTTTTTGCGGAAGAGATTTTAACTTTTGAAGGTGAAAGTTTTTCGGAGTTAGGCAAAGGGAAAAATAAAGTTCATTACTATCCTTTGGGAGTCGTGGCTTGTATTTCACCATGGAATCTTCCGCTTTATTTACTTTCATGGAAAATTGCACCTGCTCTAGCCGCTGGTTGTACCGTCGTTGCAAAACCTTCTGAAGTCACTCCAATGACTGCTTTTTTATTAAGTAAAATTTGCATTGAGGCAGGTTTGCCTCCAGGTGTTTTAAATATTGTTCACGGACTAGGGCAATATGTGGGGGATGCAATTAATACACATCCTGATGTCAAGGCCATTTCATTCACAGGTTCGACCGCGACTGGAAGAATGATCGCTAAAAGTGCGGCAGAAGCCATGAAGCGCTTACATTTAGAAATGGGTGGAAAAAATCCAACGATTGTTTTTGCTGATTGTGATTTTGATCGGACAGTTAGTGAAGTTATGCGAAGTGCTTTTTCGAATCAAGGGCAAATTTGCTTGTGTGGATCTAGGATTTTTGTTGAAAGATCTCTTTATGATAAATTCTCTCGGGCCTTGAGTTTAAAAGTTAATTTGCTTAAGGTTGGTAATCCACTAGATCCTCAAACTGAACAGGGATCAACTGTTTCACTAGTTCATTTTAATAAAGTCATTAAGTGGCTTGAAGTAGCGAAGGCAGAAGGTGGAGAATTTTTAGCTGGAGGAAATGCCGTTAAATTAACTGGCGAAAACAGTGACGGATATTTTATAGCTCCAACTTTGATTGCGAATCTTCGTTATGATTGTCGAACTAATCAAGAAGAAATTTTTGGACCGGTAGCGACCATAACTCCATTTGATAGCATTGAAGAAGTTGTGATGATGGCCAATTCAACAGAGTATGGACTCGCCGGAAGTGTGTGGTCTAGTGATGAAGAGAAAGCCCAGAGCATTGCAGAAAAAATTGATTCAGGAATTGTTTGGATTAATACTTGGATGCTTCGCGATCTTCGCACTCCTTTTGGTGGAATGAAGGAGTCTGGTCGGGGACGTGAAGGCGGAAAATATATTTTAGAATTTTTTAGTAACATGAAAAATATTTGTACAAATTAAGGAACTCACAATGTCTCAAAGTTTTGATTCACAAAAAGCCCCGGAACCTATTGGAGCATATCCTCACGCAAAACGCGTAGGTAACTTATTATTTTTGTCTGGAGTAGGTCCAAGAAAAAGAAGTAGTAAGGAAATTCCTGGTGTGACATTAGATAGTTCAGGAAAAATTATTGCTTATGATATTGAAGCTCAATGCCATAGCGTGTTTGGTAATGTTAAAGCAATACTAGAAGACTCAGGTTCAAAATGGGAAGACTTAGTAGATGTCACAGTTTATTTAACTAACATGAAAGATGATTTTAAAACCTATAATCGTTTGTGGGCCGAATATTTTGGAGTCAACCCACCATGTCGTACTACTTTGGAGATCAATTGCCTGCCAACTCCAATTGCGATTGAATTAAAATGCATCGCTGCTTTTAATGAAGGATCAAATTAATGGAAACAAAGGGACAATATAATCGCTTAGCTTCTCCCTTTAATTTTAAAGGTTGGATTGAAGAAAATCGACATCTCTTAAAACCGCCAGTTTCAAATAAAGTCGTCTATAAAGATGGAAATTTTATTATTCAAGTTGTCGGTGGTCCTAATTCAAGAACAGATTTTCATGTGAATCAAACCGATGAATTTTTCTATCAATTAGAAGGAAATATGTTTCTTCGAGTGATCAATGAAAAAGGTCATATGGAAGAAATTCATGTGAAAGAGGGAGATATTTTTCTATTACCTGGAGGAGTTCCTCATTCACCTCAAAGAAGTGAAAACTCTGTGGGCCTAGTGATTGAAAAAAGACGACAGCCCGGAGATACTGATGGTTTACTGTGGGTTTGTAGCAAGTGTCATAAAGAACTTTATTCTGAATATTTTCACTTGGAAAATATTGAAACACAATTTAAAGCAGTCTTTGAGCGTTTTTATAATTCTGACCATGTAAAGTGTTCTTGTGGCCATGTAAACGGCAGAGTCTGGTAATGTTTAAAATTGATATTCACACTCATATTTTGCCACCTGAAATTCCAAATTTTAAAGAAAAATTTGGCTATGGTGGATTCATAAAGCTAAAGCATGATCATGTCTGTGGCATTTCTTGTGGCGCTGATATGCTTGATGACAGTGGTAAATTTTTTAGAAAAGTTGAACCTAATTGTTATCGTGCAGACGAACGTATAACTGACTGTGACCGTGACGGGGTTAATGTTCAAGTTCTCTCTACGGTGCCTGTGATGTTTTCTTATTGGGCCAAGCCTCGTGATGGGGAATATATTTCACAATTTTTAAATGATCATATTGGAAGTGTCGTGGAAAAATTTCCTAAACGCTTTGTTGGTTTAGGAACATTGCCGCTTCAAGATCCTGCTCTTTCAGTGAAAGAAGTGATTCGTTTAAAAAAATTAGGTTTTAGTGGTGTGCAGATTGGTTCTCACATCAATGATTGGAATCTAGATGATAAAAGACTTTTTCCTGTCTATGAAGCACTAGAAGCTCAAGACATGTGTTTATTCGTTCACCCATGGGATATGATGGGGCAAGAAAAGATGCAAAAATATTGGCTTCCATGGTTAGTGGGAATGCCGGCCGAGACGAGTCTTGCCATTTGCTCCATGATTTTTGGTGGAGTGTTTGAAAAATTTAAAAAAC
>JAYSPR010000179.1:0-7404 GCA_043721975.1 Bacteriovoracaceae bacterium
TCACGTGATTCTTCACCTTCTTTCCAAAGTCTTCGAATCTCAGAAGAGTTGTGAATTAAGCGAGTGAGGGCTGCTTTTTCTTGAACAAAATGATCAGACTCTCCATTTTTAAGACCAAAATTCTTATAAAAAAAGGCCAAAATCACCAATGTGACGGCACATAATAACATTATTGGAATGAATCTTTTGAAATTTTTCATAAGAGATTACAATAGTAACTAACAAAGTCTTTAAAGGAAATACACTTATGAGTTATCAAGATTGGGTCAATGTAGCTTCTGAACAAACCGATGTGAGCTTAGAAACGCTTTCATACGGTGACTATATGGATATTTTTGAAAAAAATGCCAAGCAAGAATGCCGCCCAACTTACGAATATATTCGCGACATGCTCAACCACTCTGGAGTTAATCCTGATGGTTCATTTAAACTTTTTCAAACTAAACATCCCGATTCTCCGGCCGTTCATGGACAAATTAAAGTTCAACAGGCCCTTTATCAAAACTTAGTTAATTTTAGTGAAGAAGGGTTTAATAATAAATTTATTTTGCTTATCGGCCCTAACGGTTCTTCTAAATCTTCTATCGTGAGTAAACTCATTAAAGGTCTAGAAGAATATTCTGAAACAGATAATGGAAAACTTTTTTCTTTTAGTTGGATTTTTCCCCTTGATACGTATGTCAAAGGAACACTGGGACTCAATAGTAGTGTGAGAGAAACCAGCCAAGGAACGTATGCCTACTTAGAAGACAAAGAAATTTCGGCCATCATGCCTTCAGAGCTAAAAGATCATCCACTTTTATTAATTCCAAAAGAGTATAGGCAAAAACTTATTGAAGAAGCTTTAAAAAAAGACGAAAGACATTTGGCTTCTATCAGAAAATCATATTTATATCGAGGAGACCTCTCTAAAAGAAATAGAATGATTTACGATGCTTTACTTAAAAATTATAAAGGCAAACATCAAGATGTTTTAAAACATATTCGTGTTGAGAGATTTTCAATTTCTAAGCGCTACTCTACGGCGGCTGTGACCATTGAACCTCAAATCCATGTGGATGCAAGAATGCAACAAATCACTATGGATAAAAGACTTCAAAGTTTGCCACCGAGCTTACAGTCTTTAAATCTTTTTTCACTTCAAGGTGAAGCTGTCCTCGCCAACCGTGGTGTCTTAGAGTATTCAGATTTACTCAAACGTCCTCTAGATGCTTATAAATATCTTCTAATGACGATGGAAACAGGTTCTATTAATCTTCAAGGAATTCTGACTGAATTAGATATTTTCTTTATTGGAACATCTAACGAGATTCACTTAGCTGCTTTCAAACAGCACCCAGATTTTAATTCATTCAAGGGCCGATTTAATTTTATCACTGTGCCTTATTTGCTCGATGTGCGTTTTGAAGAAAAAATTTATAATGATCAAGTGGAAGGTATTAAAGACCGTTCACAATTTTCTCCTCATGCCTTAGGAGCTCTGTGCTTCTTTGCCGTTATGTCGAGACTTAGAGTTTGTCAGACCAAAAATTATAATGACAAAAAACTTGCTAATATTGCTACCAACATGAATCCGCTGGAAAAAGCCTTATACCTTTCCGGTATTGAAATGCCTGAACGATTAGATATCGAATCAAAACAAATACTCAAACAAGGTTTTGATGAAATTATTTCTGAGTATGTGAACGATGGGCTTTACGAAGGTAAATTTGGTTTATCTCCAAGAGATTTGAAACACATTATTTTTAGACTTTCTTCGCTTCATAAAAATGTCACTTTTGTTGAAGTCCTAGAATATTTAATCGAACTCATTCACAAAAAAGGTGAATATGACTTCCTTAATATGGCCCCACAAGCTGACTATCACAATCCTGGACGCTTTATTGATCTCATCAAAGACTACAATCTCAATAACTTTGATAAAGAATTAAGAAATTCACTTGGCCTTGTCGATGATCGTTCTTATGAAGATTACATCAAACGCTATGTTGAAAATATTAATGCTCTCAATAAGGGTGAAAAAATTAAAAATACTGCACTTGGAAAATTTGTTGATCCTGATGATTTCTTCATTAAAGAATTTGAATCGGCTATTGGTCTTAAAGAAGATTCAAAAAACTTCAGATCTCATCTTTTATCTAAACTAGGTGCTTACTCCCTTGATAATCGTGGGAAGACTTTAATTTATACCGAAGTTTTTCCAGACTTAGTCGATAGGCTGCAAGAGTCTTATCGAAGTGAACAAAGAAAAGTCATAGAAAATATTTCTCGCAACATGGTCTTTTTTGAAGCAGAATACGCCCAAACATTAGAACCAAGCCAAAGTTCACCACTTTCAGATGAAAATAGAAAACAAATTAAATCTGTTTTAAAAAATCTGGAAACACGTTTTGGTTATACCGAGGGAGCAGCAATGTCTTTAGTGAAATTTCTCATTAAAGAACGTTACTAAAGTATAATGACCATAATTCACAAGCATTATCGTGACTATGTGTTCGAAGTCCGCCACATGGCAGATGAAGAACACGAAGGTATGAGGCTTGACCAATTTTTAGGTCTTTATTTAGAATCTTTTTCTCGCGAAATTATCAAAAAAAAAATTAAGAGTAAGGAAATAGAAATTGTTGGGCGCCCGGGGGTTCATAAACCTTCGAGCCCAATTCATCACAAAGACGAAATCATTATTCGTTTTTATAAAAGCCAATATGAAGATGAATACTGGCGAGGAAAGAAATTAGAACTTCAAACTGTTCCCGAGGTCGTCTATGAAGACCTTGACCTTTTAGTCATTTCAAAACCCGCTTTTATGTCTACTCATCCGGCCGGAAGACATCTGTTTAACTGTGCCACTGTCTTTTTTGAAATGAAGTATCAACACACGATTCATTCACTTCATCGTATCGACAGAGAAACATCTGGCATTTTAATGCTTGGATTAAATCCCAAGATGGCGACAGAAATGATGGAACGCTTTGAAGATGATGACGTTAAAAAATGCTATCTCTTTATTTCTAAGATCACCCCTCAGTTTAATGAGCAAGATGAATTTATCGCGAAAGAACGCATGGGAAATCCCGATGAAGGCTTAAAACGCATTCTCGTTCAAAGCTATCCAGAAAGCTCGCAAGAAGGAAAACACGCTACAACCTTCTTTTATCTTTTAGAAAAAAATAACAATTATGTTATTGGACTTGCTTGCCCTCAAACTGGAAGGCAACATCAAATCCGCGTCCACGCCAAGGCCCACGGTCTTCCCCTGATAGGAGATAAACTTTATCTTGGTGATTACTCAATGTTTCAAAGATTCAAAGATAATGTAGCCACTACAGAAGATTTTGATCTCATGGAACTTCCTAGACATGCTCTTCATGCCATCGCTCTAAAAATCCCCTACAAAAAAGAAGAAAAGTTGTTTCTTACATCAATTCCCAAAGATCTCGCAGATTGGATCACAACAAAAACTGATTTCTCCCATGAAAAAATTCAAGAAAAAATTCAAATCGCAGTAAAAAAGTATTACGATACTTATAAGTAAATCCCATTTTAGTGAGTCGTATGAATAGTAACGAAAAAGACTTCAACTTTATTTATTTTGCTTGGCTATTAAGCCTACTATCAGTTGCTGGTTCTCTTTACTACAGCAACGTACTCTTATTGCCTCCATGCTCTCTATGTTGGTACCAACGCATTTGTATTTTCCCTATGGTTTTTATTCTTGCTTCAGGATTTTTACTCAAAGATAAAAATGTTATTTGGTATGCGGGCCCATTAAGTTTTATCGGTTGGATCATTTCTCTTTATCACAATCTTCTCTACTATAAAATTATTCCTAAGCCCTTAGTTGCTTGCTCTAGTGGTTCGTCTTGTACGGAAAAACAAATTGAGTACCTAGGCTTTATCTCGATACCACTCATGGCCTTTGCCAGTCTCAATCTGACACTTTTACTACTTATAAAATTTTATTACTCAAAAAGGAAATCTTGATTATGAAACGCGACCTAAAATTTATTGTTTTCCCTGTCGTGGCTTTAGTTATTTTTGGACTTGGCATGTATTTTTTAAATGCAAAAAAAGCTGATACTGAAGTCGCGGAACAAGCGTCACTTACCAGCGTCGCCCGAGAAGGTGCTCCTTCAATTGGTTCCCCAGGAGCGAAAGTTAAAATAGTTGAATTCTTTGACCCTGAATGTGAAGCCTGTGCTGCTTTCCATCCCGTCTTAAAAAAAGTCTTAGTTGATTTTGGTGCTGATATTTATTTCACTGCTCGTTATATGCTTTATCATGGAAATTCACAGCAAGCTGCAGAAGCCCTTGAAGCCGCAAGAATTCAAGGAAAATTTTGGGAAATGCAGGATATACTTTTCACAAGACAAGAAGAATGGTCTCACAAAAAAGAATCCGTTATGCCGATTTTCGAAAAATACGCACAAGAACTTAAACTGGATATAAAAAATTTTCAAAGCGACTTAATCAAGTCTGAAGTAAAAGCTTATATTGCTCAAGATGTTGCTGAAGGAAATGCTGTCGGTGTTCGCGGCACTCCAAGTTTCTACGTTAACAATAAGCCACTCGCTGCTCTTAGTGACAGCGGACTTAGAGATGCGATTGTAGAAGAATTAAAAAAGCTAAAATAAACTTTTAAGATGGCCTAAAACTCCGAAGGGACCTACATTGTCTTTACCTTCTAAGATTGTTTTAGGCTTATGAACTAAACGATCCATTACTTCTGAAATGTTGGCCACTCCAACAGTATTTTCAAAAGACTTAAACATCGTTTGATCATTGAGTGAATCCCCAAAAAAGATTCCATCTTTTTCTGTGAGATTTCTCGTTTTAAGAAAATGCGTGACAGCTTTATACTTTGAGACTTCCCCGCACCAAAAATTTAAATGTACATTTGATGTAGAAAAATTAATATTTTCATCTCGCAAGTAATCTTCTATATGATGAAAAAGCGTGCCATCGGTTAGATCGTGCAGCTCAACAGCTCTATCTGTTTTTCTTCCAAAAGAGTCTACTGATAGAGAGGTAGTTGGAAATTTAGCTTTAAAGTTTTCACAAAAAGAAGCGAGACGCTTAACGTCTGCCTCGCTAATTAAACATTCCTCAGTAATAAATTTTCCTTTTCTTGAAACAATTGAACCACCACCTTCGACGATGACATCAGTGAGATAAGGAAAATGCGTGAGAAGAAAATGCCCCCATGAGAGAGACCTTCCAGTCACAATGACGAGTGGAATTTTTTTACTCTCCAAAAACGAGAGCACTTCAAAAAAAATGGGACTCAAACCTTCTTTATAAGTTAGAGTCCCATCAAAATCACTAAAGACAATTTTAATCATTTCTATTATTCGATTGGGTAACCAAGACCAACAAAGATAGCCGAGAAGCTGTCTTTTAAACCAACAATAGCTTCAGCGTTAGCTGTAACCGGTCTACTTGATCCAAGTTTTTCAGCAGGAATAATTCCTGTGATACCGATGTTAGCACTGATAGTTGTTTGGTAAGCATTCTTAGATCCATCTAAACTAATTCCGTAAGGAAGTGAGACGTATGGGAAAGCTTCGTTACCCCAAAAGCTAAAGCCCTTTGAAACAGTTGGTGCTAATCCTAAAATATTTCTTCTTGTACCAAACTCTTTTGAGTTTTCAAGAAATGCTTTAATAGATGTGCGTGGTTGATTTTCGTAATCTGGAAATAATTCATAATCATAGCCAGCAAATAATCTGGCGCTTCTTTCTCCACCAGCGATCCCAATACCAGCATCTACTGCTGAAAATTCATTTAATTTTTGTGTATAACGGGCCTGAAGACCAAGGCCGCTTCCATTTGAAACGATTCCAGTGACTTCAGCTGAAAGAACTTTCTTTTCAACTTCTAATGGGAAAGTCGAAATTCCCATTCCGTAACCAAACGCATTACTCGAACCAAGTCCTAAAGACAATGCTAGTCCTAGAATTGATAATCCTTTTAAATTTTTCATTTTTACCTTCCTAAATAAGCAGAATGTCATTGGTTTTATTTAATAGCACAAAAGATAAAGAGTCAAAATTAAACGAGTAAAAACTACAATAAGGCCAAAACCGGAGCACATTTCCATTGACTGAAAACATCGATCCTCCTATAAATGTGCTTACAAATTATGGTGGGTGTAGTTCAGTCGGTAGAGCACTAGATTGTGATTCTAGGTGTCGTGGGTTCGAGCCCCATCATCCACCCCATTTTTTGTGACATTTATGTAAGTGACGACCTTCGCAAGAAGTAATCATATTAAGCCCCGGGTTAACCTTCTGGGGCTTTTTTTTGTCTAAAATTTTGATATCAAAAATAGTCGTCACTAAAAATAAAAAGCCCCGACAAAGTCGAGGCAATTATAATTTCTTTGTTTTAATAATCAGAGATTGACTCGATGCCTAACTCCATTCCCAATTTCAACGTTTGTTTTCACCTCAGAAACTACATAAGCAAAAGTTGTAAGCAGTAGAAACACTATTGCTGGAACAGGGCCTTCAACTCCATGGTCGGCCCCAAAGTGAGATCACTCCATATCTACTTCTCTTATTTCAACACTCCCACCATATTTTAAAGCAGGACAACCATTTGCTAGTTCAATTGCTGCTTTTTCGTCCTTTGCTTTAATGATGTAAAACCCACCAATAGCATCTTTTGAATCAGTGTAAGGACCATCTACCACAATTGATTTACCTTTTTTTCTCAGTGTCGTGCCTAAGCTCTCTGTGAGCTTCTCTCCCGCGATAAGTTTTTCTGCTGTGGCCAATTCTTTCGTCCAGTTTACGTAGTCCATCATAAAATTTTCGAAATCAGTTGGTGAAAATGTTGAAAAGTCGGTGTTCTCTGGTCTCATGATTAACATAAATTGCTTCATACTTTCTCCTTATTTTTTGTATGTTCATAGCAAGGACAAACGAGATCCCTAAAAATCGACAAACGATAAAAAGTTTTCTATAATTTCTTTTAAATTGCATTAAAATCAAGGCTTTACGTTGGATCACTTTTATAGAAAATCATACGCTAAAATAGTAGCTTCGCTTTTAAATAAGTATGGAACTCATAACATTAATCTTATCGAAGAGTGTGTACAAGAAGCATTTATAAAGTCTTCACAGCTCTGGCCTCTAAAAGGAGTTCCAGAGAAGCCTCTGAATTGGTTGATTACTGTTTCTTCTAACCTGGTTCTAAATGAGATACTTAGAACCAAGAAACATAATGAGATCATCAATGAAAGGAAGACTTCTGACTTATCAGTCGAAAACTTAGAGCCTGAGGATAATTTTTTGAACGAAGATCTGTTCGTAACCCCCAATTGAACTAGACACCTCCAACCGGAGGAACTTATGCAAGCGACTGGAACTACAACAAGACAATACAGAACAAAATCTCAAA
>JAYSPR010000180.1:0-3528 GCA_043721975.1 Bacteriovoracaceae bacterium
TTTTCTGACTTTTTTCTTACTCATTTTTACTTTTTGTTTTAGTTTCAGCCTTAGGGCAGAAATAATCCGCACTATTTCTGTGACGGGGACTGTAGAAAAATCCTTTCAGCCAGATATTGTTCATTTGAATTTGAATGTTTGGGGAAAAGGAATGACGGCCAAAGATGCCCAAAAAAATAACTCACTTAGATTTGAAATAATTAAAAAAGTATTCGCTGATTTTAAATTGAAAAAAGAAGATATTAAGACGACTTCATACGACTTAAATCCTGAATATGTTTATGATCAAAAAACCAATAAAAATAACATCCAAGGCTACACATGTAACCAAAGCATGAGTGTAACCTTGAGGTCCATTGATCAAGTAGGTCCTTTTTTAGATCAATTGACCACTATAGAAAAAAAAGAACAAAATGGGCTCAATGTGAACAATCTTAATTTTGACCTTGATCAAAGACAAGAAGAAGAAAAAAACTTGCTGGGGCAAGCGGTCAAAGCAGCCCTTCTTCAAGCTCAAAATTTAGCTGAAGCAGCTGGAGTGAAATTAAAAGGAGTTTATCGCTTGGCCCCACGGGGAACACAAATTATCCAGCCAATTTATGCCGATGCCATGATGGAGGCTTCACCTCGAATGCAGACAAAATCGGTGGGCACATCACTTATGAGTGGAGAAGTGAAAGTGACGGGAGAAGTTTCGGTTGATTATTTAATCGAATAAATATGTTTAATAAATTGGAGTTTATAAATTGAAAGATATAGTTAAAAAATATTTTGATTCTTTTAATAAGGGAGATGCGACTTCTATGTTGGCCTTATTAGGCGAGTCCATTGTTCACGAAGCAAATCAAGGTAAAACTCAGTACGGCAAAAAAGCTTTCGCTGCTTTTTTAGATCATATGAATGTGTCTTATAAAGAAGAAATTAAAGATCTGCATATCATGCTCAGTGAAAATGGAGTCAATGCTTCAGCAGAGTTTATGGTCCACGGCACTTATTTAAAAACTGATAATGGCTTGCCTGAAGCGAGAAATCAAAAATATGTCATTAGGGCAGGAAGTTTCTTTGAAGTTAAAGATAATAAGATTATTCGGGTGACGACTTACTATAATCTTCCTCAATGGATTGAAGCGGTTAAATAAAAGATGCAAACACCTCTCATCTTTAATGATAAGTCCGAGGATTTCGTTAAAATTTTTTTAGCAACCCTCTTAGTGTTTGCCTTGATGCAACTTCCTGGCATTACCAGTGCACCTTTTTTCATTATTCTCACCGTTTATTTACTGGATGGTGGGCATGTTTATTCAACTCTTCTAGAAGTTTTATTTGATCCTGAAGAAGTTAAAAAAAGATATGTGGCCCTTGTGCTTTTAGGATCATTCTTTTTAAACTTAAGTATCCACTATTTTTTTCATCCCTATTTTTTCTATTATGTTTTTTACTTCACAGTCTTTCATAATATGCGCCAAGGATTGGGTATCACTTTTTTGTATCGTGTGGGAGATAATCGAAACCCTACATTTATTAAGTCTTTTTATTATTTCTTAACGATGACACCTTTTTTAATTTTTCACTTGAGAGGCCCCTTACTTGAAAGAAGTTTAAGTGGTGAAATCTTAATGCCTTTTTATCTGAACCAATACCTGAGCCCTCTATTACAATCAATGGTCTCAAAAACATTTCCGATGATTTACTTTTTGGTTTCGTTTGCACTGTTTCTTATTTTAGTTATCCAGAAAAATACTCGTGGAATTTTATCTATGCTTTTTTTTGGTGGTGTCTATGCTTATTCTTTTCTTTTTTCTACTCACGAACTTGAAAGTTACGTGCTCCTAATTTTTTCACATGCTATTCCTTATTATTTTTTAATGGAAAAAAGAGTGAAGCTGACTCATCAAAAAATAATGGTTAAAAAATATGCTTGGATCTTTCTTATAAGTTTATTCATTATCGGTGGCACCATTGATTACTTTCAAGATGATCTTGTCGGATTATTTGAACCTTTTGAATCTTTAATCATGGCATTACTCTTAACTCCACTGATCTCGCATTTTATATTTGATGCTATTATTTGGAAAAGAGGAAATGCTCGCTTTAAAATGTTTATACAGTCACAAAAGGTTAGGAGATATTAATGAAAGCACTTTATTTAATTATTTTATTCAATATAAATTTGGGTTTTAGTGCCACTCAGCCTTGGCTGCAGTTTGAGAATATGAAATGTAAAAGAGAGTTCATTGCAATCTCAAATGAAAATAAGTGGTACGAAGAGGATTTTAAAAATCAAGTTCCAGGTTCATATAAAGAAGTTGTGTATGTGAATATTTCAAAAAGAATAGGGGAATGGGTTGAAGTCCATTTTGTGGATAATGAAGCTCCTGAAATTGTGCTCTTAAAGGATCAAAAGTTTTCACGCATGACTTTTGATTCAACTTGCGAAGCAAAAAGTCACGATGAGGCTTTGCCTTGGCAGCTGGAAAAATTCTATACTAAAAAAATGAAAGATATCGATAACTGGAGTGATGAGGATTTAAAAAAAGTTGTGAGCAGTTCCGACAAAGGACTAATTTATTACTGGTCACCTAAATTTACTTATTCTGTTTTTGATCTTCCTCGAGTAGAGGCCTTAGCCAAAAAAATGGGATATTTTTTTATTCCTGTCGTTGACCCAAGGGCTTCGAGTGAAGAAATTAAAGGCTCTCTTGACGTTTTATTAAAACAAAATTCCAATAAAAAAAATCGTACTTTAGCAAGTAAGTATAATGTGAATAGAAATGTTTCTTTGGATCTCTATATGAGAAATGGTTTTAATCATTTTCCTGTCACTTATGTTTTTGGAAATAAAAAAGTTCACCCTCGATGGATTACTGGAGTTATGACAGATAAAGGTCATGAAGAATTAATTAAAACTTTTTCAAAAGAGCTAAAAGACTCACAAGAAGGTCAGAAATGAAAAAAACATTCAGTCTTTTTATCTTACAGATTATCTTACAGACTTCAGTTTCAATCGCTAAAGCCGAGTGCGTGCCTGCGCACGAATATTTTCCTTTTAAAGGCCCTTGGGTGAGTCGCAATGATAACGGTGAAGTGGTCTTGGGAATGTATGCACGCATGAGCCCTGATGGAAAATATGTTCTCAGGTCATATTCAGGAAAAGGTTTGAGTCAAGTCACCCTAATGGAATTAGTAAAAAGTCAGACTCCAGGGGGAGAAAATTCAGTAAAGCCATTTGAAACTCCCATGAAAAATGAAGCCTTTCCAGTTCAAGGATCATGGAGATATTTAGTTGACACCAATGGTGAACATTATAAATTGACTGATATTTTAAAAAGTCAAAAAAAAGCTAAACCTCAATTCAAAGGGGGGATTATGGGCTTTTATACCGTCGCTGCTGAACTAGGTGGTGGAACACCGAACTCTCATCAAATTAGGTCACTTTCATGGCCGTCGGGAGACAGTGAGCATCAAGGCGTGGGAGTTTTATCTAATCGAATAATTAAAGTGAGTCTTGATAAAAATGGAGTCGCTCTC
>JAYSPR010000181.1:0-4352 GCA_043721975.1 Bacteriovoracaceae bacterium
GTTGAAATAAATGGGGTCGATGTTAATAAGTCAGTTGTTATTGGTCCATCAAATAAGATGCTACTTGCTAGAGGAGACGAAATATCTTGGCCGTATAAATTAAGTGATTATTCTTTTTCATTTCCAATTTCAAAACTAGCTGAGGTGATGAAAACTATTGAGATTTTTTCGAATGAAAAAAATTATAGCTTTCCTAATGCTGGAATTTCTTTGAGATTCGTAAAATCAGATGACAGTAACTCTAGCTTAATTTCTCCTTTCCAAGATTCACAACATAAAGGTGAGCTATTTGTCTCAGCTGAATTCTTAGAGTTTAGGGCCTTTAACCAATTAGGAAGTACCACTACACCAAGAGATCCGATGAAGTATGAATTATTAGATTTGTTGTCTAAAAAGCACAATGTTCAATTTCACCACGGAAAAAATGATGACTTGGTTATCAAGTCTCAGCCACCGAGTATTGGAACAGCTGATAATTATACGACATTTAATAAAATTGCTAGAAAGATGGATCCTCAAGGAATTTTCATGACGAATTTCGTGAACGATATACTTACTAATAGAACTAAATAATACATTTGGTAAGAGTCGCCTTGTGGCGATTCTTACCATTTTAATCCAATGTTCATGAAATCAAGCATGAGCTTATCTAATTGAAATAAAACATAACAAAAAAATTTAGCGATGATTAATTTGCCTTGCCCCTTGTAAGTTTTTTCGCCACTCCCATCTTTAGAGAATGCTCAGAAAATTAAAAATTAAAGAGAACTGGCTAACAAAGATGCCCAAAAAAGAAGGTTTGGTCCCGACCTTATTTTTAATTCTTACCCTTCTTTTTACGAGCTACATTTATCTTCATAATGAACTTCATGCACCACTGTGGATGTCTGCTTCTTATGAAAAAGTTTTTATCAAAGGCGAATGGTGGAGAGCCTGGAGTACTTTATTTGCTCATGGAGACCTCTCCCATATTGCCAGCAATCTTTTTTTATTTGCTCCTTTTTCTTATTTTCTCATTTCTTATTTCGGTCTTATTTATTTCCCTCTCGTTGGATTTTTTGTTGGCGGACTAGTCAATCTTTTAGTTCTCATGACGATGCCAGAACAAGTTCACCTTATCGGTGTTTCAGGAGTTGTGTACTGGATGGGGGGAGCGTGGCTGGCGCTTGCTTGGCTTATAGATAGAAGAGATTCAAAAGGGAGGCGTATCTTAAGAGTCGTGGCCGTAACGATTGTTCTTTTTGTTCCTGACTCATTTAAACCTGAAGTGAGTTATCTCAGTCATTTTTTGGGATACTTTTTTGGAATATTTAGTTCAATAATTTATTACATTTTTAATCATAAAAAATTTCTTAAAGAAGAAGTTCTAGAAGTCATTCCAGAAATAGAACCAATTCCTTGGTATGATGATTATTTAAAACATGAAGAAGAAAAAAGAAAATATTTAGAAATGATAAAAGAATTTGAAAAGGAAAACGATTTTACCAATCAATAGGCTTATAGTCTTTTAAGAATTGACCACACCAATGTTTACCTGAATTAATCCCATCAATAAATGGATCGCAAATACGAGCAGCACCATCGACAATATCAAGCGGTGGTTGGAAGTCATGCACTTGTTGTTTATAGCTTGAGATTTCTGCGGGATCTTCATCAGTCACCCAACCTGTATCGACAGCATTCATAAAAATTCCATCTTTAGCAAAATCAGAAGCACTCGTATGTGTCATCATGTTGAGCGCAGCTTTTGCCATATTGGTATGAGGATGGCGGTCTTCTTTTTTAAAGCGATAAAATTTTCCTTCCATGGCCGTGACATTCACAATATGTTTTTTTCCAGTGTAATCTCGTCTCATCATGTGAACCAAACGATTACAAAGAACAAAAGGAGCGATAGAATTTACTAATTGAACTTCTAATAACTCAGGAGTCGGCACTTCACCTAATCTCATACGCCAAGAATTAGTTTTTCTTAAATCGACTTGTTGCAAATCGGCATCAAGTTGCCCTTCAGGAAATACTTCTTCGGCCACAATCGAATTGTCGTATGAATAAGGGATTTGAGATAATTCGGCTGAAGCTCTGATTCCAACTCCTGGTCCTTCTCCATGCCAGGCGACAGGTAAAGCTTTTTCATTGGAAAAATCACCACCAAATGTCAGGCGGTTTAATTCAGATTTAAAATCCGTATGCTTTTTTAATAATGTTTGCGCCTCATAAGAAAGCTCGTGAACATTAGATTTTTCTAATTCCATCATGTGAGCATAAAAACCAGGTGGTCTTCTCACGGTTTGAGCCGCATTGTTGATAAGAATATCTAATCTTGGAAATGTGTCTTCAAGATAGCGAGCGAAGATTTCAACAGAGGGAGTGTGCCTTAAATCTAGACCGTAAATATGCAGGCGATCTTTCCATTCGTTGTAATCTTTTTCTTTTGAAAATCTAAGGGCCGAGTCTACTGGAAATCTCGTTGTCGCAATAACAGTTGCTCCACTTTGAAGCATCATAATGACGGCCTGATAACCAATCTTAAGACGAGAGCCCGTGATGACGGCAATTTGCCCAGTCATATCGGTGCGCTGGAATCTTTTATGATAATTAAAATCACCACATTCCTTGCACATCGTATCGTAGAAGAAATGTAGCTTAGTAAATTCGGCCTTGCAAACATAACAGTTGCGAGCACGATCTAATTCGGGCGCACTCTCATAGGCTTTATCACTTTCAATTTGGAGCTGATCAGGAGCAACGAAGACAGCGTGCTCCCTCGCACTTCTAATGCCAGTCATGGCCCGCTTAAGTCTATTTTGTTCGACTAATTGTTTTTGCTTAAAAATTTTAACGTCTTTATCACGTTTTTTAATTTCTTCTTTACTAGGTCTTGAAATCGTTCCGGCCGCTTTAAATAAAGCGATTCTTTGCTCGTGAGTAAGTTCAGTGAGAAGTTCGCTGTTATTTACGACGTGTTCTAAAACGTTGATGGAATCAATAACATCAATAATCG
This sequence comes from Bacteriovoracaceae bacterium, assembly GCA_043721975.1. Taxonomy (GTDB): domain Bacteria; phylum Bdellovibrionota; class Bacteriovoracia; order Bacteriovoracales; family Bacteriovoracaceae; genus Bacteriovorax. Next base: position 3,005 of record JAYSPR010000181.1, read on the forward strand.
AAATGTTTTTCATAGGAGGGGAGAGTTATCATGAAATGCAGCAATAATCAATTTTGAAATGGTTTTGAACTAAGAGACATTCTTAATGAAATCGGTGACATCCTTAATAACTTTTGAATCTTTCAAAATTCTACGATGGCCCAGGCCTTGAGTTTTAAGGAGTTTAGACCCATCCCAACTTTCATGAATGGCAATGGCCGATTCAAAGTTAACGGCCGTGTCTCCTTCATCGTGAACAATGAGGGCCGGAAGTTTTAGACCTTTTCCAATTTTTCCAATGTCGAGTTTGCTAGGGTGAATGCCTGCGAGTTTTGTCACCATCTCAATAAAAAGAACTTTTGATTTATTTTTGAGCCCCATATTTTTAGCAAAAAAATCAACGACACGATTGTAAAAAGCTGGGCTAGCAATAAGGACAAGACATTTTACTTTCAGATTTTTAGAAGCAGCATAAACACTGCAGCCTCCACCAAAAGAATGCGCTATTACAGCGTGAACACCATTAGGATCTAATTCATTTTGAGCGTCAGAAATAAATTGAGCATAATGAGTAGGTGTGGTCATTTTACCTGGAGAGTCTCCGTGGCCGGGCCCGTCGAGAGCAATGACTCTAAAATTGTTTTCAACTAGTGAGTTTGCAAATTGACCAATTTGAGTCCCACGTCCATTCCATCCGTGGATAAGTAAAACGATGGGGTCGTGGGCATTTCCCCATTCAAAAGCAGCATACTTATTTTTCAAAAGATACTTTTTTGAACTTTCATAAATGAGTTTTTCAGACTCAGGTCTAGGAATCCTTATAGGTGTCGCAAAAAATCTCAAGGCCAACTTTGCAGCTAAATAAGGAATAAATATTCCTGTGATTGAGATTAAGCGTGGTATTAGTTTTTTCATTTTTAAATCAAAGGCCTTATGGTAAGAAATAATCTATGAATAATAATACAAATCCACTTCATGGTAAAACATTAGAAGCTATTTTAATAGAGCTTGTCGAGTTTTATGGTTTTTTAGAGCTTTCAGTTCTGATTGATATAAATTGTTTTAAAACAGATCCTTCCATTAAATCAAGTCTTACTTTTTTACGAAGAACTCCTTGGGCGAGAGCTAAAGTTGAAAATCTTTATGTTGCTTATTTACGTGAAAAAAGTGATTCAAACTCACCATAGCCTTTAGATTTTAGTTCCTCTTTTGGAATAAATTTTAAAGAAGCTGAATTCATACAATAGCGAAGTCCTGTGGGCTTTGGTCCATCATTAAAAACATGACCTAAGTGACTATCAGCATACTTACTTCTCACTTCAGTTCTTTCACCGAGCAATAGACTGCGGTCAGTTTTTTCAACAATATT
>JAYSPR010000182.1:0-2570 GCA_043721975.1 Bacteriovoracaceae bacterium
TGGAATGATGAGCCCGATAGAGTATAAAAAAGCAAATTAAACTAGGTGTCTAGTGATTTGGGGGCCAAAGCAAGTTTAATTTTTCATTTGAGTCCCAATGAAATGATTTAATTAGGTTTTCAATATGTTGTTAACGTGCTGAAATTACAAATACCAATTTATCACCATTATGATTTTAAAGCTAAAATAAGTTTTATATCGATAAGCCAACTTAGAGCATTTGTTTCTTAGAAGATTCGATCGAATTCCCCCCCCCAATAGAAAAAGAAATAAATATCATGAAAGATACTAAGGATAGAGAATCCTGTCGCCATAAAGTACTCTTTAGGAGCGAGCATCAGGATGACATGAAGACAATATATTTATTGTCGGCGTAGGTGCTTGCAAAACAAGTAACTCATTGATTGTGAGCATAATAAAAAGGCTTTACGGGCACATATAAAATTAAAAATCAATCATGCATACTTTCAAGAGAATTCTGATTTAAATCTTGAACCAGGAAAAATTGGTCATTGAATTTATCACTTAGGTTGATCACTGATTTTTTGAAATCATCAAACGTTATTAAAATATTGAACGTTTCCTCTTTGGTTCAAAAGACTTCGTCCAAATTTCATCTCTCACATGTGATTGGAGAAAGCATATCCAGAAACAATACCCGAGCATATGACTTATAAAGTAAGAACATGTTCAAACAATTTAATTGCGAAAAATCTGCAAGAGGATTGGAATTAAAGAATGTGTTTTTAGTTTCCAACATTTCTCTTTCAAGGACAAAGTATGAAAAAATGGATCTCTCTTTTCTTGATGGCCACTGCTGTTTCTGCACAAGCATCAACTATCAATGTTAACTCAATCAATGCTCTCATTAAAAAGAACAATGCCGGATGGATTGCAAGCGAGAACAAAGTTTCTCACATGAGCGATTTTGAAATCAAAAGACTTTTGGGATCAAATGATCAACCTGAAGGGAATGCTCTTTTTGATGACAGAACAAAAGCTCTGGACTCAATGGACTGGCGAAATGTGAATGGTGTGAATTGGCTTGGGCCGGTTTTAGATCAGGGGAACTGCGGATCGTGTGTGGCATTTGCTTCTGTGGCTACATTAGAAGCTCAGTATAGAATTAGCTCAACACTTTCATGGTTAACTCCATCTTTTTCACCTCAACAACTTTTTAACTGCGGTGGTGGAGCTTGCGAAATGGGATGGTTTCCATCATCAGCAGCATCATTTTTAAAGAAGACAGGAATCGTTGATCTTTCATGTGCTCCTTATGAATCGGGATCAACCGGTGAAGACGTTCAGTGTAAAAAGAACTTTTGTCAGAATCAAACTGAGCGAACATTTAAAATTGCTAACTTCAACACACCAAGCACTCGCGGGGGAATGTCTTCAAAAGTTAAGGAAGCCTTGAAAAAAGGCCCTTTAATGACGAGCATGACTGTCTATGAAGACTTTATGGTTTATAAATCTGGTATCTACAAATCAGTAAGCAATAAAAGAGCAGGTGGCCATGCGGTTTCAATCGTAGGATTCAATGATGTAGAAAGATATTGGATTGTAAGAAACAGCTGGGGATCTGACTGGGGAGAAAACGGATTTGTTCGTGTTTCGTACGATGATAAATCTGGTATTGGTGATAGTACTTGGGCTTTCGATATTGACCCAGAAGCCAGTTATATTTCTATTTCATCACCAACTGAACATGAATACGTAAGTGGAACAAAAGAAATTAAAGTAAACCTTTCTAAGCCAGCGGCAAGTGAAGTGGTAGTGACAGGTGACACTGATATGTTAAACCTGGTTGCTTGTTCAGGTGCATCCACAAAAGAGTGCGGAATGACAATCGATACAGCTGTTCTTAAAGACGGTCGTTATGAAGTGTATGCAAAATCTGCCAACAAAAAATCTCAAATTCATGAATTCTTAGTAGTGAATCATGAGCCCCAAAGCACAATTAAATTTGCTGGATCAAAGGGGGTAGATTTATCTAAACCCCAAACTGGCAGAATTGAATTCGATATTGATATAAATGCCTCTCCAGTCATTCCTCAACGAGTCATTTTTTATGTTGAAGACTCATCGGGGAAAATCGTTGCAACGAGACTCAACACTCAGGTTGTGGAGCATATGAGATTAGGTTTCAGGACAAACACAATTCCTAATGGAAGCTACAAAATATATTATGTAGCAGAAACTCCATTCAATGGTGTTATGTCAAAAGTCGTTTCGAATAAAGAGACTTTAATTTCTAAAAACTAAACTATAAAGGGCCTTTGGGCCCTTTTTTTATGATAATAGAGAATAATATTTCAAAAGTTAAATTTCCGGTAACTCCAAACTTACTTTTTCAAATACATCATTTAATTCTTTAGCTTGGAATTTAAAGGTTCTTTCAGCATATATTTTTTTGAAACCACCATTGTAGTCTGTCTCGCCAACTAAAATTCTAACTTCAAATTCACCTGAATGATCTTTACCTACTTTAACGGAGTCCCTTTTAAGCAGCATAACGGTTTTGTTCAGCATACTCTTTCGGACTCATATAACCAAGTGAAGAATGCAAT
>JAYSPR010000183.1:0-3179 GCA_043721975.1 Bacteriovoracaceae bacterium
TAGATTCTAGGGCAACAATTTCATATCCATTAGATGCATGAGCAAAAAGATAAAGATTCAAATAATCACTCAAACTTAAATTTTGTCTTAATTCTTTCATTAGAGGATAAAAGCGTTCGAGATCTGAATGATTTTTAGCGACAGTAAATTGATAAGCATCCATAAAAGTTACATCCTTCTTTAATACGAATGAGAATGAATGTGATTATGTTAATACTGATATTTTGATGATTCAAGAATTCTTTATATTTGGTGAATATAAGATTATCAAGTGTACAGGGAAAAATTATTTGGGTGAGTGATTTGTTTAAAAATGTGTAGATTTGTACATAATTGCCATTTTTGTCCTCTGATCTTGAATAAAATTGTTCTTCTTTTCCAATGTGTGACATGACTAAGCTACCTTAAATTGGGAATTATAAATGATCGAACGAACTAGTCTCATGATCAAGCCTGAAAAAACTAAAATACTCTTGGTTGATAATAATCCTGAGAATATTCATGCTCTAAGTAACCTTATTGCAGCAGATGATATTGAAATTCACTCCTTCCTATATTTTGATGAAGCATTAGCCTCCCTCACTATTAATGATTTTGGCTTAGCGATTTTAGATTCTGAAATGACAGGCATGAGTGGTGCTGAACTTTCCAGGCACATACGTGCAGTTAAGCGCTATGCTTATTTACCAATCATATTTGTGACATCACAACAAAATAATGATGAGACTGTCTTGGAGGGTTATGAAACCGGTGCTGTTGATCTGCTTTTTAAACCACTCAATCCCTATATAGTACGATCTAAGGTTCGAGTTTTTGTCGAATTAAAACGCCAACGCCATTTTATGCAACTTCAATTGCAGGAATTAGAAAAACTTCGTATTGCTGCTGAAGCTGCAACGGTGGCAAAGTCCTTATTCTTAGCGAATATGTCTCACGAAATTAGAACCCCCTTAGCCGCAGTCATGGGCTTTGCGGAATTGATAGCGAGAGGAGAAGTTCCGGCCAATGAAATCGATGACTGCGCAGCTGCTATTATGCGCAATGGAAATTTACTTCTTCGCTTAATAGACGACATTTTAGATTTATCTATGATTGAAGCCAATCGTCTAGAAATGGAATTACAAATATGTTCTCTCAAAGAATTGTTTACAGATATTGAATCCACCCTTTCATTTAAGGCCCGGGAAAAAGGAATCATTTTAAACTTTGTTAAACCTGAATTTGGCATTCAAGGTCACAACCTAGATCCTATACGAATGAAGCAAATTCTTCTCAATATAATTGGAAATGCAATCAAGTTTACCTCTAAGGGTGATGTTGAAGTCACTGTGGCGATCACTCAACATTCTACGACTCATGATAAATTAAGTGTGATCGTTAAAAATGAGGGTGTGGGTTTCAGTAAAGAACAAGCTGCGAGATTGTTTCAACCTTTTTCACAAGCAGATCATTCAGTGAAGAGAAAATTTGGAGGCTCTGGGCTTGGACTCATTATTTCAAGACAATTGGCCCGAGAGATGGGTGGAGATATTACGATCTTAAATTCTGAAATTGGAGTAGGTGCCGAATTTGAAATAACGACTGTTTTAGAACGCTCAACAGGCACTAATTATACTTTACCATCACAAATACCTCCTAAGTTTGAAAGTTTAGAGCAGAAAATAATATTTGCTGGTAAAAGAATTTTAGCCGTCGATGATGCTCGAGATAATTTAGTTTTACTGGAACTCTTTTTGCGAGGAACAGAATGCCATCTTACTTTTGCCAGCAATGGTGAAGAGGCCCTCGAATTATGCCGCAATAATAAGTTTGATATAATCTTAATGGATATTCAAATGCCAAAAATGGATGGTCTTGAAGCAACGGCAGCGATACGTTTGTTAGGATTAAAAATACCAATATTGGCCCTTACTGCCTATGCCAACAAAGCCGAATACGATAAATGCAAAAAAGTGGGATGCAACGACGCTCTCATTAAACCTCTTAATCAAAACAATCTTAATAAAGGCCATCCATTATTATCTGAAAGACTCATAAGTCCTTATGTGTAGAAAGCTACACATAAACTACATCTTAGAATGAAGAAAATCTTTTCGATATTATTTATTCTTTTAAGAACAATAAGTCTTTAAGGAGAACTTCAATGGACAAAATGTCTAAAAATTATTTTCGCGTTCTGCAAATATCTACTGGCCTAGGAATTTTAAGTTTATTAGGCTGTGCAACTGATTTAAGCCCTGTTAAATTCTCTCAATCAGCTAATCCAGCAAATGAAATCAAAATTCAACGCTCTCTCATGACTCAGGCCCAAGAGTTCCAAGTCGATGTCTTGGCGGCTTCACCTTATAAAAAAGCAAATGATTACTTAATCGATGCTCAGAACTTAGAAAGTAAAGGGACATCATCAGAAAAGATATTTGAATCTCTTGGCTACTCTAAAGCCTATCTGAGTAAGGCCATTGATAACTCTGCCTTGACCAGACCAAATCTTGAAAGTATCACAGATGCAAGATTGGCAGCGATTCAAGCTGGCGCACGCTCAATGCCAAAAGAGCTCAATGCCATAGATAAAAATTTAGTCAGCATGACAGCTCATCCAGAAAAAAGCTCACTCATTTCACCACAAGACAAAACGAATCTACAAACTCAGTACCAAGGGCTTGAGTTACTCTCAATAAAAGAATCGAATCTTGGTGAAACCAAGAAGATTCTCGAAGTGGCTTCAAAAAAAGGTGCTCAGAAAATTACTCCAGTCGCTTACAAAGATGCATTAGAAAAACTTAATGCTGCCGAGAAAATCATTGAAACGGACAGACATAGCCGCAATCAAATTGCCCCAGCTGTCGACTTGGCAAAAGTCAGTGCAATGAGAGTCTTTAATCTACTTGCTTCAGAAAAAAATTCGAGAAATCAAACTCCAGAGCAAAGAGCAATGACCTTAGAGGCCCGTGACCAGGCAGTCAGTGATGCTAATGCTATCACTTCAGAAGTCGAAGCTGAATCATCTCTCAAAGATGAGAAAATAGCTGACCAAAGTAAAAATCTTGCCAATACAAAAGTGGCAAACCAAATTCTTTTAAATAAAGAGTATGATGAAAAAGTCGTCAATACAGCTGCTGCTCAATTTACAAAAAATGAAGCGGATGTTTATCGCCAAGATGGCAACTTGGTCATTCGTT